>JAZNDF010000150.1:0-52764 GCA_045587925.1 Faecousia sp.
CAAAATACTGCAATGCGCCCTAAAACTATGCAATTGTCTACATCCTGCGGATGTAGGGGCGGTCATTGACCGCCCGCGGGCGATTAATAATCGCCCCTACATATTCTACCGTAGATTTTGCGCATTTTGCAACACGCCCATATTTTGTCAAATTAGGGTTTAACAGACCTGCAGGCGGTTTTATTCCCGGAATGCGGCCCGGTCCTTATAGGCCGCCCGCATCACGAGCCGGAAGCAAACCGCAACCAGCACCATCAGTCCCGCAAAGAACCAGAAGCAAGGCTTATAGGTGCCGAAAATATCAAAGAACAGGTCCGCCAGGGGCGAACCCAGGCAAAGTCCCAGGGAATTCATCGCCATAAAAACGCCCAGTACCTTTGTATAGGATGTGGTGCCGAACAGATCCGCGGCAAGCAGTGGGATCATAACCGTTTCCAGGGGCAAGGCGATCTTATCCAGCACAGAAGCCGTCATCGCAAAAACCTTTCCGGCAGCAGATGGGGTGATCAGGATATTGCATACAAAGGAGATCAACGCCGCAATGTGGCACATTCCCATAGCAAACTTAAGGCCCTTCTTATCGTAGGTAACGCCTACCAGGATTTTGGAAAAGGTCAGGCACAGGGAGGAAACCGTTGCGATCGTGGCAATATAAGCAGTGGACAGCCCCACATCATTCATATACACGATGCTCACATTGCCGATACTTTGCAGACTGATGCCGGTAACAAATACCAGCACGGCTGTGGCATAGAAGTAAGGCTTTTTCCTGATCTGCGCATATTCCAGACCTGTCCACACGGAGGCCCTGTTTTTCTTCTTTCCGGCAGTATCCTGGATCGCCGGACCCTGTGCCGGGTTCTCCCGCAAAAACGCAAGCACCAGAAAGCTGATGGCAAGGGAGATCACTGCAGACAGGAAATATGCCTTCCGGTAGCCGAACACCTGACCGTTATTGATGATGGGGGTTATGATCTGCGCGGCAATGGCGCCGCCAATGCCGTTTGCGGACATCACGATACCGGTGTACCTGCCCACATCCTGATGAAACCAGCGGCGCACGATGGTACCTGCCATCGTACCGCCACAGAAAACAATACCCGCGCCCCAGAAGGCACCGCCGATATATAAATGGTAAAATTCCGTTGCAACCGCCCGGATGACCACCGAAGCGGTCAGGGAAAACAGACCTGCTATCGCCATTTTCTTAACGCCGAATTTGCCGATCAAGGTTCCAAAATTCAGCGCCACCAGCACCTGCACTGCGTAGCGGATGCTGTTGGTCATAGAATAAATGCTCCGCTTGATCTCCAGTGCCTCTGTGACCGCCTTTGTATAAAGTCCCACATTGCTGCTGCAAAAGCCCAGACAAAAGAACTCCATTAAAAAGCAGATCGCCAATATGACCCACCTATAATCAAGCTTCCATTTTTTTATTTGCATTTTCCGCACATCTCCATATGCTTTTTAGTGAGTATATCACCGGATTTTTCCAGGCACAATTACCAATAATTTATCTGAGCATAAATTTGACTTAATGCAGGTCCTGATAGAACTTCTCTGTAAAATCCCGAAATGCGGTCTCGTATTCTGTAAGGGGATGCCCTTTTCGCCAATAAAGCCGGGCGACCCAGGGATCCAGCGGATCAGCCAGGGGGATGTAGCGCACATTCTGGAATTGCATATTGCTTGTACGGTCGGAAATGAAGGATATGCCCATATTTTCCGAGACCAGCTTCTGCCGCGCGTGATAGGAATAAACATTATCGCCGGGAAACGGCAGATCGTAAAACCCGAAAAGCTGCTGCAGCCGTACGCTCAAGGAGTAGCCGGGCGCCGGCATAAAAAGTTTTTCCCCCGCAAGGTCCGGGAGCTCCAGCTTTTCCGCCTGCGCCAAAGGGTGATCCTTATGCACCATCACCGCTGGCTGGGGCTGAAATAAAAACACACTATCCAGCTTGTCGGCGTAGGCCGGCGGAATATCGCTTTCATACGCCAGCAAAAAGCTGTGCTGTGTGGAAATTCCATTTTCCTCCAGCTCCGGTATGGAAATGGTGGAATGGGACAGGGTGTACTGGGGAAATTCCGATATAAATGCGGTGATCAAATTCACCCATATCAGGGAATTGATGCTGACAAGGGACACACGGGCTCCTTGCTGCAGTACGCTCTGCTGCAGTTCCTGCTTTGCGTGCTCCAGGCTGGAAAAAACCTGATTGACATACTTAAGGAATATCTGTCCCTGGGCATTGAGAATGATCCGGTTATTGGTGCGGTTAAACAGCCGGACACCCAGCTCCTTTTCCAGCCGGGAAATGGATGTACTCAACGCCGGTGCAGAAACAAACAGCGCTTCTGCAGCATCGGATATCTTGCCAATCGCCGCTACTGTTTTAAAATATTTTAACTGCTGAAGTTCCATATCTATCCACCTCCGTTTTGCTTCATTATAACAACAGTTTGCATAAAGTTCAAGTAAACCTGACCTGCAAAACTGAAATTTCCTGTTGACCGTTATGAAGTTTTTTGAAACGATTTTCGCTTTACATCCATTTCCCCCCGTGCTATAATACAAGTAATGTTTTCACACAGAAAGGATTTTACTATGAATTGGGAATATTTGCGTGCGGACGAATTCTCTAAAGCTATTGAAGTATCCAAGGGCGTTTGTGTTCTGCCTCTGGGATGTCTGGAAAAGCACGGACCTCACCTGCCTGTTGGCTGCGACTCTTTGAAAGCCAAAGGTCTTGCAGAAGAAGCTGCTGCCCTGGAAGAGGTTATGGTGTTCCCCTCCGGTATGTGGCTGGGTGAGGAATGCGTAAACAAGTCCGTCCAGAACCCCTGGGAGAAGAATATGGGCGGCTATGTGTGCATCAATCCCAAGGTTTTGGTGGCTGTTCTGGAGGAACTGTGCGACGAGATCGCCCGCAACGGCTTTAAGAAGATCCTGATCCTCAACTCCCACGGCGGCAACACCCGTATGCTCAACTACTTTATGCGCACCCAGGCATTCCGTCAGGTGGATTATGCTACGATGTGGGCGCCCATCCGGGACCCCTCCATTTACCTGCCCCAAAATATGTACCGGATCGTTATGGAGCGGATCGACGAATTTGACTATTTGACCCCCGAGGATCTGGAGGCAATGCGGATCGTGGCTGAAAGAGGCTCCAATGCAGAGCATCCGGAGGATCAGGGCGGTCACGCAGACTGGACAGAGACCTGCCTGGTCTACGGCTACTATCCGGAGCTGGTCTGTGATGAGCGGATGGATGCGGAAAGCGGTATTTCCACCCACCGTGGCGACTATCTGATCGACAACGGCATCACCGCCACCCACCACTGGTATCGCAACTACCCCAACGCCATTCAAGGCTATCCCTCCACCGGCTGCTCTCACAACATTGGCAAAGCAATGCGCAAGCTCTGTGTGGAGCGGCTGGTAAAGATCTTTAAGCTGCTGAAGGAAGACGAGGATTGTGTGCGTATGGTGCAGGGTCTTCCCAAACTGTAAAGGAGAAAAGTATGGATTTACGCAAAATTGCTGATAACTTAGGGATCAGCAACTACCCTGCAGATCTGGAGCAAGCAACGCCGGTGGATGTGTGCGATCTGGAACTGATCGAACATATCCACAAGGAATATAATATTTTCCGGGAGCATTATGACGATGTTATAAAAGGCGCAGAGGCGCTGAAAAGCGATCCGGACCGTTATATCTGGGCGCAGTACGCCTGCGGCTATATGATAGGCCTTTCTCTGGAGGATGCAAAAAAATTCCCCCTTCCTATGGAAGAGGGCGAAGGTGATATTCTGCCCCTGCTGATCCATCTGCCGATGATCCCCGCCTCCGCCAAGGTCTATGCCCAGCGGGGCTTCACGGAGGAAGAGATCTCCAAGCTGATGGACGCCTATTACGGCTGTGCCAAGGGCATCTTCAACAAGACCGGCGTTTTCGGTCTGGATCTGCGTTTTCACCGGTGGATGCTTATTTATGCCAAGAGCCTGATTTTTATGCATATGGGCTTTAATATTGAGGTGCTGTCCTTCCCGGAGGGTGCGTTGGTGTTAAAAAACAAGCAGACAGGTGATGTCCTGCCCTTGATTTGGGATGAGTCCATCCACAAAAGCGGCAATATCTTAGGCTCTGCCGGCTATGAGGGCTGCTGCGGCGCACCCTTTGCCACAATTTCCGAGACCGGTGACGGCTTCCACGGCTACTGTGTAAGAGACTGCAAATGCAGCCTGCAGGAACAATTCTTCCCGAAGGACCAGTGGGAATGTGCCATCCGCCCCGGTGATAATGTACTGAGCATCCATCTGCCTAAGGGTATGGATCTTTCCCCGGAAAATGTGGACACAGCTTTTCAAAGTGTGATCGAAAAGGCGGCAGTCTGGTTTCCGGATGATCCCGTAAAGGGTCTGTTCTGCGGCTCCTGGCTGCTTGACCCGGCACTGGGCGACCTGGTGGGCAAGGGATCGAAGATCGCACAGTTTGGTGACCGGTTCATCCGCTGGCCAATCAAAAGTGACGGACAGGAGGTTTTCCGGTTCGTGTTCTCTTCTAAACCGGACGACCTGAACGACCTTCCGGAAAACACCAGCCTGGAACGGGGACTGAAAAATCTGTACCTCTCCGGTGGTTATATCCACGGATACCGCGGCGTAGTTTTGTGATACTATTATAGGGGACTGTCGATATATTGCTATGCAATTCGATATTTTTACCTAACGGCAAAATCGATATATGGCGATGCCATTCGATATGTTGCCTTTCGGCAACGCGTTCGATATAAATCCATTCTTGCCCCGTAGGGCATATCGAGTGCGTAGCACATATCGATTGCCACAAGCAAATATCGAAAATCCCGCAAGGGATTTATATCGACAATAAAAGAGGAGATGTCTGTTTATGAAGACATCTCCTCTTTTATTGTTATAAATCAGCCTGCTACGATCTGGCGCAGGAACTCTGCCTCTGCGGGCAGGGTGGTGATCTGGCCGTCGTACATAAATTCCAGAAGCAAGGTCTTTTCCTCGCCCTCAAATTCCTTCATATACATTTTCCAGGGTTCAATGCCATTCCCCAGAGAAACTCTTTCGTTATTGGGCCAGTAGAATACGTGAATGTGGGTAATGTAGGGCTTCAGCAGGCGGATGTAGGCAACATTTTCTTCATCGCTCACATCCGGGTTGGGCTGCCAGTAAGTACGGAAGTTGGGAGAATTGACGCCCTCCATCAGCTCCAGGCAGTATTCCTTGGTCTGGGTCATAGTACCCCGGTGGCACTCCATACACAGGATCACACCGGCTTCTTCTGCCAGCTTTGCGGCCTTTTTGCCTTCCTCGATCATCATCTGACGCCATTCGGGAGTCATTTCCTCCAGACGGGCCTTGCCTGCCCAAATGCGGCAAATGTTCGTACCCAGCTTTTTGGTTGCTTCCAGATAAGGGGGCAGCTCCTCGATGGAGTTAACGCCCAGACGGAAGTAGCCGCCGTAGGACGAGCAGGTGATGTCATACTTCTTTGTCAGCTCCGCCAGCTCCTCCAGACGGGCATTATCGGTGCAGGGTGCGTGAACATCGCTGCCCCACTCAATGTGCTTCAGGCCTGCCTTTACCATTCCCTGCAGAATTTCCTCAGGGCTCAGGGGGCGGAAGCTGACGGATACAACGCCGGTATTATGCATAATAAATTCCTCCTAGAATATGTTTCCGTTTTCCCGGTAAGTACGCCAGATATTTTCAAAAAAGTCGTTATTCTCCGGCAAGGGGCGCACAGCGCGCCACTGGAAGCTGCAGCCGTCCTCCGTCAGCCTGCCCTGCTGGATCTGATGGGCAAAAGCCCTGGGCTGACTTTCAAACCGGAAGCATTCCTCCAGACCTTCCCGCAGTGTGCCCTGTGAGTTGGTATACAGCGCAGAGCCGCGGGTCGCACCTACAATCTTAGCATAATTTAACATTGCCGTCAAGCAAAGGATTTGGCAAAGAAGGGCATCCCGATACTGATAGGCAAGAAAACTGAGCTCTTTTTTGCCTGTGCCGATCGCTTGCTCCATACAGGCAAGATCCTTTTTCGTTTCCAGGAGTGCCTGCTCCATTTTGACAGGCTCACGGATCGCCGCACCGTTTACACTCATCCGGCGGCGGATATTGGTCAAGGCTTCCTTTGCGTTATTGGGATTTTGGGTCACCGCCTCCACAAATGCCCGGTGCGTTTCCACTGCCCCGTCTGCGATTTTCCGGAAGGCATCCCCTTCGGCAAGGGTCCGCCCATCCTGAGACAGGAACTGGGCCGCCCGCAATGCGCCTACCTGACCGGCATTTAAGGCACTGCCGCCGGGACGGGAAATGCCGTGGGTACCGGCACATTCCCCTACCGCAAACAGACCGGGGATGGTGGTCTGCCACCACAGGTCTACCGCAATACCGCCGTTATTGTGCTGGGCGCACAGGGCGATGGGGAGCATCTCGGTTTCCAGCTCCAGACCCTTACTGCGATACAGCTCAATGGCGGGGGTATTCATCAGCTGCAGGCGCTCAATGGGTGTGCCAAACAGCGCACCGGCCTTTTCCAGATAGGTATAGGCTTCCTCCGACAGGCGGGTATATTCGATCTCATCGAGACCGAAGGGGTTTTTCCGGTAATCCAGATAGACCTTCCGACCCAGAATTGCCGTCTGGCGGTATACCAGCAGGTCAATGATGGAAGAGCCTGCCATTACCTTACTGCTGTCAAAGGGCCACTGATAGCCCTTCAAAAACACCATAGACAGGGCTTCGTAGGGGTCCGTGAAATAATCCAGCAAAAATTCCCGCTCCACGCCCTGTTCATCCACGCTGACAAACCGGGGAAGCACCTGCATATAAGTGCCGGAAACATTCCAGCGCGGCTCGGTGGATGCCAGGCCGTACTGCCATTCGGTCATATTCTGGAAATCTGCCCCTGCCAGCAGTGCCAGGGAGGAGGATCCTGTGTGGCACTGGGGGAAGACACTGTCTGCATAAATGCCCGCAGGACCGCCGGTAGCCAGCACGATATCTGCGGTGCGGAACACCACAAGCTCGCCGGTCTTCTTTTCCAGACACACAAGCCCGCACACGCCGTTCTCATCCTTCAGGATCTCCACGGCGTACAGGCCGTCATACACGGGGATGTTCAGGTCCTTTGCGTGCTTTTCCAGCGCCTCGGTCATAAATTTTGAGGTCAAAGGACCGGCAGAGGTCGCCCGCGCAAAGGGATCATGGTCGGTCTTATAGCCGATGTATTCGCCGTAGCGGTTGTGGGGGAATGCCACCCCCAGCTCGCACAAATTCAGGAAACAGCGGGAGGACAGTGCCGCCTCGCACAGGGCATTGTCCCCGTCCACAGAGCCGCCGGCAAACAGGTTTGCCGCCATCTGGGCAACGCTGTCGGGGCTGTCTCCCCCCAGGCCCAGCTTGTAATAGGTCTGCTTGTCACTGCCGGTGTTGCGGGAGGTGCCCATCAGGACGCCCTCTGTTACGATGGCAACACTCTTTTTGCCCAGCTGACGGATACGGCAGGCGGCGTTATAGCCGGATGCACCGGTGCCGATCACCAGCGCATCGGTGGTAATTACTTGATACTCTTTCATAATGCCTCTCACAGGCGGCGAATATGGAAGCCGCCGTCAATATTGATAGACTGACCGGTCATATAGGAAAGGGAGCCGTCGCACAGGGCATACACTGCGTTTGCGATATCCTCCGGCTTGCCCCAGCGCTTAATGGGAAGCAAGCCGCCCTCGATCAGGGCATCGTACTTGCCCTGGACCTTGGAGGTCATATCCGTGGCGATAATGCCGGGACGGACCTCATTGACCACGATCCCGTACTCTGCCAGACGGTCTGCAAACAAGGTGGTGATCATAGATGCGCCAGCCTTGGAAATGCAGTATTCACCCCGGTTGACGGAGCTGGTATAGGCAGACATCGAGGAAATGTTCACAATAGAGCCCTTGATCTGACGCTTTACCATCTCATTTGCCACCCGCTGGGTCAAAAAGAGGGTGCCCTTGGTGTTGATGTTCATTACATAGTCGTAGCTTTCCTCGGTCATTTCCAGCAGGTCTGCCCGCACCTTGGGAGCAACGCCCGCCACATTCACAAGGATATCCACCCGGTCGTATTTTTGGAGGGCAACATCCACAAGACGGTTTCTGTCTTCGGTGCTGCTCACATCGCCGGAAACATAGGTAAAGTCACCGGCAAGTGCCTCTGCCATTTCTGCCCGGCGGGACATACCCACCACCGCAATGCCGTTTTCCAGCAATTTCCTGGCGCAGGCCAGACCGATCCCGCTGGCAACGCCGGTTACGATCGCAACTTTTTTCATTATTTCTTACCTCCGCAGAATTCCTTGTGCAAAGGCAGGTAAATTTCCTTATCCCGAATGACACAGCCGGGGGTACTGCCTGCACGCATCACTTCCGTACACTTGGAGCAGCAGATGCAAAGCTTGTCCTTTTCCAGACCGCCCTTTAAGATATCGTTTGCAAAGTCGGGATAGGCGAAGGTCTGGCGACCGTAGCCGCACAGGTCGATGCCGCCCTCTTTGATCAGTGCCGCTGTGACATTGGGTGCGGCAACGCCCAGATAGCTCAGGGCAGAGCAAAGGATCTTCATTTCCGGCACAGCCTTCTTAAGCTTCGCAGTGCCCAGCAGCATACGGGCAACGCCGATCAGGGGATGCTCCTCCGGGGTGTAGCCGCCCATTGTGAAGGGACGGTTTACGTGGGGGTTGAAGTAGGGGTTGCCCATTGTGATGTTGAGCATTTTTACGCCATAGTCCCGCAGCTGTTCCAGCACCCAGATGGGCTCGGTGGGATCAAATTCGATGCCCTCCTCGCCTACGCCGAAGCCGTAGGGTCTGGGGAAGCCGTCATACACATTCATACGGGAGGTGACGATGAAATCCTTGCCGCAGGTGTCCAGAGCACCCTGAATACTCTCCCGGAGAAGTCTTGTGCGGTTTTCCAGACTGCCGCCGTACTTGCCGGGGCGGTTGAAGGCAGACAGCAGCTCGGAGTTTAAGTACCGGTGACAGCACTTCATATCCACGCCGTCAAAGCCTGCTTTTTCTGCCAAATGGGCACCCTCGATCAGCTTTTCCTTCACCAGATCAATATAATCGTCGGAAACGATACGGGAGGCATCGATGGGGTTTTCGCCCTCAAAAATGGGGTTATTGTATGCGATCAGCGGTGCAGGCTTGCCCTCGGGCTTGCTGTAGCGGCCGGAATGGGTGGCCTGCATAATGATGACAGGCTCCTTGCCGTTTGCCTTGATGGCTTCTTCCTTAATGGTCTCTACTGCAGACTTGAAGGCGTCCAAGTTGCCTTCGTGGATATAAAGCTGACGGGGATTTGCACGGCCTTCCGGCAAAACTGCGGTGGCCTCGAACCACAAAAGGCCTGCACCGCCTCTGGCAAAGCGGCCGTAGCGGCGCATCGTCAGCTCGCCGGGCTCGCCGGTGGCTGTGCCATCACAGCCCTCCATTGCCTGACAAGCCATACGGTTGGGGATGGTATGTGCGCCCACAGTCAGGGGCTGTGCCAGCACAGACAGATCCTCGCTAAAAGGCAGGCCTGTCCCCAGGGCATTGTTTTGCTCGTGAAATTCTTCGCAGGTGGTGTAAATTTTCCGTTTCATAGATATACGCCTCCATTTTTTGTTTATTCTGCTTTCATTGTATCGAAAAAACTGCGGAAAGTCTATATGTACTTTGCGGCGAGTTATGTAATTCTTGCTTTTTTTCAAAAAATATGCTAGGATCTTTATGAAAGGAGTGCTGTTTTATGTCCGGCATCGTTCTGACTGCTTCCTATGTAAAATTTTCCAATTCCCTGGCAAGCCATCTCCACGACACCCACCAGCTTTTATATGTGACCGGCGGACAGGCCCGGATCACCGTCAGCGGAAAAACCTATCTGGCAACGCCGGGAACCTTAGTGCTTATCAGCCGTTTTGAGACCCATTGCGTTGCGGCGTCTTCTTCCGATTACTGCCGCTACACCCTGCAGATATCCCCCCAGGTCACCAACTACGGCACGCTGGTTGGCTATCCGGTGATCTCGGTGCTCACCAACCGCCCTGCCCATTTCTCTCACGCCCTGGACTTAAGCGGCCACCCGGAATTTGAAGCCCTTTTTTCCCAAATGGTGCAGGAAAAGAAGACAAACACGGAAATTGGCGAAAAACTGCTGGATCTGCATTTTCTGCAATTGCTGCTGCATCTTTCGCGGGCGTGTCCGGAGCTTGTGACCCAAAGCGATCCGGCACTGGCACTGGTACAGCAGGTGCAAGATCATCTGGAGGCCAACTATTCCGCCCCCCTGACCCTGGGGGCGCTTTCCCGGCAATTTCATTTAAGTCCCTCCCACCTGTCCCATCAGTTCAAGCGGGTCACCGGCATTTCCGTAATGGGCTATCTGCAAGCCTGCCGTCTTGCCGCCGCAAAGCAGCAGCTGGTGCAGACCAATCTGCCGGTAAGCCGCATTGTAGAAGCCTGCGGCTACAGCGACAACAGCAATTTCAGCCGCTGCTTTCGCGCGGTCACCGGTCTGACCCCTACCCAGTTTCGCAAAATTCACCGATAAATATGTACACGGCAACACGTTGGCGCGATCTTTTATTGACTTTTCCCTTGCAGTGAAGTAAAATATTACAACAATTATAAAGGGAAAGGAAATGAACCTATGAAAGTTTTGCTGGTTGGTGCAAACGGCTACGGCGCAAATTTTTTGAAGCCTCTGTTTGCGCTGCATCAAGAAGGAAAGCTCACCTTTGAAGGCATCGTTACAAGATCTGCCTTCCCTATGCAGGAGGAGCTGGCAGAAGCCGGTATCCAGGGTTATAAAACGCTGGACGCCTTTTATGCAGAGCATAACGCCGATCTGGCTGTGATCTCCACCCCCTCCTTCCTCCACCGGGAGCAGAGCATTTTCTGCGTGGAGCACGGCACCAATGTGCTGTGTGAGAAGCCTGCCGCACCCACTGCAGAGGATGTGGAGGCTATGATCGAAGCCCAGGAAAGAACCGGTAAGTTTATCGCCATCGGCTATCAGCGTTGCTTTGACAAGGCTGTGCTGGACCTGAAAAAAGATATTCTCAGTGGTGCTTTCGGCAAGCCCATCTGCGCAAAAAGTATAAATCTCAGCCCCAGAAAATATGCTTATTATGCCCGTGGCGGCGGCTATGCCGGCAATGTAATGACCAAGGACGGCAAAATGCTTCTGGATTCTCCCGTGGCAAACGCCTGCGCCCATCAAGTGCAGGAAATGCTGTTTTTGCTGGGTGATGCAATGGACACCGCTGCCCAGCCCACTTTGGTTCAGGGCGAATGCTATCGGGCAAACGATATCACAAACTTTGACACCTGCTGCCTGAAGCTGTCTGTAGGCGACAATATTCCTGTATATTTTACCACTTCCCACGCCGTTCAGGTCAAGTCCGGTATTTGCGCCCACTACATATTTGAAAAGGGCGAAGTGGAGCTGGATAACTCCCATCTGTACGGTTCCTTCAATGACGGCACCGCGAAGGACTACGGAATGCCCAGATCTGAGAGCTATGACAATAAGATCCTCCACTGTATGGAAGCCATCGAAAACGGCACGGCCCCTGTGTGTACCGTAAAGACCGCCCTGCCCCATGTGAAGATGATCGGCGATATTTACAAGAATATCCCTGTTGTCAACTTCCCGGAGGAAAAGATCATCCGGGATGAAGACTATCTCTATGTCCGCGGTCTGCGGAGCGACCTGAAGGAAGCTTATGCAAAAACCTGTATGCTCTCCGAGCTTTAAGGAAAGGATGTATTAAAAATGAAGATCTTACTGGTTGGTCCCGGCGGCTACGGTATCCATTTTCTGAAGCTGCTGCTGGAAAATACCGATCCTGAAATCACATTTGAAGGCATCGTTGCCAGAAATTCTCTTCCTATGGAAGAGGAGATCAATGCCGCCAATGTGCCTGTATACCGCTCCCTGGAGGCTTTCTATGCAGAGCATACTGCCGATATGGCAATTATCTGCACCCCCTCCTTTATGCACACCGAGCAAAGTGTCTATTGCGTTGAGCACGGCACCAATGTTCTGTGTGAAAAGCCTGCCGCACCGATGATCGAGGATGTGGAGACAATGATGGAAGCAGAAAAGAGAACCGGCAAGTTTATTGCCATCGGCTTCCAGATGGCCTATGCCCCTGCTACACTGAATTTGAAAAAGGACATTCTGGCAGGCGTATTCGGCAAGCCCGTTGCTATGAAGTCCATTATGGCAGGCATCCGGAAGAAGGAGTATTTTGCCCGTGGCGGCGGCTATGCCGGTCAGATCGCCACCAAGGACGGACGGATGCTGCTGGACTCCCCCGCCGCAAACGGCTGTGCCCACTATGTGTTTAACACCTTCTTCCTGCTGGGCGACCGGATGAACACCTCTGCAATGCCCACCATCCTGGAGGCTGAATGCTACCGCGCCAACGACATCTCCAATTTCGATACCGTCACCGTGAAAATGACTGCCGACGGCGTTCCCGTTTACTACGCAACCTCCCACGCCAACGAGGGCAACACCGGCTACATTCTGGAATTCGAATTTGAAAATGCGGTCATTCGTCACGAAGATAAGTGCTATGTGGCATATTTCAAGGACGGCACTGTAAAGAACTACGGCAATCCTCTGGCAGACGGCATTGCCACCAAGGTCCTTGCCTGTCTGGATAATATCCGCACCGGCACACAGCCTGTTTGCACCGCAAGCACCGCAATGTCCCATGTGAAGATGATCAACGATCTTTATCATACCGTTCCTGTCACAAACTTCCCTGAGGAGGATAAGGTCCACACCGAGGAGCTTATGTATGTGGCAAATCTGAAGGCGCGCCTGCTGCAGGCCTACGAAAAGACCTGTATGCTCTCCGAGGTGTAAATTACATAAAGAAAAAAACATGGAGTTGTAAAGAAACGCATATTGATCCAAAGTGAATGAATGTTTTAGGAGGTGCTCGGTTTCGAGCACCTCCTAAATTTTGTATAATTCTTGTTCAACGCACAGCTTAAATACTTTTTCGCACAATATGGCAAGGGAATTCCTAAGGGGGAAGCGGAAAACGAGTTAGATACTGTAAAAGCCGATCCGCTTTCCTCTTAGGCCGTCTGGGGAGTCCGAGGACCATACGGAAGGTCCTCGGCGGTTCTTTGCATACTTTCTCACCGGAGAGAAAGTATGACTTTCCCTTGCAGTTTGGAGATTGCCACGCCCCGTTGGGGCTCGCAATGACACGATTATCGACAGCTTTTCTGTCTTAATTTAAGGCGGCAGTAAACCAACGCCCTTTAGCGGGCGGCTAATAGCCGCCCCTACATTGGGATATCCGATAATCAGGAATTTGACGGCACCTCATAAAATGTATGAAGTGTATAATTATTCGGGTTTCTTTACAGCCCCATCTTTTGTTATAAATCGTCAACGGTTCTTGTTTTTTCGGTTTACCAGTGCGCCCAGGGCCATCACTGCGGCAAAGACCGCAAGATACCACAAACAGCCGATGCCGTGGCTGAACACACAGGCGATCACCATAAACACACTGCCGCAAAACGCCAGTGCCGGCAACACGATCCGGCGCAGAACATTCTGATCCTTTTCCTTGCGCATCCACTGGATGAGCATCGGCAAATACATCAGATAAACCGTAATGATGGGCAGCTCCGTGGAGTCGAACACAAAGGCGCCCTTCCAGTGCCCGGAAAGCCCTGTAAGATAAAAATACAGGAACCAGACAGCGGTGATCAGCAGGGCAAACACGCCGGAATTGCCGGGCATATTCGTGCTCTGGTCCACCTGCACATACTTGTGGGGATCCGGTCCCTCCCCCCGGCTTGCCAGAGAATACATACACCGGGTACAGCCCAGCATCAGGCCGTTGGCAGTGCCCAGGCAGGAGATCGCCACAAAGAGATTGAGGATGTTCCCCAGCACATTTCCGAAAATGTTGGTAAAGGCAACATTTGCCCCCTTGTCGATCAGCTCCTGGTTGGTTGCGCCGCCTGCCACACCAATATAATACAGCAGATACGCCGCCACGATCACAATACCGCCAATGATCAGCGCTCTGGGCAAATTCCGCTTGGAATCCTTAATTTCCGCATTGATGGAGGTTGCAATGATCCAGCCTTCGTAGGCAAAGGCCGTGGCGCAGACCGCCGCAAACAGCGGGCTTTGGGAAACCTGCACCACCTGCGCATTTGTGGTAATGTTTTCCTGCAGTGTGCCGGTGGCAATGCCATAGATCAGGCCCACAACTGCCATCAGGCAAATGGGAATGAGCTTTATGACCGTAGTGGAGGTCTGCAGCTTGCCTGCCAGCTTTGGGGAAAGGACATTGACCGCATAAATGGCGCACATATAAAACAGTGTCAGCGCCATACACTCCGGACCGATCATACAGCCACCCTGGGCCGCAGACACAGTCATAGCGAAATTAGGATTTGCGGCAGTCAAAAATTCCAGGGTATACCGGGCGGTCAGCCAGCACAAGGTGGCCGTCATACTGGGAAAATACACCGTTGCCGTAAACCAGCCCATATAATAGCCGTATTTGGGGCCTACCGTAGCTTCTGCATAATCCACAAGACCGTTGACCCGCTCGTACTTCTGCCCCATAAAGGAAAAGGTCAAAAGACACACCAGCATAATGGCACCGCCGATGATCCACGCCAGAATGCCCAGGGGCATATCTCCGCCGGTTTTTTGCAGGATGGTCTGCGCCTTAAAGAACAGACCTGAGCCGATCACAATGCCCACCACCATACAAATGGCAGTAAACAAACCGTATTTTCGCTGAAGCTGATTGTCCATAATCATCCTCTTCCTACTTTATTCCTGCAAATTATTATACAATAGATCTCCTCAAATATCAATTCCAATATTCTGGTTTCCGTAATAGGCGTCCAGGTACATCCGGCGGATCTCGGACATTAAGGGGTAGCGGGGGTTTGCGCCGGTGCACTGGTCATCGAAGGCCTGCTCGGTCATTTCGTCCAGCCGGCTCAGGAACTCCTGCTCATCAATGCCGTAATCCCGGACGGTCTTACGGATACCCACCTTTTCCTTCAGGTCTTCAACGGCAGCAATCAGCTTTTCCAGCTTCTCCCCGTCGGTTTTGCCGCCCAGTCCCAGATAGTCCGCGACCTGTGCGTAGCGGGCAAGGGTATGGGGGTGGTCATACTGGGAGAAGGTGCCCATTTTTGTCGGCACTTCGCTGGCATTGAATTTCATCACCTGACAGATCAGCAGGGCATTGGCTACGCCGTGAGGCAGGTGGAAAAATGCACCCAGCTTATGTGCCATAGAGTGACACACGCCCAAAAAGGCATTGGCAAAGGCCATACCGGCCATCGTTGCCGCATTTGCCATATTCTCTCTGGCGCGGGGCTCTTTGGGACCGTTGTCGTAAGCCTTGGGCAGATTTTCAAACACCAGCTTCAGGCTCCGCAGTGCCAGTCCGTCGGTGTAGTCCGTAGCCAGCATCGATGCGTAAGCTTCCAGGGCGTGGGTCACTGCATCGATACCCGATGCGGCAGTGAGTCCCTTGGGGGCATTCATCATCATATCCGCATCCACGATCGCCATATTGGGCAGCAGCTCATAGTCTGCAAGGGGATATTTCACGCCGGTGCTTTCATCGGTGATCACCGCAAAGGGCGTTACCTCAGAGCCGGTGCCGGCAGAGGTAGGCACCGCCACGAAATACGCCTTTTCTCCCATTTTCGGGAAGCCGTACACACGCTTGCGGATATCCACAAACCGCATTGCCATATCCATAAAATCTGCATTGGGATGCTCGTAAAGCACCCACATAATCTTCGCCGCATCCATTGCAGAGCCGCCGCCCACAGCCACGATCAGATCCGGCTGGAAGGCTGTCATCCGTGCCGCGCCCTCTTTGGCGCAGGCAAGGGTAGGATCGGGCGCCACATCGGAAAATACGGTGCAGACAATGCCCATTTCCTCCAGTTTTTTCTGGATGGGGGCGGTGTAACCGTTTTGGTACAGGAAGGTATCGGTTACGATAAATGCCTTCTTTTTCCCCTTCAGCTCGTCAAGTGCCACCGGCAGACAGCCTTTTTTGAAATACACCTTTTCCGGTGCCCGGAACCACAGCATATTCTCCCTCCTGTGCGCTACAGTTTTGATGTTCAGCAGATGCTTGACACCTACATTTTCCGAAACACTGTTGCCACCCCAGCTGCCACAACCCAATGTCAGGGAGGGCGCAAGGCGGAAATTATACAGATCGCCGATGCCGCCCTGGGCAGAAGGGGTATTTACCAGAATGCGGCAGGCCTTCATCCGGTTGGAGAAGGCATCCAGCTTATCCTGCTGATTTGCCGCATCCAGATAGATCGCCGCTGTGTGGCCAAAGCCACCATCCTGCACCAGCTTTTGCGCTTTATCCAGCGCATCGGAAAAGTCCTTCGCCCGGTACATTGCCAGCACAGGCGAGAGCTTTTCGTGGGCAAAGGGCTCGGAAATCTCCACATCGGTCACTTCTCCAATGAGGATTTTCGTTTCCTCCGGCACCTCCACCCCGGCCAGGGCGGCAATGGTATGGGCAGACTGGCCCACGATCTTGGCATTGAGAGCACCGCCAACCAAAATCACCTGTCTGACCTTTTCCGTTTCCGCCTCGTTCAGGATATAACAGCCACGGGCGGCAAATTCCTGTTTCACCTGCGCATAAACACGGTCCGACACAACAACACTTTGCTCCGATGCGCAGATCATACCGTTATCGAAGGTCTTGGAGTGGATCACCGAGGACACTGCCAGCAAAATATCCGCGCTGTCGTCAATGATCGCCGGGGTATTGCCGGGACCCACGCCCAGTGCGGGCTTGCCGGAGGAATATGCCGCCTTCACCATTCCCGGACCGCCGGTGGCCAGGATCAGGTCACTTTCCGCCATCAGAAGATTGGTCATTTCCAAAGAAGGCTGGTCGATCCACTGCACGATCCCCTCCGGTGCCCCTGCCGCCACCGCCGCTTCTAAAACAATTCTGGCAGCTTCCACGGTGGAGGCCTTCGCTCTGGGGTGGGGACTGATGATAATGCCGTTTCGGGTCTTCAGGCAGAGCAATATCTTGAAGATCGCCGTGGATGTGGGGTTGGTGGTGGGGATGACCGCACCGATCACACCAATGGGTTCTGCAATTTTTGTGATCCCGTAGGCAGTATCTTCTTCGATCACGCCGCAGGTTTTGGTGTCCTTATACGCATTGTAGATATATTCTGCGGCATAGTGGTTCTTGATCACCTTATCTTCCACCACGCCCATACCAGTTTCTGCCACAGCCTGCTTCGCCAGGGGAATTCTTGCCTTGTTGGCGGCAGATGCGGCGGCCAGAAAGATCCGATCCACCTGCTCCTGGGAATAGGTGGCAAACACCGCCTGGGCGGCGCGGCAATCGGAGATCGCCTGGCGTAAAGCTTCCGGTGCAGTTACAGTTACATTGGATTTTTTCATAAGATCCACACTCCTTTTCGGTCCGGCTTTATCGATTTTTACTTATCGATTTCTTTGTATCGATATCTTATCACCGAATTGCCTAAAAGTCAATTCCTAATTTTTTACAAAACCGCGCGGTATTTTTTCTGCACTTTCGTTCAATTCGCCGTGGGAATAACTGGAAATCCCAGCCCCTCTCATTAGTTTATCCCCCGCCACCATAAATGTGCCAAATTCCTGTTTATCGGGCAGAAGCCCGATAAACAATTGACAGTTGATAGTTGACAGTTGACAGTTATTGTACCTCATTTTGCATTTTGCACTTTGCATTTTGCATTGTTTATCGGGCTTCTGCCCGATAAACAGGAATTTGACGGTGCAGGTAAACTACCTGCACCGTCAATGACTTCTTATTTATACTCTTGCGTGGCCCTGGGCGCAGATCACATCCACTACCTTATCCACACATTCCTGACAGATATCCTTAGACGGCGCCTCCACCATCACCCGGATCACCGGCTCCGTGCCGGACTCCCGCACCAATATCCGTCCGGTATCCCCCAGGTGGGCCGCCACCTCTGCCACCGCCGCCTGCACTTCCGGATCGTTCTGCGCCTCCGGCTTCGACTTCACCCGCACATTTTTCAGCACCTGGGGATAAATACTCAGGCCCTCGCAAAGCTGGCTCAACTTTTTCTTGCTTGCCAGCATCACCTCCATCACCTTCAGGCTGGTGAGAATGCCGTCACCGGTGGTTGCGTATTTGGAAATAATAATGTGTCCACTTTGCTCGCCGCCCAGACGGCAGCCGTTATTCACCATATACTCATACACATACTTATCTCCCACGGCAGTTTTCGCATAATCAATGCCCTTTTCCTCCAGCGCCTTGTACAGTCCGAAATTGGACATCACTGTGGTGACCACGGTGTTGTTGTCCAGCTGTCCCTTCTGGCGCATATAGCTGCCCAGAATATAGAGGATATGATCGCCGCTGATCACCTCACCGGTCTCATCCACACACAGGCACCGATCTGCGTCTCCATCGTAGGCAAAGCCCACATCCAGACCGTTATCCACCACAAATTTCTGCAAAACCTCAATATGGGTGGAGCCGGCATTTTCATTGATGTTGGTGCCATCAGGGTCAGCATTGATCACATAGGTCTTTGCGCCCAGGGCATCAAAAACAGACTTGGCAATGTTCCAGGATGCACCGTTTGCACAGTCCAGACCCACCTTCACGCCCTTAAAGGAGTACAGACCCAGGCTGATCAGATAGCCGATATAGCGGTTTCTGCCGGAGACATAGTCCACCGTACAGCCGATGCGCGCCTTTGTGGCATAGGGCAGCTCTGCCCATTGCTCACCGAAAAGGGTCAGCTTTCCGTCAATATAGTCCTCCACCAGAGCGATGGTTTCTTCATCCATTTTTTCGCCGCCGCTGTTGAGAAGCTTAATGCCGTTGTCGTAGAAGGGATTGTGGCTGGCAGAGATCATAATGCCACAGTCAAAATCGTCCATTTTGGTCACATAGGCAACCGAGGGCGTGGTCGTCACGTGAAGCAGATAGGCATCTGCGCCGGAGGCGGTCAATCCTGCCACCAGTGTGTACTCAAACATATAGCTGCTGCGGCGGGTATCCTTGCCGATCACGATCCGCGCCGGCTCCTCACTGCCTGCCCGGCGCTTAAGCTCTCCATAGTACCAGCCTAAAAAGCGGCCTACCTTATAGGCGTGATCCGCCGTGAGATTTACATTGGCTTCGCCCCGAAAGCCATCTGTGCCGAAATATTTTCCCATAACTATCTCCTTTTATTGGCGGGAGCCAGCCCCCGCCCTGCTTTATTGCTTTTTAACGATCCTTCCGCCAGTCTTGTAGATGCAGTTCTCAGGAACTACACCACGGACGCAGGACAGGGGGTATATATTGGAATTTCTGCCCACCACGGTGCCCGGATTCAGCACACTGTTACAGCCAACCTCCACACAGTCGCCTACCATTGCCCCGAATTTCTTCAGGCCGGTGGGAATCCCCTCCCCAATATGCACCACCACAAGGGTCTTATCGGACTTCACATTGGAGGTCAGGGACCCGGCACCCATATGGGCCTTGTAGCCTAAAATACTGTCGCCCACATAGTTATAATGGGGCACCTGCACATTGTCGAACAATATTACATTTTTCAGCTCCACGGAATTTCCCACAACGCAATTTTCTCCCACCAGGGCAGAGCCCCGGACAAACGCGCAATGGCGCACCTCCGTATTTGCACCGATGATGCAGGGCGCACCCAGATAAGCTGTGGGTGCGATTTTTGCGGATCTGTGCACCCAAACCTCCTGGGCCACTTCATCATATTCCTCCCGATCCAGATCCTTTCCCAAAGAACGGATCAGATCTCCAATTCCCTTCAGGGCCTCCCAGGGGTAGGTAAACCCTTCCAGATATGCCCCTGCCATAGAATGGGACAGATCGTAAAGCGCCTTTACTGTATACATTTGAGCACCTGCCTTAAATTCATTTATGCAAAAAAATAGTTGTATTTGATACATCCAGCATTATAACACATCCCGCCCGCGAAATCAATTGGAAAATAAAAGTGTGCTGCAAAAATACCGGGTATTTTTGCAGCACACGCATTATGCACTTATTTTTTCATTGCCGCTTTGACGATGGCGAGTATCTCCTCCGGGGTCTCCACGGGGCTTTCGATCAGCTTCTTGGGACAAACCGCCGCGCACAGGCCGCAGGCTGTGCATTTCTCGTAATCGATCACCGCCAGATTGTTTTCCACAGAAATGGCCTCGTGGGGGCAGATCTTGGTGCAAATGCCGCATCCGATACAGCCCTGACTGCAGCCGCGAACGGTCACTGCGCCTTTGGCGTGGGAATTGCAGGCAATATACACATTTGTGCCATACTCCACGGGAATGATCAGCTTTCGGGGGCAAGCCTCCGCGCAAGCCATACAACCGGTGCACTTCTTGCTGTTCACCTTTGCTACGCCGTCAATGACCTTAATGGCATTGTACTGACAGGCGCTGACACAGTTGCCAAAGCCCAGACAGCCAAATTTGCAGGACAGCGGACCGTTACCGCCCACCTTGGACGCCGCCAGACAGTCCGCAAGGCCTTCATATTCCGCCTTCAGCTTGGAGCCCTTTTTATTGCCCTCGGTATCCACCGTGCGGTAGCCGGAGCAGCGGACCAGCGCCACCTTGCGCTTGACCTCTGCGGCTTCCACGCCCATAATTTTTGCCATTGCCTGGGCACATTCATTGCCGCCGGAGGCGCATTTGCCGATCTCTGCTTCCCCGCTCAGCACCGCTTCTGCGTAGCCGCCACAGCCGGCATAGCCACAGCCGCCGCAGTTGGCACCGGGCAGGCACTCATTCAGCGCATCCAACCGGGGGTCTGTTTCCACATAAAACACCTTGGAGGCGGCGGCAAGCACCAGACCGAAAATCAAGCCCAGACCGCCTAAAATTCCAATTGCAATCAATACTTCTGTCATTACAACTCCCCCTTAACCGATCTTGAGGCCGGAGAAGCCCATAAACGCCATTGCCAGCAAGCCGGCGGCGATCAATGTGATGGGATAGCCCTTGAAGCTTGCCGGGCAGTCTGCCTTGTCCACCCGCTCCCGGACGGAGGCGAACAGGACGATCGCCAGGGTAAAGCCCAGACCGCCGGCAGCACCGTTGATCACACTGCGCAGAAAATCGTAGCCATTTTGCACATTTACCAGTGCCACGCCCAGCACGGCACAGTTTGTGGTGATCAGGGGCAGGAAAATGCCCAATGCCTTATACAGGGCAGGTACACTCTTTTTCAGGAACATTTCCACCACCTGCACGATCGCGGCGATCACCAGAATAAACGCCACCGTCTGCATATAGGCAAGTCCCAAAGGCTGGAGCACGAAAGCATCCACCAGCCAGCAGGCCGCAGAGGCAAGGGCCATAACAAAGGTAACTGCCATACCCATACCCAATGCGGTATCGATTTTCTTGGAAACGCCCATAAAGGGGCAAATGCCATAGAATTTTACCAAAATAAAGTTTTCCGTGAGAATTGCAGAAAGAAGAATTCCCAAAATGGACTGGGTGTAGCCTTCCATTATTTGTCCGCCTCCTTCTTCTTATCCCGTATATGGGCAGTGAACCACTGGAAAAAGGCGATCACAAAGCCCAATGTCAAAAATCCGCCTACCGGCATTACCATCTGCATTGCGGGATAGCCCTCCGGGATGATGCGGAAGCCTTCACCGCCGTTCAACAAACCGCCGCCGAAGGTGCCGGAGCCCAGCAGCTCCCGAATGACACACATAATCACCAGCGCCATTGTATAACCAATGCCCTGGCACAAGCCATCCACAGCCGATGCCAGCACGCCGTTTTTGGAGGCAAAGGCTTCTGCTCTGCCTAAGATAATGCAGTTGACCACGATCAGGGGGATAAACACGCCCAAATTCTCTGCCAGATCCGGTAAGTACGCCTGCAGCAGCAGGTCCACCACCGTCACAAAGCCCGCAATGATCACAATGTACGCCGCAATGCGGATCTGAGAGGGAATTACCTTCCGCAGTGCTGAGATCAGCACATTGGAGCAGATCAAAATCAAGGTAACGGACACACCCATACCCAGTCCGTTAAACAGACTGGTGGTGATCGCCAGTGTAGAGCACATACCCAGAAGCTGCACCAGCACCGGGTTTTTGGTCAGCAGGCCTTCCCGCAACTGTTTTTTGAAATTCATCGGAAGTCCTCCTTACCCTAAGTTTTTCACACATTCCACTGCCGCGTTCACACCGGCGACCACAGCGCGGGAAGTGATGGTAGCACTGGTCAGAGAATCGATCTGACCGCCGTCCTTTTCCACTGCCAGATCGCCCTGTGTGCCTGCAAACTGATTGCGGAACGCCTCGCCCTTGGCGGTATCCTCTGCCGCCACTGAGCCCAGACCGGCAGTTTCCGTGTGGGAGATAATATCCAGGCCTGTCACACTGCCCTGCAGGTCAATGCCCACCATCATCAGGATCTCGCCGCCGAAGCCGCTGGATGCCACTTCCACCGCATAGCCCTTGTCGGATCCGTAGACCGCACGGACCATACCGTTTCCGTCTGCAATTTCCAGCTTTTCACCGCCGCCGGGCAATACCTTTTCAATGGCCGCCTGGGTCTTTTCCTCATTGAGCCGGGCAATTTTCGGCGCAGTCACGGCGTTTACCACCGCCAGTGCCGCCGCCACCACCGCTGTGATTATCAGCAGCGTCAGTGCCAGCTTGAGAATATAAAGGGCTGTACCTTGCTTTTTCATTTTGCGGCCACCCCCTTCTTCGGTGCACCGAACTTCTTGGGTCTGCCGATCCGATCCAGCAGGACCACACAGCAGTTCATCACCAGGATCGCATAGCTGACGCCTTCGTTATAGCCGCCGAAGTAGCGGATCACAACTGTCAGCGCGCCACAGCCGATGCCGAAAATGATCTGTCCCAGCTTGGTAACGGGACTGGTTACATAGTCTGTTGCCATAAACAAAGCGCCGAGCATTACGCCACCGCTGCAAAGCTGGGCGGCGCACCACACCAGCCGATCGTTCCCCTGGGGGAACAGGAAGGTCAGCAGTGCCACCGTGCCCAGGAAGGTTGCGGGAATACGCAGGGTCACCACCTTGCGGATCAGCAGATATACAAAGCCGATCAGAAGCAGCAGCGCAGAGGTCTCACCCAAAGAGCCCCCTACATTACCCAAAAACAGGTCCAGAACACTTTCCTCGCACAGCTGTCCCTGATGCATTGCCGCCAGAGGGGTGGCGGCAGTGACTGCGTCAGCCGTAGAGAACAGTCCGGCGGCATTGGAAAAGCCCACCTTGACCCAGCTGTTCATAACCACCGGCCAGCTGAACATAAATGCTCTTGCCGCCAGCGCGGGATTGACGATATTTCTGCCAACACCGCCAAACAGCTGCTTTACAATAATGATTGCAAAGAAATCTCCGATAATAATACACCAATAGGGCACCGTCACCGGACATACAAACGCCAGCAGTACACCGGTAACCACCGCGGACAGGTCATAGGCGTGGCTGGGAGTTTTCATTGCCTTGCACCAGACCCACTCAAAAAACACGCAGGCCGCCACACTGACCAGCATCACCATCAGCGCCCGGAAGCCAAAAAAGTACACACTGCCCAGTGCCGCAGGCAACAAAGCGATCAGCACATCCCGCATAATGGTCCTTGTGGTGACCGGCGCGTGGGCGTGGGGAGAGCTGGAAATCGTCAGCTCATAAAAGTATTTCATTTGTGCCATCAGATTTCCTCCTTACTTTTTCGCTTTTGCCTGTGCTTCCCGTACCTGGTGCTTGGCGGCCTTGAAGCCCAAAACCAAAGGCACACCTGCAGGACAGATATAGGCACAGCAGCCGCACTCAATGCAGTCCATCAGGTCCACTGCCAGCATCTCGTCGGCGTCGCCGGTAAACATTGCCTTGTAGATCAGAACCGGCATCAGGTGCATCGGACATACCTCCACGCACTTTCCGCAGCGGATGCACTTGGGATTGTCCACCACAAATTTATTTTTCTGACCCAGAACGGTCACCGCATTTGTGCCCTTGATCACCGGAACTGCCAGATCGTATTGGGCGGCGCCCATCATCGGGCCGCCGGAGAGCACCTTATAGGGATTTTCCCGGTATCCCACCGCCTCCAGCAGCTCATTGAAGCTGGTGCCGATGGGAACCATCAGATTTTTCGGTTCCATAACGATATCACCGGAAACGGTCACGATCCGGCGGATCAGAGGCATACCCTCGTAGACCGCATCGCAGATCGCCTTACAGGTGGCAGAGTTAACCACAGCACAGCCCACCGCCGCGGGCAGACCGCCGGAAGGGACCTCCCGTCCTGTCACCGCGTAGATCAGCTGCTTTTCTGCACCCTGGGGATACTTGGCAGGCAGGATATCCAGCTGGATATTTGGCTTGTCCGCCAGCGCCTCTTCCAGAGCTTTTTTCGCCATAGGCTTGTTGTCTTCCAGGGCAATGTGGGCCTTTTCCAGACCCAGGACACGCATAACCACTTCCAGACCCAGGATCACCTCTCTGGGAAATTCCTGGCACAGACGGTCATCGGCCACGATGTAGGGCTCACATTCCGAGACATTGACAATGACTGTATCCACTTTTCCCACGCCGGAGCTCAGCTTCACATTGGTGGGGAATGCGGCACCGCCCATTCCCACAATGCCTGCCTCCCGGATAATGCTCATCAGCTCCTCCGGGGACAGCTCCTGCACCTGTTGGGGGGTACGGGGGGTAATGTCCGGACACAGGGTATCCTGATGATCGTTTTCGATCACCACGCTGAGCACCATCGTGCCGCTGGTGTGGGGGCGCATTTCCACCGCCTTGACCTTACCGGACACCGGGGCGTGAACCGGAACACACAGGCCCTGATTGTCACCGATCTTTTGACCCATAGTGACTGTATCGCCTTTCTTGACCAGGGGGTTACAGGGCGCGCCGATGTGCTGGGACATAGGGATCACCAGAATATCCGGCTGGGGGAAATTCTGCACAGGATGCTTCTCTGCATACCATTTATTCTCCTTTGGGTGAATGCCGCCAAAGAACGAAAAAGCCATAATGCTCACCTCATATATTTTATGGCTATATCATAACGCAATCTCTCTATTTTGTCCACCCATTTTTGCGGGATTTTCCCCCATTTTCGTAAAAAGTACAAACATATCGATACATTTACATTCGATATAACCGTATCGTTTCCAACCCCTTCCAATACACCAAATTTCTGTTTGACGCACTGATGTGCCAGTTGACAGTTGATAGTTGACAGTTAACAGTTAATGTATTTCGGAAATGATTTAAAACGCGAAGGACTGCTATGGAAGCAGGAAACCTATCGTCGCGTCTTTCTGAGCAAGCAGAGCGCGTCGAAGAATCTACGTATTTATTCTAAATCATAGAAAAAATCGGTGCGAAGATCTTTCTGTTCGCTGCACAGCGGACAGCAGATTGCCGCCCCTACTCAAGATGACGTGCAAATGAAATCGAATGTATTTTCCGGCGCTTAACTGTCAACTGTCAACTATCAACTGTCAATTGTTTATCGGGCATCTGCCCGATAGACCGGAGGCTGACAAAAAAGGGAACGGCGAGCCGTTCCCTTTTGCGAGATTTGAATATTATTCGTATGCCATCAGGTAATCGTAGAATGCCCGGCATTCCTCCACTCTGGGGGAATTGATCACATACACGAAGTAGACCTTACCGGATTCGTTGGCGTGCTCCTGCAGGAAGGCGCAGTCGGTAATGTCCAGCGCCACCGCAGAAGGTGTCGCTTCATCCTTCATCTGGGCATATACCAGCTTGTCTCCGAAGGCATCCAGCTCCTCCTGGGTATACACCTGGTCCAGGCCCAGATATGCCCCGTGGATCAGCATCGTTTCAAAGCCGGTCTGATCCAAAATCAGATAATCCACCTCTTCATTGGTGCACAGCGCCAGCAGACTCTTAACCGCCACATAGTTATCGCCATAGATACGGTCCGGCTTGTCCACATCCATATGGCTTACGATCACATTTTCCCGTTTGTTGCCGGTGGTGACAAGTTCCAGATAGTCCTCCTGAATGTATTGGCCGCCTTCCTCAGACACCTGCACATTGACAGTCACGCCGCCCAGCATCAAAATTCTGCGCTTATTTTGAATGACGGATATTAAAATGGAAGCGCCCATAATCAGAAGCATTATAACCACCAGCACCCATTTATAATAGGTCCAGATGTGCACCAGCTTCTCCTTATAGGACATATTTTCCATATCTTTTTTCAGATTTTTCAGATTTCTGATGGGAGATAGTTCGTTCATAGATCGTTCCTTCCTGTGTGCATTATTCGTCCTTGTCCTCGGCGTCCTCGATATCGTCGATCAGGAGCTTAAAGGGCTTTTCCATTAAGAATGCACCAAACAAAAATGCCACACTGTAATAAATGGTCACAACCAGTATAATCAGATTATAATGCATACGCGCAGAGCCCATATACCATCCGAGATAATAAACGCCTATCGGTGCCCAGGTCAGTATCATTACTGCCAGGGAGCGCAGAGGCGCTGCCACCAGGAGCAACACACTGTTGCGAAACAGGTGGAAGGGTCTGCAGTTAAACCGGGAATGGAACACCGGGATGAGAGAATGGATGAGCATACACAGTCCCAGCATAATGGCAGGGAATATCCAGTTCTTCATATACAGGCCTGTGTCCAGATTTTCCAAAATACTGAACAGGGTAAACAGCAGCATAAATTCCAGCACCATAAAGAAGGTGCCGATCAGGGTGATCTTGCCAAAGCCGCTGGCAAACCCCCGGAAATAGGCCTTGATCACAGAACGGTCATCCTCGGGATCGATCATCTGGCGGGTTGCTGTGTACAGACCTGCCTGGGCCGCACCGATGGTGAAAATGGGCAGACAGCAGATCAGAAAAATAACATTCAGAACAAACAGATCCAGCACATAGCCCAGCATTTGTGTCAGTTTTGAATCGTAGGAGAAAAGATTTCGCATTGTGGGAATACCTCCTGGGTGTACGAAAACACCCGATTATCTAAAGAACCCTCCCTTTCCAGAATGTCTGCAAAGGGAGGG
The DNA here is from genome assembly GCA_045587925.1 of Faecousia sp. Taxonomy (GTDB): domain Bacteria; phylum Bacillota; class Clostridia; order Oscillospirales; family Oscillospiraceae; genus Faecousia. Next base: position 27,205 of record JAZNDF010000150.1, read on the forward strand.
TCAAGAGTTCGTATCTTAGCCCTTGATAGAGCCGACCATAACACCCTTCACAAAGTATTTCTGGATGAAGGGGTAGACGCACATAATAGGCAGAACAACGATCATAATACAAGCATAACGCACGGATGCAGAAACCAGAACCGTGGACTCCTGCTGGGTTTCCTCAGAAGAAACACTTGCAATGATCTGCTGCAGATAGTGCTGCACAGGATACAGATCAGGGTTGCGGATGTACAGACGGGCAGGCATATAAGCATTCCAGTAAGCAACTGCGTAGTACAGACCGATGGTAGCCAGAGCCGCCTTGGAGGTGGGCAGGATCAGGCGGAAGAACACGCCGGCTTCCTGCAGGCCGTCGATCTGACCGGACTCCACGATCTCACTGGGATACGCCACGAAGAAGCTTCGCATAATGATCATATTCCAGGTATTGAGCAAGCCGGGCAGAATCAATGCCCAGGCGGTATTGGTCAGGCCGTAGCTGGAAACTGCCAGATAGGTGGGGATCAGACCACCGCCGAAGAACATCGTGATGGTGATCATCAGGGAGAACAGCTTGTGACCCACAAGCGCACGGCGGCTGAGTGCGTAAGCACACATAGCCGTAACGATCAGGGACAGGATCGTACCGATAACGGTAGTTGCAATGGTAACACCGTAAGCACCCACGAAGGAGCCGTCAGCCAAAACGCCCTTATAGGTATCCAGGGTCAGACCAACAGGCCAGATACCGACCTGACCGGCAGCAACGGGACCCGGAGAAGAGAAGGAAACGGCAATAACATGCAGGAAAGGTACGATGATACAAGCCATAAACAGGATCATAATGATATACAGGACCACATCAAAAACGGAGATGCGGTTGTATTTTGCTCTTTTATTCGCAGCCATATTTCGTTCCCCTTTCTTAGAAGATGCTGTTTTCGGTCAGCTTCTTGGAGATGAAGTTTGCACCGAACAGGAATACCAGGTTGACCACACTGCTGTACAAGGTAATGGCAGTGGAGAAATCGTAGTTACCCTTGCTCATACCGACATAATATGTATAGGTGGAAATGGTCTGGGAGACTTCGTAAGTAACCGCAGACTGCATCAGCAGGACCTTTTCCATAGAGTCGCCCAGGATGTGACCGATCTTCATAATGAACATCGTGGACACGGTGGGCATAATGGTAGGCAGGGTGATGTTGATCATCTGACGGAAGCGGCCTGCGCCGTCCAGTCTTGCAGCCTCGTACAGACCGGGGTCGACCGAGGAGATAGCCGCCAGATACACGATGGTACCCCAGCCAAGACCCGACCACACAGCCGAAATCTCATACAACGGACGGAACCATTTTGTTTCTGTAAAGAAGTAAATAGGTTCGCCGCCGAAGGCCTTGATGATGGAGTTGATCGCACCGGTGGTGGGGTCACACAGAGACTTCATCAAACCGACCACAACGACCACAGACAGGAAGTGGGGCAGGTAGGAAACAGTCTGGGTGATCTTCTTGAACCGAGCGCCGCGGACTTCATTAAGCAGCAAGGCAAAGACGATGGTCAGGGGGAAGGAAATGAACACACCCATTGCACCCAGGGCAAAGGTGTTCTTGGTGTACAACCACCACTCCGGAGACTGGAAGAAGATCTTAAAGTTGTACAAACCGATGAACTTACTTCCGGCCATGCCCTTGAAGATACTGTACTTGTATACAGCAATGGAAACGCCCCACATAGGAACATACTTGAACAGGATGTAGTACACCAGGGCAGGCAAGAACAGGACAAACAAGAATCTTGTCTTCCAAAACCGCTTGAAGATGTTCTGCTTATTGTTGGCAGGGAGCCGATTTGCAGAACCGGTTGCTACATTCGTTGCACTCATAGACGAAACACGCCTCCTTATAATGTTTGTTCGCAGCCTGCCACAGGAACGGATGTCTCGCCAAAACAGACTACTGGGTAAATTTACATACATATAATAACCTATCTTTTCAGAAAATGCAAGAACCAAATTGTAAGATTGTTCCCATTGTGTTCATTTTTTTCTCACATTTTGTTGAAGACGGATATTTTTATGCAGGCGCGGGGGTAAATCGGGCACGGGACAGCCGTCCCGTGCCCGAAGATCTTCATTTGCTTAAATGCCGTACTGTTCCTTCACTCTTGCCAGTGCGGAGTTGTGGACCTCCAGCAGTTCGTCATAGTGATACTTGGCCTTCAGCTCGCCGAGCACCTGATCCCACTCAGCCAGATCGCGCTGACCCAGCAGGAACTTGGAGAGCTGAGTCTGTGCATAGTTGAAGCAGGACAGTGCATAGGTGTCGTAGATCATCTGCTCTTCATCGTTGTAACGGAGCAGGTGCTGGGCAGGATCGCCCTCAACATACTGCAGAGCCAGCTCCAGAGAAGCGGCATCCTCTGCGCTCAGAGAAGCCATCCAGGAATCATTCTTACGGACACCGCACAGACCGGGCTGACGCAGACCGGCCATAGTCAGGCCCTTCTGCTCTGCCAGGAAGCTTTCGATGAACTTCTTGTTGCCGTCGGCGTCCACTTCGTAGCTTTCGCCCTCAACGCCCCAGTTGGTCAGCTGCACGCCTTCCTCGGAGTACAGCCAATCCAGATATGCCATAGTCTGTTCCACATTTTCGTTGTTGCCAACTGCATACCAGAAGGTAGTACCGGAACCGATGCCGGGTGCAAAGCTGGTGGAAACCTTGTCTGCGGTCTTTGCGTAGGAACCGAAGTTAAAGGGTTCAGCAGCCTTAACCTGGAAATCCGGATTCAGGGACTGACCGGTACGGTTCATAACAGGCAGACGGTCGGTCTTATCGAAAGTAATAAAGCTGGTGTTGGAAGCAAAGGACTCATACCAGGTAGCAGCGTCCATTGTTGCGCAGGAGGGGTGCATCAGACCTTCGTCCAGCAGACCCTTCAGGTAGGTAGTCATTTCCTTGTAGGACTCGCTGACCTGAGCCATATAGTAGTTGCCGTCAGCATCCAGAGTGAAGATGCCGTTGTAAGCACCCTGGTTGACGTGGGTTGCGCCCCACAGGTGGCTAAAGCCCATAAGGGACTGCATATTGCCGTTGATGCCACGCATTACGAAGGGATAGGAGTTGGGGTACTCTTCCTTGAGCTTACGCAGAACTGCGGTGAACTCTTCCTGATTGGTGGGCCACTCAAGGCCGTGCTTTTCGAAAATGTCGGAACGGTACAGGAAGATGTAGGGGTCGACCTGCTTTTCGGAGTGAACAGGCAGGCAGTACATAACGCCCTCAGAAACAGTCAGTCTGGACACATCGGAAGCATTTTCAGGATCTTCGATGAATGCCTTAACATTGGGCATCAGGTCCAGATAGTTGTACAGGTTGATGTACGCGCCGTCTTCACCGTAGGTGTCATAGGTGTTGTTATACACGTTACTGAAGGTCAGATCGGGCACATCGCCTTCTGCCATCATAGTTGCGATCTGCTGAGAGAAGCTGTCCAGAGGGACATAGTTGATGGTGCAGCCAAGCTCGTTCTCAATGGCGCCCTTCAGCCAGCTTTTCACAGGGTCGAAGTCGCTGTTTTCCCAAGCGTAGATGTTAATGATCTTTCCGGTCAGGTCGGGAGCTTCATAGTTCTCCAGGTCCGGATTGAAGTTGCCTTCATTGCCGCTGTTGCTGTTGTCGCCGCAGCCGGCAAACAGACTCAGGCAGCATACGAGTGCTAAAACAAGTGCTAACAGTCTTTTAGTCATATTCCATTACCTCGTTTCCAGTAATTTTTTCTTTTGGCTGATCGCCATATTTTATTCTACCACAGTCCCCCGCCTGTTTCAATGGATAATCCAGCCATATTTTATGGATTATTTGTTCGTTTTTGACAAGCAAAGTGCCGTGGATGCATTTATTCTACCACATTTTCCAAAAAACGCAATATGTATCTTCTATTATTTCGCCACCACGGACACCTTTTCCGCCCTTTCGCCAAGTTCCTGCTTAACGAACCGTCTCGTTAGTTGACAGTTGACAGTTGATAGTTGACAGTCTGCATTAAGCATTTCACCGGCTTTCTGCCCGATAAACGGAAAGGGCGCGTGCAATGCACGCGCCCGGTATGCTATAAGATTATTCGTAGGAAATGCCTTCTTCTTCCAGCAGTCTTGCCAATGCAGCCTCGTGGATCTCCATCAGCTCGTCATACTTATACTTTGCCTTCATTTCCTCAACGACCTGATCCCACTCGGAGAAATCACGCTGGCCCAGAACGAACTTGGACCACTCGGTCTGTGCGTAGTTGTAGCAAGCGGTGCCGTAGGTATCGTACAGCAGCTGCTCGTCGTCGGTGAACTTCAGCTTGTGCTGTGCGGGGTTCTTGCCCAGGTAATCCTGTGCCATCTCCAGGCTTTCCTTTTCGGACTCGGTCAGGCAAGCGGTGTAAGCATCGAAGTGGATAACGCCAACGCAGGCAGCAGTGCCCAGGCCGGACTTGGTGTGGCCGCCAATTTCATCCAGGAAGCCGTCCTTATAACGACGGGTGCCGGCAGCTTCGTCGACCCACTCCCAGCTCTCGCCTTCTACACCCCAGTTGGTCAGGATCTGACCCTGCTCGGAGTACAGCCAGTCGATGTAAGCCAGTGTGTTATCCAGGTTTTCGTTGTCACCGATGGTGTACAGGTAGCCGGAGCCGGAGCCAACGCCATCTGCCCAGGAGGTAGAAACCACATCGGTCTGGGTTGCATAAGTACCAAAGTTGAAGGGAGCAGCAGCAACCACCAGAAACTCTTCCTTCAGGGACTGACCGGTACGGTTGATGGGGTTCAGACGGTCGGTCTTATCGTAGGTGATGAAGGAAGTATCGGATGCGAAAGCTTCCATCCAGCCTGCGGTGTCAACAGTCATAGAAGACTTGTGCATCAGGCCCTCAGCAGTCAGCTCATTGAAGAACTGTGCCATTTCCTTGTATGCAACGCTCTGCTGCGCCATAAAGTATTCGCCGTTTTCGTCCAGGGTGAAGATGGTGCCGTAGTTACCCTGCAGCACGTGAGCGCTGCCCCACAGGTGACCAAAGCTCTGTGCGCCCTGGATGTTGCCGGTCATAGTACGCATAATGAAAGGCTGGGAATCGGGGTACAGCTCCTTCAGCTTACGCAGAACTGCAACAAACTCTTCCTGGTTGGTGGGGAAGGTCAGATTGTTAGCATCGAAAACGTCCTTGCGGTACAGGAATGCGTTGGGAGCGGTGGAACCCTGGAAGTGAATAGGCAGAGCAAACATAACACCCTCTTCGATGGTGTATCTTGCCACGTCTGCCGCATTCTCAGGATCGTTGATATATGCCTCAACATTGGGCATCATATCCAGGTAGTCATAAATGTTGATGTAAGCGCCGTCCAAACCCAGCTGAACATAGGTCTGCATATAGGAGTTCATCCAGGTGATGTCGGGAACATTGCCTTCTGCCAGCATAGTCAGGTACTGGTTTGAAAAGCTGTCCAGCTCGAAGACCACACGGTCACAGCCCAGAGCTTCTTCGATCTTATCTGCTACATAACAGTTGTTGGGATCGTAGTCGTTGTTCTGGGTCATATACTGGGTGATGGTCACGCCAGTCAGATCCGGAGCTTCATAGTTTTCCAGTACGGGGTTCTTCTTGCCTGCGCTCTTGGTGTCTTCAGTGCTGTCATCGCCGCCGCAGCCGGCAAGCAAAGCAAAGCAGCAAACCAATGCCAGGATCAGTGCTAAAGCTTTCTTTAACATTTTGTTGTCTCCTCATTTCTTAAATAGTTTTGCAGTTGTGGCACCGGGCCACCTGCACCATTATAAATGGCTTGCTGAAATCATACCTTAAAAGCAGTAAAAATGCAACAATCATTTTGTTAGATTGTTTCTATTTTGTTAAGTATTTGCCTCATTTGAGCAATTTGCTCCGGTATTCATTGGGGGTCATACCGGTGTACTTCTTAAACCAGCGCAGGAAGGTATTGCTGCTGGGGATACCCACCAGCGCACCTACATCGCCCACCCGGATGTCGGTATCCTGCAAAAGCTCCACCGCTTTTTGCATCCGGAAGATCTGGATGCTTTCATTCAGATTGATGCCGGTCTTGCTTTTATAATAGGTGCTTAAATAGCTTCTGGACACATGGAGTGCCATTGCCATATCCTCGCCGGAAAATTCCTTCTGATAATTTTCCTGCAGGTAACGGCGCACATTGTTAAGAAGCACATCCCGTTCCTCTGCCAGATGTTCTTCGCCGCCCATCGACCGGATAAAGTCCGTAACAGTCTGCCGGTACTCCTCCATCGTGGTACAGCGGGAGGTGATCACATTGTACACGCCGCTGGCGGCGGCGATCTTGTCTGCCGTTTCCTCCAGCCGGGTCGCGCCGTGGGCAACGGTATTGACCAGTGCCACACAGAGGATCTCCGTTTGGATGTGGGAAATGCCCCGCTTCATATTCTCCTCGATGATCTCCTCTGCCAGCTCCACAGCTTCCGGTATCATTTGCTTGGAGATCAGGGTGATCAGGCTCTTTTCCTGCTGACCGGTAAAGACGAATTCCTTTTCCTTTCTTTCCGGCAAAGGCAGTGTCAGCAGCTGGGAGCGATCGCACACCAGTGCCTGCCGCGCCGCCTCCTGCACCTGGGCATATACCTCCGACAGCTCATCGTTCTCTTTCAAAACTCCACTGCGGATAACCGTAAAGCAGGCAAACTCCTGTTCGATATCCAGCCGCTTCATAAAGCGGTCCATCCGGCTTTCAATGTCTGCATCCTCTGTAGGCAGGGTCACCCTGGCGGCAAACCGTCCGGGCTCCAGCTGGAACACCATTGTGGAGGCAAACAGGTTATTCAGGGTGCCGGACAGCATCGTCTGGATACAGCTCTCCAGCTCTGCACGGGGCATCGCGATGCCCTCCCGGCAGGAAGGCTGGTACTGCACCTGAATATACAGGATGTATGCATCCCCCTCCTGGGTCTGGGGAGCAGTGTGCATATCCACATACACATTTTTTAATTTCGACTGCAGGAAGTATTCCGAAAGCACCGCGTCCCGCTGGGCCAGTGCCGATGCCTGCTGCTCCCGGTTCTTCAGGATCACTTCCAATTCCTCACAGGCATCGAACCGGAAGCCCGGATCCTTCGCCTCGGAATGCTGATGGATCAGTCCGTACATCCGGTTCACCGGGTCCATCACCCGCTTGATGGATGCGGGGATCAGTATCGCCGTCAGCACCAATGCCGCCACCGCAATAACGATACAGATCAAAAAGTTATTGCGCAGTACACTGGTCGCCTCCAGCTCCGGCTGAAGCTTGACAACGGTTATGCCGTTTTGCAGGGTTCCGGTATAGACCACATATCGCCCGTCAGCTTCGTCGGTAAGGGTCTCCTCTCCGGGAATGCTGCTGAGAATGGGTGTGTCGTCTGTGGTATAGATCAGCTCCCCATCCCAGAAAAGATATGTGCCCTCCTGCAAATAGGTATCGCTTTGAGTGCACAGGGCTTCCATATCCAGAAGCAGCACCACCATACACATATCATTGTAGGGGGATTTCATCGTCAGCGGTACCAGGTTCTGTTCTCTCACCCCGGTGCCTTCACCAATGCACAGATAGCGGCTCTGGGGATAATACCGGGCACCGGAGCTGCTGTGAAACGCCTGCCGCCAATAGACCATATTATAGGTACTGTTTTTGCGGATGCCGTCAAACGCCGCATCCGGCAGAACGCCGCCGCTGCTGATGACCCATTGGGTATCCTTCAGCAGGATCGCCCAACCGCTGATGCTTTCATTTTCATCGAAAAGCTCGGAGGCCTTGGCGCGCATCTCATATTGCTGGTACAGGGCGGGTTCATCCCCCACCCAGTAGCGGAAGGCCCGCTCCAGAACCACCTGCATATATGCCACCCGAATTTCCTCGAATTCCATATCCAGCTTGGTCTGGGCATTGTTCAGCCGCTCCCGGTTGATGGTTTTTTCCTCCTGCTCCATAGATCCCAGCAGGTGGGAAAACACAAAAAATTCCGCCATTGCCAGAACAAACACTGCCAGGAAAAACACCGCCAGCAGCCGTGTATTCAATTTTGTTACCTTGACTGCTTTCATCGTTTTTCCTCCCGTAGGGGCATAATTGCCAATGTCATTAAGTTAAGCGAATATGTCATTGAGAGACCAGTGCGCACACTGGTCGTGGGAATCTCCGGGGTATCGATACACTGGAGTTTGCCACAACCAGTCTGCGGACTGGTTTCGCAAAGACATTAACTTAATGACATTGGGCATAATAGCCGCCCCTACTTTACAGAGCCATATAGTAGCGGGTGTAGGGCAGGTTCTTTTCGAAGCCTACCTTGCTGTACGCCCGGCGGGCACCTGCGTGACCGTCGTCCAGGCCCGTATGTACCGTTGCCCAGGTACAGCCGGCCTCCCGGATCTTATTCATACACAGGCCGTACATCAACTTGGCAATGCCTCTGCCCCGATACTCCGGATCGACTGCGTTGCGGCTGAGCACGCCCATATCGCCGTCGGTTCGGCAGGATGCAAAGCCCGCCACCTTTCCGTCTGCTATGGCAACATAGCCACTGCCGCCCAGCTGAAGCTTGCGAATGTCCTTTGCAAGCGCTTCCTCCCAGCCGGTCATCAGATCCTCGTGGGTCTGTTCGCCAATGCATTTTTTATAGGACTCGTGGATAATGCCCCAGGCGATCAGGGCGATCCGCACGCAATCGTCAATATGCTTTTCCTCACAGGGAATTACCTTGACTGTGTCACTTTCCGTGGCATAGTCCTCTGCCTGAAGATCCAGCATCTGATAGTACCGCACGCCGGGCTGATGCTTCTCAAAGCCCTGCTTCTTCAGCGCCTCCAGTGTGGGAGCATTGCTCTCATCCAGGCTGGTTTTCACATTGCAGTACTTACAGCCTGCCTTCCGGGCGAGGTCCTGCACCGCTTCAAAAAGCTTTTCTGCCACGCCCTTGTCCCAGTATTCCGGGTCGATGGCGTTTTCGCCGATCGCACCTACGATGCCGCGGATGGCATAGCCGGTATAGCCAACTGCCTTGTCGCCATCCAGCGCCACCAGGGCATTTCCGCTTTTCAGGGTGCGGATGGCAATTGCCGCCTCATCCTCCTGCCAGGTGCTGTGAAGCTTTGCATCCAGTTCCGCGCCGATGCGGTTTTTATAGGATGCGTGGTAAATCGCCCCGGCTTCCAGTGCAATGCGCACGCAGGCCGGTATATGCTTTTCTTCAGCAGGTACAATTTGGATCGTATTCTCTTTCATAATTTTGTCTCCTTCCTTTGCCGGTTTGTACCGGCACCTTCAGGGTCAGTATATCACATTTATTCCCCTTGGGAAACTTTGATTTTTTGCAGATATATTTTCACATTATAGCAGTCAGCCCCCAAATTTGCAACTATTGCCGCCGCTTTTTGCTTGCTTTTTTTCTGCAATTGTGTAAAATAGAAACAAAATAACAATTGGAGAAACAATATGGAAAGATCCTCCACGATTTATGATGTAGCCAAAATGGCAGACACCTCTGTCGCCACCGCCTCCAGAGTGCTCAGCGGCAGTAATTATCCGGTCAGTCCCGCCACCCGCCAGCGGGTTCGGGATGCCGCCGCAAAGCTGAACTATGTGCCCAACACCCTGGCCAAATCCCTGCGCCACCGGGCAAATCCCGATGTGGGCGTGGTGCTGCCCAGTGTATCGAATCCCTTTTATCAGCAGGCGCTGATCGGTATTTCCGATGTGCTGAGCCAAAACGACTGCAACATCATCCTCTGCAATACAAAGCTCTCCCCCGAAAAGGAGCACACCTGCTTGCGTCAGCTTTATGAACGGCAGGTCAAAAGTGTGATCTTGTCCTCTGTGGATACCGGCAGTGAGGTGATCCGGGAATATTCCCAAAAGGGTATGCGTTTTGTGCTGCTGGATCAGTTTTTTGAGGATCTGGAGACCCCCAGCCTCCGCTTCGACACCTACACCGGTGCAAAGCTGGCTGTGGAGCATCTGATCGCACAGGGACACAAAAAAATCGCCTTCGGCACCACCTCTCTGGATATCTGGACCAAAAAGGAAATGTTCCGGGGATACCGGGATGCCCTGCTTACCGCCGGACTTCCCTACGATCCGAAGCTGGTTTTTGAATGTCCGGTGGAATCTATTTTGAAAAGCACCGACCAGGATCTGGGTATTGGCCGGCAGATCGCCTTTGCCTATATGAATTCAGACCGCTCTGCCACTGCCATTTTCTGCATCAACGATATGGCGGCCATCGGCGTTATGCGCACACTGAATATCCGCGGCATCTATGTGCCGGAGGACCTTTCCATCGTGGGCTTTAACGATATGCCCATCGCCGCCGCCTACAACCCGGCCCTGACCACCGTCAGCTATCCTGCCGCCGATGCCGGCAAGCTGGCGGCAATGATGATCACCGACACCCTGGCTCCGGAAATGGCACTGTCTATGAACCTGGTCCCCCAGCTGATGGAACGAAAAACTGTGAAAAAATTATGATAAATGGCGGGAGCAAGCCCCCGCCCTACGAAAATGTACCGTAGGGCAGGGGTTTACTCCCGCCATAAAACAAGCATTTTACACTTCCAGTGCCATCATTTTATCAATACGGCGCTGGTGGCGTGTATCGTGAGAAAATTCTGTCTCCAGCCAGGTGTCTGCGATCTGAAGTGCCAGCATCTGTCCCACTACCCCTGCGCCAATTGCCATCATATTGGTATCGTTATGCTCCCTTGTCATCCGGGCAGACATCACATCGGAAAGAAGTGCACAGCGGATGCCCTTGACCTTATTGGCGGCAATGGACACGCCAATGCCGGTGGTGCAAAGGACAATGCCCTTTTCACATTCTCCCGACGCCACAGCCCTGGCTGCTGCACCGGCAAAATCCGGATAGTCACAGCTATCTGAGGTGTATGTACCGAAATCCTTTACTTCATAGCCCTTGTCTTGAAGGTGCTTTACCAAGGTATTCTTCAGCGCCAGTGCGCCGTGATCACATCCGATTGCAATTTTCATTTGTATACCTCCTAAATAATGTAGCCGCCGTTTACCGGCAGTACCTGTCCTGTTACAAATTCTGCATCTGCAAGGTATTCCATCGCCTGGGCAATGTCCGCACCCAGACCGTTTCTCCCCACGGGAGTCTCTTCAGCCATATCCGCCAGGATCTGCGGGTCAACGCCGTTGCACATATCTGTGAGCACCACGCCGGGGGCAACACAGTTGACCCGGATGCCGCTGGGTCCCAGCTCCTTTGCCAGCGCCTTGGTCATAGCGATCACGGCGCCCTTGGTTGCAGAGTACGCCACCTCGCAGGATGCGCCCACCTGTCCCCACATCGAGCTGACAGTAATGATACAGCCCTTATGCTTTCTCAAGAAGCCGGGCATTGCCCCGTTGACACAGTGATAAATGCCTTTTACATTCACATCGAACAGTCTGTCCCAGGTCTCTTCGGTGGTTTGGCTCATCAGGCCCACACCGCCGATGCCTGCATTGCAGATCAAAATATCCACATCCCCGATGGCTTCATAGGACTTCTGGACCGCTCTGCCGTCTGCCACATCACAGCAAATGGCAGCTGCACCGGTCTTTTCTGCCAAAGCTCCGGCTTTTTCGTGTTCCTTTTCGTACAGGAAGAACACCCGGTCGCCCCGGGCGGTAAACCGCTCCACAGCCGCCGCGCCGATCCCCCGGCTCCCGCCGGTTATTAGTACCGTTTTCATATTTTATCCTCAATTAAGCGGGCGGCAGATTGCCGCCCCTGCATTTTTACCTTCTTCTGCTTCTGGTGCGATGGTCTGCGCGCAGAGAGGATATCTTGCTGTCAGACTCAGACATAAAAGCCTTGAGTTTCTCCTCAAACAGTTGGTCTGCCGTTTTCGGTGCCGGAGGCGGGGTGGGTTCCCGACGGGGGGCGCGCTCCCGCTGGGGCGCATTTTCCTTTCGGGGGGCACTTTGCTCCAGACGCTTGATGGACAGGTTGATCTTATTGCCCTCTACGCCGATCACTACCACCTTCACATCCTGGCCCTCTGTCAGATGCTGGCGAATATCGCTGACATAGGTATTTGCCACCTCCGATATATGTACCAGCCCGGACTTGTTCTCAGGCAGTGCAATAAATGCGCCGAAATTTGTAATTGACTTTACTTTGCCCTCTAAAACGGCTCCAACGGTTAACTCCATAGTTTAATATACTTCCTCCAATTATTCCTTAGGTTCAAAAAATATCGTATCCGGATCTACCAGGCCCAGCTCTTCCTCTGCGATCCGACGGATGCTTTGAACAGTGCCCAGCTCGGCGATGTTTCTTTCCAGATTTTCGTTCTCCTGCTCCAGTGTCGCCGCCTGTTTCTGCAGATCTGCTTCCTTCTGCCGCCACTCCCTGATGGAACTGCGCAGCAGCAGCAGTGCTGCCGTACACAGCACGATGGTCGCCAGCACCACACATTTGAGCAGCGGAGATGCCCGCCGATACACCAGCCGGAGTCTGCCCACTGGCTTCTTTTTGTTTTGCATAGGGCCCACCTCCGGATCTTTTTATCTGACGGTTATTTTTATATATTGTACCCCATTTCTTTCCGGTTGCAAAGAGAAATTTTACAAATTTGCGGATTTTTTTGAAAATAAACCCTGCCGGGCAAAGAAAAAGGCTCCAAATCCCCGCAAAAACCGGCTTAAGGCAGGTTCCGGCCGTACTGGAAAACCCCAAACAGCCCAAAAACAGTCCTGCCGTATACCCAAACCGCAGGTCTCCCCCGCAGACGCCAAAGCCCAAACAGATCCACGCCCACACCGCACCGGGCAAAAACAAAAGATCTGCCAACGCGGTCCGTCTGCGGCGCAGTGGCCACAAAAAGCTGTAATACAACCCAAGGACGCACCCTAACAGACAGGCGATGAGAAAGCGGCGGGCGGCAAGGGTCGGGGCATTCATCCGAACAGACGGCGCAATGCCCCGCCTCCGGACCGCTTTTCTTCATAGACTAAGGCAGAAATGTCCCCATCCACCGCCACTTGTCCCCCATCCAACGATAAGTTCCGCAGCTGCAGTTCTTTTCCGTGTACCACCAGTGTGCCCAGCCCGGTTTTCAAAACCACCGTATTCTCATCAAAGCTGACGACCTCCGTCGCGCCGGTCATCGTCAGGCTTTTGCGCTCATTTAATGTGAGCTTGTGGGGTAGTGCCCCCTGCTCCAGTGCCATAGCCATCCCTCCCGGAAAAGCCTATGTATATCCTGTGTCCGTTAGAACCTTTCGTTGACACTTGCCTGCAAAAGAGATATACTAGCACCGTAGGGCGGGGGCTTGCTTCCGCCTCTGATAACAAATCTTTTTGTGGCGGGAGCAAACCCCGCCCTATTATGTAACCGCAGGAGAATTGCTATGTTATTTGATACCCACGCCCATTTGAACGACCCCGCCTTCGACCCGGACCGGGAGGAACTGATCCGGAGCCTTCCTGACAAAGGGGTCGGTCTTGTAATGAATGCAGGCTGCTGTCTGGAAAGCTCCAGGGACTGCGTAAAAATGGCAGAAACCTATCCCCATATTTACGCATCCGTAGGCTCCCATCCCGATTCGGCAAACGAGGTCAACGATGCCGTTCTGGAAGAATATAAAGTGTTATGTAAACACGAAAAGGTGAAGGCCATTGGCGAGATCGGTCTGGATTACTATTATGAGGACATCCCCAGAGATATCCAGCAAAAGGCCTTCCGGATGCAGATGGCGCTGGCAAAGGAGCTTTCTATGCCGGTGATCATCCACCAGCGGGATGCCCATCAGGATGCGCTGATGATCGTTAAGGATTTCCCCACGGTTACCGGCGTATTTCACTGCTACTCCGGTTCTGCGGAAATGGCGCGGCAGCTGGTGAATATGGGCTGGTATATTGGCTTTACCGGCGTGCTTACCTTCAAAAACGCCCGCAAGGCGGTGGAAACTGCCGCAAGCATCCCCCTGGATCGGATCGTTTTGGAAACCGACTGCCCCTTTATGGCACCGGAGCCCTTCCGGGGCAAGCGCAACGATCCGGGCTATCTGTACCGGATGGCGGAAAAATTGGCAGAAATCAGAAATGTCAGTGTGGAGGAAATTCATAAAGTCACCACCGAAAACGCAACACGCCTGTATCATATTCGCTGAAAAACCTTGCTTTTTATAGGTATATGTATTATACTGTATAAGGATATTTATGTTTTTTACCCGATATAACTTCACTTTGAATATGAGGACTTTTTTATGGATCAAAAAACGATAAAACGCGTGCTGATTATTGTGGCATCGATTTTCTGGGTGTGTGTGGCAGGTGTTTACGCCATTGCCTACCAGCAGTTCCGATATACGCCCTACTGGATCATTATGTCATCTGTGTTTGCAATAGGCTTTGCCTTTAGCCTGTGGCAGTATCTGGGGATCAAAAGAGGCAAAAACAATCTGCTTTACACCCTGTTTTATATGGTGCACAACTATATGTACCTGCTCAAGCAGCTGGTATCCCGCGACTTTAAGACCAAATATAAGCGTTCCTACCTGGGCATCGTGTGGAGCCTGCTCAATCCCCTGCTGACTATGAGCGTGCAGTACATCGTCTTTTCCACCATTTTCCGGGCAGATATTGAAAACTATCCCGCCTATTTGCTCACCGGTATCGTGTTTTTCAGCTTCTTCAACGAAGCCGCCACTGTGGGTATGTCCTCCATCGTGGCAAATGCAGCCCTGATCAAAAAGGTATATATGCCCAAGTACATTTACCCGGTATCCAAGGTGATATCCACATCGTTGAACCTGGTGCTTTCCTTTATCCCCCTGTTTTTGCTGATGGCATTTACCGGCACCCGGTTCACTCCGGCACTGTTTTTGCTGTTATTCGATATCGCCTGCCTTTTGATGTTCGTGGTCGGTCTGGTGCTTTTACTGTCCACCGCTATGACCTTCTTCCAGGACACAGGCTTCTTATGGGGCATTATTGCTATGATCTGGCAGTACCTGACCCCGGTGTTCTATCCCATCAGCATCATTCCGGAAAAGCTTCTGCCTTATTATAGCCTGAACCCTATGTGCCAGTTCGTTACCTTTGCCCGTACCTGCATTATCGACGGCGTTTCCCCGGCGCCGAAGGCATATTTTATGTGCCTTGCTTCTGCTTTGCTGATGCTGGGACTCGGTACGCTGATCTTCAGAAAACAGCAAAATAAGTTCGTGTTATATGTATAAGGAGAACTCTATGGAAGAAAATGTTCAGAACATTATTCAAATCGAGAATGTTTCTATGAATTTCCGTCTGCCCAAGGACCGGATCGTAAATTTGAAGGAATTTTTGATCAAGAGCCTGAAGCGGCAAATGCAATACAGAGAGTTTGTTGCGCTCAATGATGTTTCTTTTAATGTGCGCAAAGGCGAAGTGGTGGGACTGGTCGGTCACAACGGTGCCGGCAAGAGCACACTGCTTAAAATCATTTCCGGCATCCTGAAGCCCTCCGCCGGCAGTGCCAATGTGTTCGGAAAGGTCGTGCCTATGCTGGAGCTGGGCAGCGGCTTTGATGTGGATATGTCCGGCAGGGAGAATGTGTTTCTCAACGGCGCCATTTTGGGCTATTCCGAGCAGTTTTTGAAGGAAAAATATGACCAGATCGTGGAATTTTCCGAGATCGGTGAATTTATCAATATCCCCCTGCGGAACTATTCCTCCGGTATGATCGCCCGTCTGGCCTTTTCCATTGCCACGGTGGTGGAGCCGGAAATTCTGATCGTGGATGAGATCCTGTCCGTTGGCGATGCCAACTTCCAGGAAAAGAGCCACAAGCGTATGATGGAGCTGATGAATGGCGGTGCCACCGTTATTCTGGTGTCCCATAACCTGAACCAGATCCGGTCTATGTGCAACCGTGTGGGCTGGCTGGATCACGGAACCTTAAAAATGTTCGGGGACACACAGACCGTGTGCGATGCCTACGAAAAGTCCTGACAGGGGTTAGACAAATGAACGGTCAAAACAAAAAGCCAAAGATCCTCCTGACCTTTGCCGGTGTCTTCCCCTCTGTGCAGCTGTGCGCCTATGCCCAGCTGCAGGAGCTTGCCGGGCAGGGCCTGGTGGTTTACAGAGCAATGTCCTATCACAAAGTCTCCCAAAAGGACCTGAATTGGGCGGATGCAGTGATTATGGGCAGGTCGGACAGCTGGTACGAGCGCAAGATCGCTCTGAAGGCAAAAAAAGCAGGCAAAGCGATCGCTTACCTGATCGACGACGATCTTCTCAATGTCCCCTCTCACCTGCTCAGCGGGGAGCATTTTTCCCGGAAGGATATCCGCAAAAACATTCAGGATATGATCGGCTTGAGCCATATGCTTCTGTCCCCATCCCCTGTTTTGCTGGAAAAATATGCGCCGAAGGACAGCGGGCGGACCGGCATATTGGTGGAAGAGCCTGCGGTTCTGCCTGCCAAATTTATCCCCCGGAAGGAAGGTCAGCCGGTGCAGATCGGCTTTGCCGGTTCTCTGGATCGGGTGGATGACCTTGAGCATATTTTGAAGGATGCCCTTTTGCGGATCAAGCAGGAATACGGTAACGGAGTGCAGTTCAGCTTCTTCGGTGCCATCCCTTCATTTGCAGGAGATCTGGACGCCAGGGCCGTCCCCTTCTGTGACAGCTACGAGACCTACCTGCAGACCTTGAACGGACTTTCCTGGGACATTGGCCTTGCGCCGATGCCGGACACCGCATTTCACAGCTGCAAGCACTATATTAAATTTATTGAGTATTCTGCCGCCTGCATCGTAGGCGTCTTTTCCCGGACAGGCCCTTATCTGCGGCTGAAAAAGTGGGAGGATGGCTGTGTTTTCTGTGAAAATACGGCTGAAAGCTGGTATCAGGCCATCAAAAGGCTGCTGGACGACCCCGGTCTGCGGGAAGCTATGCGCCAACGGGCAAGCGATATTTGCGCCCAGGCGCTGAACATCCGGACCGTCTCCGCAGATTTTTACGACCGGCTGTGTGCCTGTCTGCCAGAGCCCCAGGCAGCAAAAAGGATTTGCTTTATGCGGCTTCCCAATAAGCTCGCATTTTTCCTGATCCGAACGTATCACTTCCTGCGAAATCACCGCCGGGGGTTGTTTTCTGCGGTCAGCAGAAAGCTCAAAGGTAAAAAATAAAACAATGGAGGTGCCCGAAAATGAGTAATCGCAAGGTTGGTATCGTTATTCTCAATTTTAACGGACACGAATTTTTGAAATACGCCCTGGAGTCTTTGCTGCTGGCAAAGACCAATGTTGCTTATGAGGTAGGTATCATTGACAACGGCTCCCAGCAAAAGGATGCCGCCGCCGCCCAAAAGCACTTTGAAAAGTTCCAGAAGGACGGCGGAAAGGGCTTTTTTATCCGCAGTGAAAAAAATCTGGGCTTCAGCGGCGGTAACAATGTGGTCATCAAGCGGTTTATGGAAGACCCGCAGATCACCCACATCTGTATGCTCAACTCCGATGTGCTGGTGACCGATCACTGGCTGGAATACCTGACGGACGATGACTATGATGTGACCGGCCCGGTCACCAATGCCACCGGCAACGAGCAGACTGTGGCTGTGGACTATGAGGTGCAGCTCAACGGGGATGCTTACGAGACCGTGAACCGCTTCTCCTATTACAGACACGAGGTATTTGAAAAGACGGTTTTTGAAACGGACATCCTCTACTTCTTCAACACGGTGTTTTCCCGCCGTGTGATCGAGAAGATCGGTCTTCTGGACGAGCGCTTCTATCCCGGCTCCTTCGAAGACATCGATTACTGTCTGAGAATCAAGCAGGCAGGCTTCCGGCAGATGGTGATCCGGGGATGCTTTGTGCACCACTTTGGCTCCGGCTCCTTCTCCAAGCTGGAAATGCCTGACCGGGTCAACATTTCCAATGTGAACAGAAAGCGCTTTGAGGAAAAATGGAATATGAAATGGGAAGGCGACAGCTGGAAGCTGCTGCAGTCCTGCCGGGAGGATCTGTCCAGATTTGAGACTGTGCCTGTGGATGCGCGCAGCAATGCGCTGATCGCCAAAACCATTGCGGCGGCTGAGACCCTGATCAAAAACTGGGAGGCAGGTATCAACTGGTACCAAAGTGAGCAGTATGCCCAGAGCATTGTGGATCAGTACCTGCAGCTCAATGCCGCCCAGGGCGGCACATCCGGTGAGCCGGCGAAAACCCTTCGGGCAGGCTTTACCCACATTCAGAGTATGCGGGGACGGCATCTTGTAAAGATCCTTCTGCGGAAGATCCAGCTGAAGCTCTGCAAGATCTTCCACTGCTCCAGGCAGGAAGCCCTTAAAAACAAGGTATTCCTTTATCCGGAATACCAGCTGCCCACCCTGCCCCTGGAGCTGATCTCCGGCAAGGAGATCATAAAAAGGCTTATAAAGCTTACCCTGATCAAGCTTCACTTAAAGAAGGACCGTTCGGTAAATATCTCTCTGGATAACGGCAGTATCACAGAGGAAGAAAAGCTTGACCTGAAAAAGCAGTATCCTGTGATCGCAGAAATTCTGGAAAAATTGGCGTCTGCGAACAAAAAGGTGGCGATCCACGCTCCCATCTTCACCCCGGAAAACGAGCGGGACGGTATGATCCAGCGGATCAAGCGGGTGGACGAGGAGATCTTCGACGGCTACCTGCGGGTCTATATCCTGGAGGACGGCAAGAAAAAGGACCGTCTGGGCGAAGAAAAGGTAGACGACGAACACTATTTCATCACCTACAATTCCCACGATCCGATGCAAAGAAAGGTGATCTTTGCCCTTTGCCGGCTGTGCGGACTGATGTATGTGCACTCCATCAACCGGTTTATGACCGACAGCGTGAACATCGAAATGTGCCAGCTGCTCACCGACCCGAAGGTCAAGACCCTTTGGGATGTGCACGGCTCTGTGCCGGAGGAATACCAGATGTACGGCAGTGAGACCGGCAAGCAGATCGGCGATGAGCTGGAAGGCTTCTTCTATCACAATGCCGATGTGATCGTGGTGGTCAACCGGGCAATGCAGCGCCATCTGGAGCGCAAGCACGGGGATACTTCCGCAAAGTTTGTGGTATTGCCCATTTTCAATATTGATGTCACAAAGCAATATGCTTCTTCCCAGCTTGGGGAAAGCACAAGAGACCGGGCGGTGATCGTTTACGCCGGCGGTACCCAGAAGTGGCAGAATGTGGAGCTGATGCAGTCGATTATGGACAGCACCGCCGACCGGTATGACTATAAAATGTTCGTGCCCGATCCGGCAGAGTTCAATGCTATGTGGCAGAACAAGCAGGCCCGGAATGTAGTCGTGGACTCCAAGTCTCCGGAGGCACTTTCCCTGGAATATATGGGCTGTGACTACGGCTTTGTCCTGCGGGATCCGGATGTGGTCAATCAGGTAGCCTGTCCCACAAAGATCATTGAGTATATTCAGTATGGCATTGTCCCCATTATGAAATCTGCGGAGATCGGCGATTTCCTGGAGCTGGGTATGGAATTTGTGGACTACCGGCTGTGTATGGACGGAAAGCTTCCCGAAGAAGCCGCCCGCAGAGAAATGGCGCAGAAAAACTATGCCATTTTGCACAAGCTGCAGGAGTCCTATATTACAGGCATCGATAATTTGAGAGAAGAAATCGCCGCAAAGTAAAGAGGTACCCTTATGAATATTTTGCTGGTAAGTGAGGCGTTTGTAGGCGGCGGTCTGGAAACGCACATTCATACCTATTATCAGGAGCTGCGCAAGGAGCACAATTTCACCTTTGCCTTTGGCCAGTTCAAAAACCGGCTTCCCATTGATAACAGCGCGGTGCATACCGGCTTTCACTTCAAGTGGGAAAGCACTGTGCAGGAGTTTATCGAGGATGTCCAGCGCCTTTGCGCCCTGATCAAGGACAATCACATTGATGTCATCCACGCGCATCCCTTTTTCAGTATGTACCCCGCCCTGATCGCAAGTCAGCTGATGAATGTTCCCATTGCAATGACCTATCACGGAATTGCATCCTTCAGCTTTTCCAACCGGATCATCGATACGGCGTGGTACTACTACGGTATGTACGAATTGTTCGGAAAGATCTTTACGGTGAGCAACACCGGAAAGAAGGCTCTGGAAAGACAGTTCCACAGAAACGACATCTGCTTCCTGCCCAATGCGGTGGATCTGACCCAGTACAAACAGCACACCGTTGTGCCCAACCGCAAATGGGCTGTTATCTCCCGGCTGGACGCGGACAACGGCAAGGAAGAAGCCCTGATCAGCCTGTTTGATATGCTGCCCCGGCTGGATATCGACCACATCGATATCTATGGGGACGGCTCCCGCAAGCAAGCCCTGATGGACTATGTGAAGGCGAAGAAGCTGACAGACAAGGTCACCTTCCAGGGCTTCCAGGCAGATCTGTTTAACCGTCTGGACGGTCACTATAACGGCGTGATCGGAACGGACCGCGTGGCGATCGAAGGCCTTGCAATGGGCTATCCGGTGCTGGAAATGGGCTACGGCAGAGTGATCGGCATCATCGATGCCCAAATGCTGAGCCTTCTGCGGGACACCAATTTCGACGCCAACCTGATGGCGCAGGTCTCCGGCAGTGATGCCCTGAACGGGCAGCTGGCGGCAGTATATGCAGCTCCGGAAAAATTCAATATGCGTCAGGTTATGGAATCGGACTTTAATATCAAGCACATCGGCGCGGCCTATATACAGGAGCTGGAGAACACCCCCTTCCTGCCCCACGCCAATGTTTGCGAGTTTTACAGAGAGCTGTGTCAGGTAACGGACAAGAGCGAGAATTTCTTCCGGGGAGAAACGGTATTCAACCTGATGCGGAAAAATGTGGAATACTATGCGGTCTCCTCCGATATTAAGATCCTGTTCCTGCTGCAGCAGACCGTCAGTCAGGCAAGCTTCGGTACTGTCACCGTTCCTGAACGCCCCAGCCTGTTCAGAAGAGGGGCGCGGAAGCTGAAGCGGATCGCAAAGAAGCTCTTAAGAAAATAACTGCAGAAATTTGGAACTATAAAGAAATTGCAGAGGGATTTGCCAATGAATATTTTGTTGGATGCCTTTTACGACCTGAACTATGGAGACGATTTGTTTGTGGAAACGGCCACCCGGCTGTTTCCACACTGCAAGTTCTATTCCTTTTTGGAGCATTATCCGGAAAGTGTAATTGCCGGTGCTGAAAAATACCCCAATTTATATTTACTGCCGGAATGTGATGTATTTCTGCGGAAAAATATGTTCGACGGGTATTTGTGCGTAGGGGGAGATATTTTCCCGGACGGGGGAGATTTTACCAAGCGCAAAAAGTACATTGCCTCTGTAAAGCAGGCCGGCGGTCCGGTGATCTTCTGGGGCTTCAGCCTGTTTGACAGCTATTCTCCCCAGACCCGGCAGGACCTTGCGGAAATGATGTCTCAGGCGGATGTGATCGCCCCAAGAGACAAACGGTCCGCCCAATATCTTCAGGCACTGCTCCCTGAAAAGGAGATCACGCCTGTTGCAGACCTGGCATTTTTATCCCAGTGGACTGCCGCCCAAAAGTGCGCCCGTCTGGGTGTTTCTGTGCGAAGGCCCAATTATGCGACCGACGAAGATATGCTCCGGTATACTGCCGATCTGCAGGATACCATCAACACCTATCTGGCAGGTGATGCCACACGGGAGGTCGTGCTTTTCAGTCTCTCCGTGGGAAACACATCGGATACGGATGTGGTGGAGGCGATCCTGGACAGGGTCGAGGATGAAGCGCGGGTAAGGCACATCGTATATTCCGGTGATACTGCCTCTGTGAAACAGGAGATCGCCGGCTGTGAGCTGGTGATCTGCACCCGATTGCACGCAATGATCTCCTGCATTGCAATGAATGTGCCGTTTATTCCCATCGTTTACGAAGTGAAAATGGAGCATATTTTGCAGGATATCGGCTACCAAAGGCAGGTCGTTCACTTTAATGATACCCGGTCTCTGGTGGCACAGGTGCTGGGTGTACTGGCTGAAAATGCAGAGCCTGTGCAAATAAACGACTATATCAGCCCCACCGTCGCTGCGAAGGAAAAGGTGCAATCGTACCTGGGGAATATCAATCAGGACCCCATCGTAAAGGAAGACACGACCGGTCCGGTTTGCTTGCGTGAGATGCAGCTGCGGGATACTTTTGGCACTGCGCTCCGGCAGCGGGAGCAGGATGTAGAGACGCTGGAAGCAGCCCTGCAGCAACGCAATGGGGATGTGACTACCCTGGAAGAAGCTTTGCGTGCAGCAAATGAACACAATCATCAAATGGCACAGCGAATTGCCCATCTGGAGAATACACTGCCAATGCGTATCTGCCGCGGTGTCAAGCGGGTATTCAAACGCTAATCCATAGACGAAAGGAAATTCTTATGGCTAAAATCAAGGTTATGACTATTTTCGGCACACGCCCCGAGGCGATCAAAATGTGCCCCCTGGTTCTGGAGCTGAGAAGCAGACCGGAAGTGGAATGTATCGTATGCCTGACCGCACAGCATCGGCAGATGCTGGACTCTGTGATGGAGATCTTCGGCATTGCAGGCGATCACGATCTGGACATTATGCGGGATCGCCAGACCCTGACGGGCATTACGGTGCGCATTCTGGACAAGCTGGACCAGCTGCTGGAGGAAGAAAAGCCGGATCTGATCCTGGTCCACGGCGATACCTCCACCACCTTCGCCTCTGCTCTGGCGGCGTTTTATCATAAGATCCCTGTGGGTCATGTGGAAGCAGGCTTAAGAACCTACGATATGTACTCCCCCTTCCCGGAGGAGATGAACCGGTGTCTGGTCAGCGAAATTTCCAGCCTGAATTTCTCCCCCACGGAAAACAACGCCCAGAGCCTTGTAAAGGAGCAGGTGCGGGGCGAGATCTTCATTACCGGCAACACGGTGATCGACGCCCTGAAAACCACAGTAAAGCCGGATTACAAATTTGCCAACGAAACCCTGAAGGCACTGGATTTTGAGAAAAACAAGGTGATCCTGCTGACTGCCCACCGCCGGGAAAACTACGGTCAGCCTATGGAAAATATTATGACTGCGGTACGGCAGGTGGTGGCAGAAAATCCCGGTGTGAAGGTGGTCTACCCTGTCCACCTGAGCCCCTATGTGCAGGAAACCGCGAACAAATATCTGGGGGATGTGGCAGATGTGTCCCTGATCCCCCCGGTGGATGTGAACGAAATGCACAACCTGATGGCCAAGTGCTATCTGGTTATGACCGACTCCGGCGGCATTCAGGAGGAAGCCCCCTCTCTGGGTAAGCCTGTTCTGGTCCTGCGGAACGAAACGGAGCGCCCGGAGGCCATTGCCGCGGGTACCGTGGTCTTGTGCGGAACAGAAAAGGAAAAGATCGTGGAAACAGCAAACCTGCTGCTGCGGGATAAGGACGCCTATAATAAGATGGCCAATGCAGTCAACCCCTACGGCGACGGCTTCGCCTGCCGGAGAATTACAGACGCCATCCTTTGGAAATTCGGCTGCGGCGAAAAGCCGGAAAACTTCGCGGCAGGCCAAAAATAACAAAAACACGGAGGTGTCTTGAATGGACACCTCCTTTTTTTGCGTTAAATTCCTGTTTATCGGGCAGAAGCCCGATAAACAATTGACAGTTGATAGTTGACAGTTGACAGTTTTTGAGGGCACCAAAAACCCATTTGTAGGGGACGACGACCCCGGCGTCCCGCGATCCTCCCCTACGCACCGATGTTACCGGTATTGTCAAATAAATGCGTAGATTCTTCGACTTCACTGCGTTTCGCTTAGAATGACGCGACGGTAGTCTTTCTTGTTTAGGTAGCGGTCCGTCGCGTATTTAATCATTTCCGAAGGAAATACATTAACTGTCAACTATCAACTATCAACTGTCAACTCGCGCACCAGTGCGTCAAACAGGAATTTGACAATGGGACAAGAAAATGGGCGTGTTGCAAAATGCGCAAAATCTACGGTAGAATATGTAGGGGCGACATTGACCGCCCGCGGGCGATTAATCGCCCCTACATCCGCAGGATGTAGACAATTGCATAGTTTTAGGGCGCATTGCAGTATTTTGCAACGCGCCCATTGTTTTATCCGTTATTGGGTTTCAATTTTCCTCTGCTTCCGTTCTTCCTTGGTTTTGCAGAACTTTTCCAACTGAGGAACAAACAGCAGGCAGATCAGGGCAGCAGTCAATCCACCGTTATACAGGCAGAAGCCGCCGTGCATATCGGGAACAGCTGTCACCAGCAGATAGTGCAGTCCTGCTGCCAGAATGCCGTGTGCCCAGCCGTACTTGCCGGCAATGGGGCTCAAGCCGTTGGCGTAGCACAGTCCGATGAGAATAGACTGGCTGCCAATGGTCAGTGCGTAATTTTCTACGCCCAGCAGACCGGAGATCCAGCCGAACAGATAGGAGGTTGCCACATAACCGATCATAATGGGAAGCACATTACGGGGGTGGCTTCCGGAATTACAGGTAGCAAGCATACAAAACACGATGCCGAAGGTCATACCTGTCCAAATATTGACGCCGTCCAGAGCGCCTGCCAGATTGAAGTAGCCCACGATCATCAGACCAAATACGCCCACATTCATCAGGAAGGGGGCATTGCCGTACTTGGTGGTAAAGCTGACACCGTGACCGGAGTCCTTCATTAAATTCCAGTAGTCCTTAACCTTGCAACCCATCAGCAGAGCAAACACAATGCACAGGCCAAACACCGCAAAGCAGAAA
This sequence comes from Faecousia sp., assembly GCA_045587925.1. GTDB lineage: Bacteria > Bacillota > Clostridia > Oscillospirales > Oscillospiraceae > Faecousia. Next base: position 51,961 of record JAZNDF010000150.1, read on the forward strand.
ATATTCGCTCCGGATGCAGACACCACATCCAATGCGCCCATTGTAGATAAGCCCAAGGCGGCAGGAGATTTGCCCAGCATTACATTGTAGAGCACCGCCCGCAGGAAAAAGGCGGTAAAGCCGATGGGAACAGCGGCAGAATAATGGTCGTAGCCCTTGTGGATGTTGGGGGCGTGGGCAAGACCTGCCGGCAGGAAGAAGCCGATGATCACGCCTATGGCCAAAGCCAGCACCAGGCCCAATCCGTTAAAGCCTATGTAATCTACGCCGGGATAGCGGAACAGCAGATCAGAGATCAGTGGGGCAATGCCGGTAGAATACATCATTGCATTGGACATTGCACCTAACTTTTGCCGCTTTACCAGGCAGAACAGGCATACACCCAGCACGGTGGGAACCATATTCAGGGGATTGATGCCCCAGGAACCAAAGCCGATGGTCAACAGAACGCCTAATGTGGTCACATTGTTGGGCTTTGCCCCGGGCAGACAGCACAAAAGCGTGCAAAACAAACCAACCAGACCCATATTCAGGAAAGTAGCAGAAAATCCGCCCAAGGCGAAATAGTTGGTGGATATCTTACAGGTGCCGGTGAGGATCTTCCACAGCCCGGAAAAGGCGCTTGCCCGGTCAGGCAGAATAAATGCCGCGATCACAAAGCACAGGGAAACGAAGGCGAAGAATAACTTCAGGAATTTGCTTTCTTCTAACTGATTTAATTTTTTCATCTTTTACACCTCTAAAACAAATCTGGGCAATCCGAGCCCAATGCGTTCGAATTGCCCAGACGGTCGGCTTTACAAC
>JAZNDF010000151.1:0-18532 GCA_045587925.1 Faecousia sp.
AATCATTTCCGAAGGAAATACCGAAATTGTCCATTATCCATTGTCCATTGTCAATTTGCATAACTGTTTGTCAAACTGAAAATGCCAGTGATTACCCGGCAATGCCGTCGATTACCGGGTCGGAAGAAAACTGCAAAACCAACCGGTTGGGCAGGCATACGATCTGCGCCCCCCGATCGCAAAAGCCTCTTGCCATACAGTGCCCGTCCGGGCAATCTGCCGCTGTGACAGCCGCCTTGCCGTCTTTAACGGTAACGGTATTTGTGCCGTTTTTGGATGTGACTTCGATCTGCTGATCTGCGGACAGAGAAAGGATATAAAGGACTTTTCCTTCTGACAGGACAGTTACGGTGCTGGCTTTTTCACCGGGGCGGCTGAGCCAAAAGGCAAGCCCCAGACAAAGGAGCAGAATACAGGAAACGATCAAGATCCAGAACTTAGTTTTCACGGCAGATCACCTCGTATTCACAGCCGGACAGTGCGGCCCCCTGGGTCGCATAGATGCTTCCGGCGGCAGTAATAAAAACAGCCTCAAAATCGTCGCTTTCCTGCCAAAACTGGGAGCCTTCCTCCAAGCCCATCACAAACAGGGCAGTGGACAGGGCATCGGCAGTCAGCCCGTTTTTACAAATTACAGTAACAGAAGAAAGCCCGGAATCGGTGGGCATACCGGTTTTCGGGTCCATAATGTGGTGATAACGCACTCCGTCTTCTTCAAAATACCGCTGATAATCTCCGGAGGTGACCACACTGTAAGTGCCTACGATGGATAAAATGCCCACATAGTCACTGCCACGGGGGTCTTGCACACCGATCTGCCAGGGTGTACCGTCTGCCTTTTGTCCATAAGTCTGGATGTTACCACCTAAATTCAAAATGGCGCAGTCTACCTCTGTTTCTTCCAGCAATGCCACAGCCCGGTCACCGGCATAGCCTTTCAGAGCCGCACCCAGATCCCATTGGGGATGGGATAAAGCCCGGGTAATTTCTGCCTGTGTGGGAACGCGGAACTTATCCCCATAAAAGCCCCAAGCCTGACTGACGGAAAGCAATTGGGGATTAAAAGCACCGCCGGTGCGCTGGGAAAGGGCCTGCACCTGATTAAGAAGCTGAGACTGCTGCTCCGTCAGGGAAACATCCTCCCCTCTGTTCGATCGGCTGATCAGAGATTCTTCATTTGCGGCAGACCAGTCTGTTTCCAGCTCGGTCAAAAGAGAAGCGATGCTTTCGGTGGCATCGGCCGCTTCTTCTCCCCACACCTGCAGGTCCATTACCGTGTCCATAGTAAATACAGTTTTTTGTATCGGTTGGGTATTTTTACAGCCTGCGAGCCCAAAAATAAGGGCAAAAACCGTCAGCAGACAAAATAACCTTTTCATAAAAACTCCTTTTGACAATTTTCTAATGGCAAGTATAGCAAAAAACAGGGAAAAAGGCAACAAAAAGCTAAAAATAATACTTGACTTTTTCAGGATGTTTTGCTAAAATGGACCAGCCGCATTGAAGAGGTTTAAGTGGTGCGCCCAAAATGCACCCGCCTTTAAAGCGAGACTACACAATATAAAGTAGGTGAAAAGAAATGAAAGCAGTTATCGTGACCGGTGGCAAGCAGTATACCGTCTCCGAGGGTGATGTCCTGTACATCGAGAAGCTGGAGGCTGAAGCAGAAGCTACCGTGAAGTTCGACCAGGTCCTGGCAGTGCTGGACGGCGAAAACTCCAAGATCGGTGCTCCCGTTGTGGAGGGTGCATCCGTGGAAGCTAAGGTCGTCAAGAACGGCAAGGGCAAGAAGATCACTGTCCTGCGGTACAAGGCTAAGAAGAACGAGAAGAAGAAGATTGGTCATCGTCAGCCCTACACCAAGGTGGAGATCACCAAGATCGCTCTGTAATTATGACTAGATGCGAATTTTTCACTCAGGAAGACAGAATTACAGGATTTTCCGTTTCCGGTCACAGCGGCTATGCTGAGGCTGGCAGTGATATCGTCTGTGCGGCTGTCTCCGCTGTTGTGGCTATGGCTGAGACCACCATCAATGATGTGTGCGGTGCAAAAGCCAAGGTCCGGGTCAAGGACGAGGATGCTCGTGTGACTTTGACCCTCCCCGCTTCCTGTGATGAAGAGGAGGCAGTTCAGGCAGTCCTTGCCGGAATGATGCTCTATTTGTGCAGCTTGCGGGATGATTATCCTGATTATATCGAAGTTTTGGAGGTGTAATACCATGCTGAAGATTGGTATTCAGTTTTTTGCTCACCATAAGGGCGGCGGTTCTACTAAGAACGGTCGTGATTCTGAGGCAAAGCGCCTGGGCGTAAAGCGTGCTGACGGTCAGTTCGTTCTGGCTGGCAACATCCTGGTTCGTCAGAGAGGCACTCACATCCACCCCGGTGTCAATGTCGGTATCGGCAGTGATGACACTCTGTTTGCTCTGATTGACGGTACTGTCAAGTTCGAGCGCAAGGGCAAGGATCGCCGTCAGTGCTCCGTATACGCTGTGGAGCAGTAATCGCGAATTAGTTTGCTTGTAAAGGGCTGCTGCAATTGTGCAGCGGCCCTTTTTCTTAGGTAGTCGTCAAAAAATGCTTTTTGGCAGAACAGTGGATCTTTCACCGCAGCCCAGCGCTTTGAAATCCTTGAAATACACAAAGTATTCCGGCGGCTTTCAAATCTTGCTCTGCGGCAAAATCTCTCACTGTCTGCACAAAAATCATTTTTCTCCGACTCCCGATTGACAATTGAGAATTGATAAAGGGAATACTATAATTGTCAATTGTCCATTGTCAATTATCCATTTGATAACAACCCCCGAAAAGGAGGAACTTAACGATTATGGAAATGTTTGTAGATAAGGTGAAAATCACGGTGATCGGCGGCCGCGGCGGTGACGGCGCGGTGGCGTTTCACCGGGAAAAATATGTGGCGGCAGGCGGCCCGGACGGCGGTGACGGCGGTCACGGCGGCAGTGTAATATTGCGTGTCAACGACAACCTGTCCACACTGCTGGATTTTCGCTATAAGCGCAAGTATGCTGCCCAGGCCGGTCAGAACGGTCAGGGCCGGAAAATGAGCGGCAAGCGGGGCGAGCCTCTGATCATCCAGGTGCCTCGCGGCACCGTGGTGCGGGATGCAGAAAGCGGTGCGATCATTGTGGATATGTCCACAGGGGAAGATTTTATCCTTGCCAAGGGCGGTCGCGGCGGCTGGGGCAATGCCCATTATGCCACCCCCACCCGTCAGGTCCCCCGGTTTGCAAAGGCAGGTCTGAAGGGTCAGGAACGGGAAGTGGTGCTGGAACTGAAGCTTCTGGCGGATGTGGGTCTGGTTGGCTTCCCCAATGTGGGCAAATCCACCCTTCTGTCCGTCACCTCCAATGCCCGTCCCAAAATTGCCAACTATCACTTTACCACCCTGTTTCCCAATCTGGGCGTTATTTATGTAGATGAGGGCGTATCCTTTGTTATGGCAGATATCCCCGGCATCATCGAGGGCGCGGCAGAGGGCGCAGGTCTGGGTCACGATTTTTTGCGGCACATTGACCGTTGCCGCCTGCTGGTGCACGTGATCGATGTGTCCGGCAGTGAGGGCAGAGATCCTGTGGAGGATTTCGACGCCATTTGCGCCGAGCTTGAAAATTATTCCGTGGATCTGAGCAACCGTCCGATGATCGTTGCCGCCAATAAGACAGACCTTTTGATGCCGGAAAGCGACAATCTGGAGCGCCTGCGCAAGCATGTGGAGGAAGCCGGCTGTGAGCTGTATGAAATTTCTGCAGGCACCACCCAGGGCACCCGTACCCTGATGCGTGTGGTGGCAGAAAAGCTGCGCACCTTACCGCCTGTGACCATTTACGAGCCGGAATATGTGGAGGTAGTCGCCGCCGCAGGGGATCCGTCCGAATTGGAGATCGAGCATCTGGGCAACACCTGGGTGGTTACCGGCACATGGCTGGAGCGCTTGATCGTCAATATCAATTTTGACGATTACGAGTCCCGGAACTATTTTGACCAGCAGCTACGCAAATGCGGACTGTTTACCCGTCTGGAAGAGATGGGCATCCAAGATGGCGATGTGGTAGACATCTACGATATGGAATTTGAGTATCAAAAATAATATTTGCCATTTTCGACTATTTGCGATATAATAATAGCGTCACCAAAAAGGTGGCGCTATTTCGCATTTCAGGGGGGATTTCCATTGATTTCACACTTAAATCAAATAATCTTCAAGAACTATGGCAGTATTTTGCCGGAAAAAGAGCAGGTATTTACACAAATCAACTGCGAAAGTGTGATGCTGGAGCCGGGACAGGCGCTGGTTTACCGCAACGGGGAGGACACCTGGGTCAGCAGTGAAAACGGACAGACGATCCTTTCCGTTTCCACAGACGGGGAAACCTATCGGGATTTTTATTTGGATAAGCAGGTGTGGATCCGCAAGGGCGTGTGGTTTGCCCTGACCGCATTGCACAGCAACGCCACCGCAAAAATAGGCGGAAAGGAGATCCCCCAGCCCATCGAAAACCGCCCGGCGGGCAATTTTGAGATCTGTCCCCAAGTGCGGGTAGATTGTATTTACACCTTTTTCTACCACGAAAAGGAGCAGGGCTTTATTTTCCCCGGCGAGTCTCACAGTATGATGGAGCTGACCTATGTGGATCAGGGTACGATCCATTCTGTGGCGGACGGACAGGATCTGGTGCTGGAGCAGGGAGATATGGTTTTGTACGGTCCGGGCCAGTGGCATATGCAGTATTCGGATATTGGCATAGCCCCCCGGTATGTGACCATCTCCTTTGATGTATCCGGCTGTGATATTTCCCGGCTGGTAAACCGGAAATTCCGCTCTCCCCAGAAGGCCATTGCCTTACTGCAGAAGATGCTTTATGAGCAGGAACGGATGGATGAATTTGCCAACGATATGATCATCAGCCTGCTCAATACGATGCTCATCACCCTTTTGCGGACGGCAGAACAGCCAAACGACCGCATCCAGACCTTGCACTGCATTAACAACGAAAACGATATCATCCGCCGGGCACAGCAGTATATCAGCCAGCACGTGCGGGAAAAATTGTCTGTAACACTGGTTGCCCGGATGACGGATGTGAGCCCCAGTTACTTAACGGCACTGTTTCATAAGCATTTGCAGATCGCGCCCGGTGAGTATATTCGCCGGATCAAGCTTCAGGAAAGCAAGCAGATGATCCGGGAGGGCAACCGGAACTTTACGGAGATCGCCGCCGCACTGCAATATTCCACCATCCACCATTTCTCCCGGCAGTTTAAGGAGAAATTCGGCATCACTCCCTCGGAATACGCAAAGTCAGTGAAATAAATTTCTGTTTGATGAACGGCTATGCAAATTGACAATGGACAATGGATAATGGACAATTCCGGTATTTCCTTCGGAAATGATTAAAGATTCATTACGCGGACGGTAACCTTAAATAACTACAAACAACCATCGCGTCATTCTGAGCGAAACGCAGTGAAGTCGAAGAATCTACGCACTTATTTGGCATTATAGGTTAAATTGCTGCGAAGATCTTTCGACTTCGCTCAAGATGACGCGTTATTCCCTTTTTGTGTTTTAGATATTTGCCCGCGATATGGAATTGTCCATTGTCAATTATCAATTGTCAATTGGGTAACTGCCGATAAACAGAAAATGGAAGAATCAGAATGGAGTATTCTTTATGGAATTTAAGGTTTTAGCGGTAGGCGATGTGGTGGGAAAGCCCGGAATGGATCGGGTGTGCCGCAGTCTTCGTTATTTGAAAAGAAAGACGGATGCAGATATTGTGATCGTCAACGGGGAAAATGCCAGTGTGGTGGGCATTACGCCCCAACAGGCAGAGGATATTTTCGATGCGGGCGCGGATGTGATCACAATGGGAAATCACACCTTCTCCAAGCGGGAGATCGTTACCTATATGGAGGATAATTCCCGCATTTTGCGCCCTGCCAATTATGCCCCCCAGATGCCGGGCAGTGGCTGGGGAATTTATGAAACCAAAGCCGGTCCGGTGGCGGTGATCGACCTGCAGGGGCGGGTGAATATGGACTACACCCCGGACAATCCCTTTTTGCAGGTGGAGAAAATTCTCAATCAGCTGGAAACAAAGCTGATCTTCGTGGAGCTTCACGCAGAGGCGACCTCGGAAAAGCTGGCGATGGGCTATATGCTGGACGGACGGATCAGCGCCCTGTGGGGCACCCATACCCATGTGCCCACAGCCGATGCGCAGGTACTGCCAAAGGGCACAGGCTATGTAACAGATCTGGGTATGACCGGACCGAAGAACTCTGTGCTGGGCATCCGGCCGGAGCTGTCCATCGGAAAATTTCGTGGGGACCTGCCCAGCCGCTATCAGTGGGCAGAGGGTCCTACGAAAATGGAAGCAGTTTTATTTACCGTAGACACAGTCACCGGACTGTGCAAAATGGCAGAAAGGGTGGATATAGCCGATGAAGATCCTGCACAGCGCTGACTGGCATCTGGACGCACCGCTGAGCTCTCTGGATGAAAAGGGAGCAGAGGCACTGCGGAAGGAAATGAAAAAGATCCCGGAAAAGATCGCACAGCTTTGCAGGCAGGAGAAGTGTGACCTGATGCTTCTGACGGGCGATCTGTTTGACGGAGCCTGGAGCCGGCAGACCCTTAAGGATGTACAGGAAATTCTGGGCGGGCTGGAGATCCCGGTGGTGATCACCCCCGGCAACCACGATTTCTGCGCCCCCGGAAGTCCTTATTATGAGGAGCCGTGGCCGGACAATGTGCATATTTTCCGCAAGGCGCAATTGCAGAGCCTTGGGATTGCGTCCCTTAACTGCCGCATTTACGGCGGTGGCTATGAGGGGATGGACTGTCCGGGGCTTCTCAAGCGCTTTCGGGCAGAGGGGCAGGAAAAATGGCACATTGGTGCCCTCCACGCAGAGGCAGGAAATGCCAATTCTGCATATTGCCCCATTACAAAGTATCAAATCCAGGAATCGGGGCTTGACTATCTGGCATTGGGACACATCCACAAGCAGGGAAGTCTCCCCGGTGGGGAAACGGTTTGCGTCTGGCCCGGCTGTCCGATGGGACACGGCTTTGACGAGACCGGAGAAAAGGGCGTTATGATCGTCACCCTGGATGAAGGGGTGGATGTTCGGTTTGCAATGCTGGACACCCCCAGATTTTACGATGAGAATGTGGATGTGAGCGAGGACGCGGTGGCGGCACTGGCGGGAATTTTACCGGCGGTGGAAACACAGGACTTTTACCGGATCACCCTTTGCGGCTACAGCTCCGGGCTGGACTTAACTGCCTTAAAAGAGCAGTTTTCCCACATCCCCCGGCTATATCTGCGGGATGAGACCCAGCCGGAGGTAGACCTGTGGAGCAATACCGACCAGGACTCTCTGGAGGGTCTGCTGTTTGCCACATTGAAGGAAAATCTGGATTTCGGCAGTCCGGAAGCGGCAAGCCGGGCGCTGCTGGCGGCAAGGATCTGCCGCAGAATTCTGGACGGTCAGGAGGTGAAGCTGCCGTGAAAATTTATTCGATGACAGCCACCTTCGGCAAGCTGGAGCACGCCACCCTGACATTTAAGCCGGGGCTTAATATTATTCAGGCGCCCAATGAATGGGGCAAAAGCACCTGGTGTGCATTTCTTGTGAATATGCTCTACGGCATTGATACCCGTGCGCGGGTAAGCGGCGGGGCAATTCCGGATAAGGAGCGCTATGCGCCCTGGTCCGGTGCGCCTATGTCCGGAAGAATGGAATTGAACTGGAACGGGCGGGATATTACCATTGAGCGCACCTCCAATGCCCGCACACCGATGGGCATTTTCCGGGCTTACGAGACCGAAAGCGGAATGGATGTCCCGGAGCTGACCGGAAGCAATTGCGGTCAGATGCTTTTGGGCGTGGAGCGCAGTGTGTTTTCCCGTGCAGGCTTTATCCGTTTGAGTGACCTTCCGGTGGCACAGGATGAGGTCCTAAGACGCAGGCTCAACAATCTGGTGACCACCGGCGACGAAAGCGGAACAGCAGACCGTCTGGGGCAAACCTTGCGGGATCTGAAAAACAAGTGCCGGTCCAACAAGGCAAACGGTCTGATCCCGGAGGCAGAGGCCCGGCGGGAGACCGTTCGCCGGCAGCTGGACAGCCTGCAGGACCTGCAGCAGCGGACACAGCAGCTGCAGACACGCCAGCAGGAGCTGGAGGAGCAGATCCGTCAGCTGGAAAATCATAAGCAGATGCTCGACTATCAGAAATATCTGGAGGAAACAGAAAAGCTCCGGGTGGCCCGACAGGCAGTAAAAGAGGCACAGGACAGATGCCTGGAGCTGGAAAAGGAGGCTTCTCAGCTTCCCCAGGGTGATCAGACCCGGCTTTTAAGCACAGCCGATCAGCTTGTGCAGGAGCAGCTTCGGTTACAGGCACAGCGGGATACTGCACCGCGGGCGCCCCAAAAACCGCAGATATCCTCGGTCTTTGGAGAAATTACCGGGGAAGAAGCCGTTGCCCGTGCACAAAAGGATGCCGGGGACTATCAGGCCTTGCAAAAGAAGAAAAAAACCACTGTGGCGCTCATTCTTGCCGCCGCAATGGTGCTGGCTGCAGGTGCGGCAATGGCAGTAGTCCTGCAAAAATATCTGATCATCGGGATCGCGGCAGCTGTGGCGGTTTCAGCACTGATCGGCGGTGTTGCAGGAAACCGCAGTGCAGATAAAAAAGCCAAACAGCTGCAGGAGAAATATCCGGGAAAAGCACCGGACACCTGGCTGGCTGAGGCACAGCTCTTTTATCGGGAGCAGACCGCCTATCAAAGTGCTCTGCAGGATCACGATGCCTGGGAGCAGACCCTGACACAAAAGGAAAAGGCGCTTAAGCAGCGGATCTTGGAATTTGCCGGCGAGAAAACGGTGGAAGAAGTGCGGGCACAGCTGCAGCAGGCACAGCATCTGACGGAGGATCTGGAAAAGTCCCGGAAGGAAGTGCGGCGGGCAGAGGAGCTCGCAAAGACCCTGGAGGAAATGACCGTTGCGGTGGAGGCACCTTTGGAGCCGGATGTGCTCCGTTATTCTCAGCGGCAAACATTGGAGATTTTAAGCAGTGCCAAATTTGAACAGCGGCAGGTGCAGCTGAAATTGGCTGAATGTGACGGACAGCGGCAGCTGCAGGGTCACGAAGCCCAGCTGCGCAGTGCGCTGGAGCAGGAAAAGCAAAGGATCTCCCGTCTGGAGGCTTACTACGATGCCATTGAAATGGCACAAAATGCCCTGGCAAAGGCCGGAGCCACCCTGCAGCGCCGTTTTGCACCGAAAATATCCCGACGGACACAGGAGCTGTTTCAGGCAATGACTGCAGACCGCTACACAAGAGTGGTAATGGCAGAGGATATGCACCTGAGCATTGCGGCAGAAAATGAGGATACCCTGCGGGATGCCCAGCGGCGCAGTGACGGCACTGTCGACCAGCTTTATCTGGCACTGCGTCTGGCGGTGGCAGAGGAGCTGACGCCGGATACCCCGGTGATCCTGGACGATGCGCTTGTCCGCTTTGACGATTCCCGCCTGGCCTCTGCAATGCAGATCCTTAAGGAGGAGGCGCAGGGCAGACAGGTGATCCTGTTTACCTGCCAGAATAGAGAGTCCCGGTGGGAAATGGCGGAAGAAGTATAAGAAATTTCCGATTTGGGAATATTTGCCAAAAACAATTCATATTTTATACCATCTTTTGTTAAAAAGACTTGACATTCAGGAAGAAATGGAGTAAAATCTCATTTTAATCTGGGAGGTAATGGTATGGAATTGATAAGAGAAGTTACTTATTTGGCGGTAGTCCTTCGCATTTTGTGCGCGATCGTCATCGGCGGTCTGATCGGTCTGGAGCGGGGTCTGAAGAACCGCCCTGCAGGACTTCGCACCTATATGCTGGTGTGTACCGGTGCGTGTCTGATTATGCTGACCAATCAGTACATATACCAGGCCTTTGGCACCGGTGATCCGGTGCGTATGGGCGCGCAGGTCGTCAGCGGCATCGGTTTTCTGGGCGGCGGTACGATCATCATCACCCGTCACAGCCGAATCAAGGGCTTGACCACAGCGGCCGGTCTTTGGTCCGCGGCGGCAGTGGGTCTTGCACTGGGCATCGGCTTTTATGAGGCGGCTGTCGTGGGCGGCCTGGCAATTTTTGTGATTATGACCCTTCTGCAGAAGATGGACAATCGGATGCACAGTATGGCCAAGCGGATCGATGTGTATGTGGAGCTGGATAAAAATGTACTGCTGGGTGATTTTCTGCGGCTGGTCCGCCAGCGGAATTTGAACATCAGCAATGTTCAGCGGGAAAACAGCTCTGCCAAGGAAGAGGTGGTCCGGGCCTATTCGGCTACCCTGATCGCACAGCAGCGCTATAAGCACACAGAACTGCTGGAGCAGCTTTTGGAGATCCCCGGCGTGGTTTTCGCGGAAGAGTTGTAAAAAAGACCGTAAGGAAACCCATAGTTATCCAAATTAAATGAAAGTTTCAGGAGATGCCCGATTCCGGGTATCTCCTGAATTTTTCGACTTGCGCAGGTGGATACACTTTGGTATAATAAGGAAAATTGACCTTTCAGGAGGCAGTATGGATATTATTATTGCAGGCGGCGGTAAGGTGGGTCTGACATTGGCGCGCCAGCTGGCGGCAGAGGGACACAACCTGACACTCATCGACCGGGACAGCCGCGTTCTGGAAATGGCAGTGGAACAGTACGACGCTATGGCAGTTTTGGGAAACTGTGCGTCCAAAGAGGTGCTTTTGCGGGCAGGTGTTACCGGTGCAGAGCTTCTGATCGCGGCGACCAATGCAGATGAAGTAAATCTTTTGTGCTGTATGACCGGCCACGGGCTGAATAAGAATTTGCATACCATTGCCCGTATTCGCAGTCCGGAATATGCAGACCAGATTATGACGATGCGGGACATTTTCCCCTTGTCTATGACGGTCAATCCGGAACGGCAGGCGGCAGTGGAGATCGAACGGCTGCTGCGTTTCCCCGGCTTTTTGCGGCGGGACTCCTTTGCCAAGGGCCGCACGGAGATCGTGGAGCTTCGCATTGGCAGAGACAGCAAGCTTTGCGATGTCTCCCTAAGTGATATGAGCAGCATCGTCAAATGCCGGGTGCTGGTGTGTGCGGTTTTGCGAGCCGGCACAGCGGTAGCGCCCAGCGGTAATTTTGTACTGCGGGAGGGCGACCGGATCTTTGTAACAGCTCCCAAGGAGAATTTGACCACACTGCTGAAAAATCTGGGCATTATTACCCGGAAGGTCCGAAAGGTAATGCTTTGCGGCGGCGGCCGCGTGAGCTATTATCTGGCAAGCTTTTTGGAAAAGGACGGCATTGCTGTGCAGCTGCTGGATAAAGATCGGCAGCGGTGTGAGGAGCTGGCAAAAATACTGCCAAAGACTTCGGTGATCCACGCAGATTGCAGCAGCCAGATCGCGCTGGAGGAGCAGGGGATCGGTGACAGCGATGCACTGGTGACACTGACCGGTATGGATGAAACCAATATGGTGATCTCCCTGTACGGCGGCAGTCGGGGCGTGCCCCAAATCATCACGAAGCTCAGCCGGGGCGAAAACAGCAGCATCGGAGATACGATGGCACTGGGCAGTATGATCTGCCCCAAGGAACTGTGCTGTAATCAGATCGTGCGCTATGTGCGCGCGATGGAAAATCAGACCGGTGCGGCAGTGTCTGTCCACGCCATTGCGGACGGACAGGCAGAGGCTGTGGAATTTTTGGTGGATGAAACTACGAAAAACTGCAATATCCCCCTGAAGGAAATGAAGCTCAAGCCCAATGTGCTGGTGGTGAGCATTACCCACGGCGCCCAGACCCAGATCCCCAACGGCGATGCGGTGTTCTCCCAGGGCGATACGGTGGTTGTGGTCACCAGTGGCCGGGGCGTGCTGCAAAGAATGAACGACATTTTTATGTGAGAGAACGGTTCGTATGAATTTTAAGATGATAGGGCGGTTTCTTGCCCAGATTATCTCCCTGGAGGCGGTGTTCCTCCTGCCCGCATTGGCAATCAGCCTGGGCTATGGGGAGTATGACGCAGTGGTGGGAATTTTATATACACTTGCAATTATGGCAGTGATCGCAGGAATTTTGTTCCTGTTTTGTCGAAGGGCAGGGCGCTTGTTCGGCGCAAGAGAGGGCTTTGTGTGCGTCAGCTTCAGCTGGATCACCCTGAGCTTGCTGGGCTGCCTGCCGTTCTGGCTGTCCGGCCGCATCCCCGGCTTTGTGGATGCCCTGTTTGAGATCGTTTCCGGCTTTACCACCACCGGTGCATCCATTTTGCCGGAGGTGGAAAGTATGCCAAAGGGGCTTCTGTATTGGCGCAGCTTCAGCCACTGGCTGGGCGGTATGGGCGTGCTGGTGTTTTTGCTGGCAGTTGCCCCGGGCAGCGGAAAGGGCAGCGGCTTTACGATGCACCTGCTGCGGGCGGAAAGCCCCGGCCCGGATGTGGGCAAGCTTGTGCCGAAAATGAAGCAAACGGCTATGATCCTGTATGTGATCTATGTGGCGCTGACCCTTGTGAACATCATCTTTCTGCTGTGCGGCGGAATGCCGCTGTTTGAAGCAGTCTGTACAGCTTTCGGTACAGCGGGAACCGGTGGCTTTGGTGTAAAAAATGACTCTCTGGCAAGCTACAGCCCCTATATCCAGAATGTGACCACCGTGTTTATGCTGCTGTTCGGTGTGAACTTCAGCTGCTATTACCTGATCCTGTTGCGGCAGCTAAAGGGCGTATTCAAGGACGAGGAGCTGCGGCTGTATATTGGCATTGTGATCGCAGCGATCGGTCTGGTTTTCTGGAATATCCGGGATTTGTATGGGACAGCAGGGGAGACCCTGCGCCACGCAGGCTTCCAGGTGGCATCCATTATGACCACCACCGGCTATGCCACCACAGATTTTGACCTGTGGCCCAGCTTTTCCAAGACGATCCTGCTGATACTGATGGTGATCGGTGCCTGCGCCGGCTCTACCGGCGGCGGCATTAAGGTGGCAAGAGTGCTGCTTCTGTTTAAGATCCTGCGGCGGAATATCCGGCAGATCCTGAACCCCCAGAAGGTGCAGATCATCCGCAACAACGGTCGGCCAATGGATGAAAAGGTGCTTTCCAACACCAATGCATACCTTGCCGCCTATGTGATCATTTTGTTTTTAAGCTTTTTGATCCTTTCGCTGGACGGCTTCTCCACAGGGACAAACCTGTCGGCAGTGCTGGCTTGCTTCAATAATATAGGCCCCGGACTGGAGGCAGTTGGTCCTACCTGCAATTTCGGGGCGTACAGTATGCTCTCTAAGCTTGTTTTGATCATCGATATGCTGGCGGGCAGATTGGAGATATTCCCAATGCTGATCCTGCTCAGCCGCAGCACCTGGAAAAAATAAAAAAAAGAAATGACCCTTGACCGTGTATCTTCCGATTACTACGATCAAGGGTCATTTCTGTTCACTCTTAGTATCTAACATCATTGGTTAACCTCGCTTTCTACAGGCTCGACATCGCTTTCCACTTACCAAACACTTTTCCGCGCACTACAATTTCTGCTTCTATCCCATCAGCGGGATGTGCTTATGTGGGGTAAAATTTTTCATAGGAGGAAAACTTTGTCTTATGTGCTCATTTCAGATTTTGTAACGCCTTCTGATCTTTGCTGTTTTATACCCAGTTTAAGATATTTGCCAAAGAGGTTACTTTTCCTTTTGTTCTAATGACTTCGATCACTTACCTTCGAGATACAACTATGATTCGGTTCGGATCAGTAAGGAACAAATCTTTATGAGCTTGAAAGGCATTTACTTGTACATTGGTATCACCCTTTCTGACTATAAGATATCACAACTTTTTGCAGATTGCAAGTTGGAAAATTATACAAAATAACGAACTTTCTTTCGTGCAAAGTCATAAATCTTTTCTGTGAGGACAAAAAATCGTTGACAGATAGAATTAAATATTATACAATGATCCTGTTGAGGCTGTTGCAAAATGAAAGTTTTGCAACAGCCTCATTTGTTAAAATGTAATTACAATGTATTGACAAAGCTGAAAGCTGGTGATACTATATTGGTGAGGTGATGAATATGCAGGAACGGATCAATGTTGCATCAGCGCCTAAGACCAGCACATTTCAAATGCGCATTAATCCCCAGGTGCGGCAGGATGTGGAAGCGGTGTATGCCGCATACGGTCTGACACTGACAGATGCGATCAATGTATTTATCCAGCAGTCTTTGAATGAAGCCGGTCTGCCTTTTTTGCTTTCTCCGGAGAACAGCGAATATATGAAGGTAAAGGCGACTGCCCGCCTAATGGCTGAAATTCAAAAGGGCTGGGACTCTGTTGCCGATGGGTCTGATTGGGTTTCTGAGGAAGAAGCCTACAGAATGTTGGGTTCAGAGGAATGATCATAAAATACACACCCGCTGCCATTGCGGACCTGCAGGCGCTGAAGGATTATATATCCAAAACCCTGCATAATCCAAAGGCTGCCCGGAGAATTACCGGGAGCATTCTGGACAGCTGTGCAAATCTGAAAGCCCATCCCCAGCTGGGAATGTCCCTGGCGGCGAAGACGGGAACGGAAACAGATATGCGGTATCTTGTCTGCGAGCATTATTTGGCTATGTACCGGGTAGAAGGGGAGCAGATCCTGATTGCAAGAATTCTGGACGGCAGAACAGATTATATGAAGGTGCTGTTCAAGAAATAAAAAGATGGGGCGCGGCCAAACGGCCGCGCCTTTTGCTTTTCCCGGACAGATGCCGATCTCCTTCTCGGCGGAAGTACCCCATATAAACCGCTACCGTACTTCCGTGTCATTGCGAGGGCGTTTACGCCCGTGGCAATCTCCTGTGATGCATTGCGGAAAACGAACCGTGGAGATCGCCACAACCAGTCCGCGGACTGGTTTCGCGATGACAGGGATCAGCATACCAATGACCGACAGCTTACTCGCGCAAATGATCTGCAATGGCATCGAAGAACACCTTGTTGGAAGGGCAGGTGGAATGGTTTGGAAAATATTTCAGCCAAGCCGGCGAGTTTCGTGTTGCCCAGGTTTTGGAGATCACGGTGCGGATCGCCCGTTCTACTGCCTGCCCGGTGGACTTGTTCAGCATATCGGCGATTTTGGGATACAGCTCTACATCCAGGCAAACATCCCGATTTTGGTAATACAGCGGCAGCAGTGCACAAAGCTCCCGATAGCCTGTGCGGTGGGTGGGAATTCCTAAATTATGCAAGATATTGGTACATTGCTTTTCCAAATTCAGCCTTCCATCTCCGGATGCCCACTGGTTTACCAGATTTACGGTTTGGGACCGCAATGCGTGCAGGCAGGGACTGATCATCAGGTAGCTGATGTGGAGATCCTCACAGGATTTCTGGATCAGGGGACTGATGACTGCTGTCGTTGCGATGATCACCGGAGGGATATAGGGTGCCGTTTGCAGAACGGTCAGGCCGTCTACATAAGGAAGGCATAAATTTATGATCAGTGCATGAGGCTGAAAGTCGGAAAGAAGCTCTATGGCCGTTTCGCCGTCGGTGCAGGTCTCAATTTCGAAATCTGCGGAAAGAACGGAACGGATCGCCAGAATAAAGCCCTCGTCGTTGTCTGCGATCAACAACCGATGCACATATATCACCTCCTGAGGATTAGAATACCACGGCTTATGATTATTTTCAAGGTTGCCGGCTTCGACTTTTTCCGACCGTAAACGAGCATTGACTTTTTAAGTGTTTTATGAGAAAATAAGTAAATAAATTTAGACAATAAGGGGATTATAGTATGTTCCAATCCAGAACCAATACCTGCGGCGAATTGCGTCTGCAGGATGCAGGAAAATCCGTCACCTTAGTGGGCTGGCTGGAGAATATCCGCGAGGTAGGCTCCAACTTTGCTTTTTTGGTGCTCCGGGATTACTACGGCACTACCCAGATCGTGGTAGAAACGGAAGAAATGATGCATATCGTCAAGCCGCTGAACAAGGAAAGTACCATTTCCGTTACCGGTACTGTTCGTGAGCGCGAGAGCAAGAATTCCAAATTGCCCACAGGCGATATTGAGGTGGTTCCTGAAAAGATCGAAGTGCTGGGCAAGTGTATTCACAATCAGCTGCCCTTTGAGATCAACAAGAGTAAGGACGCAGACGAGAATGTCCGCCTGAAGTATCGGTATCTGGACCTGCGCAATCCTGCGGTGAAGCAGAATATCATTCTGCGCTGTCAGGTGGTGGCAGAGCTGCGCCGTCTGATGACGGAGCAGGGCTTCCTGGAAATGACAACGCCTATTCTGACTGCATCTTCTCCCGAAGGTGCCCGTGACTATCTGGTTCCTGCCAGAAATCACCCCGGCAAGTTCTATGCACTGCCCCAGGCACCCCAGCAGTTCAAGCAGCTTTTGATGACCTCCGGCTTTGACCGCTATTTCCAGATCGCTCCTTGCTTCCGGGATGAGGATGCCCGTGCAGACCGCACCCCCGGTGAGTTTTATCAGATGGATATGGAAATGGCATTTGCTTCCCAGGCGGATGTTCTGCACATTCTGGAGACTGTGCTGGTGCCTGTATTCGAAAAGTTTGGCAAGTATAAGCGGATCTCCCAGGCTCCCTTCCGTCACATTCCCTTTAACGAGGCAATGGAGCGCTACGGCTCCGATAAGCCGGATCTGCGTATTGATCTGGAAATTCAGGATATTACCGCTGCGGTTGCAGGCACAGAATTTGGCCCGTTCCAGAATGCAGTAGTCAAGGCTGTGGCTGTGGATAATTTCACAGAAGGCAGAAAGTGGATCGATAAGCTGCTTGCAGATGTGGAGGTCCAGACCGGCAATAAGTGCTGCTGGTTCAAGGTGGACGAAAACGGCGAGCTCACCGGCGGTATTTCCAAGTTCCTGGGTGAGCAGAAGGCCGCTCTGACAGAAGCGCTGAACTTAAAGCCCGGCAGCTTTGTATGTATGGCCGCCGGCAAGAAGCTTGCGGCACAGAAGACCGCAGGCGTCATCCGCACGATGATGGGCCGCCGCATCCCCGGTCACTTCGACGAGGAGCAGTACGCAATGTGCTGGATCGTGGATTTCCCGATGTACGAAATGGGCGAGGAGTCCGGTCAGCTGGAATTCTGCCACAACCCCTTCTCTATGCCCCAGGGCGGTATGCATACACTGCTGGATGCCGAGGGCGATGTGGATAAGCTGCTGGCAATCAATGCCGACCAGTACGATCTGGTTATCAACGGCTATGAAAGCGCCTCCGGTGCTGTCCGTAACCACGATCCTGAAATTATGGTCAAGGCCTTCCAGATGGTAGGTCTGGGCGAAGAGGATGTGAAGGCGAAGTTCCCGGCAATGTACAACGCCTTTACCTACGGTGCACCTCCCCACGCAGGCGCGGCGCCCGGTGTGGACCGCCTGGTGATGCTGTTGACCGGCGAGGAGTCCATCCGCGAGGTCATTACCTTCCCTATGAACAAAAATGCCCAGGACCTGATGATGGATGCCCCCACCGCTGTTTCCCAGAAGCAGCTGGACGATGTGCATATTCTCATCAACGAAAGTCACTTAAACTAAATATAAAAGATACCCATCAGTGATCACGCGGATGGGTATTTATATACTTGAAGAATTTAGAAATTATGATATAATAATAACAGAAAAATATTTAAGGAGGAAGAGGTATATGGATAGAGTCTATACCATTGATGAGATCAGGTCTATTGTGATACCGATCGCTGCAGCCCATAATGTGGAACGAATATACCTTTTCGGCTCCTACGCACGAGGGGATGCAACTGCGGACAGTGACATTGATCTTCGTGTAGACAAGGGGAAATTAAAGGGTTTATTTGCCCTGGGTGCGCTTTATGCAGATCTGGAGGATGGTCTGGGTAAGCAATTGGATCTGTTAACCACCGGAAGCCTGGATCAGAAATTTTTACAAAGAATTGAAAAAGAGGAGATTTTGATTTATGGCAGTTAGCGAACGGGACAATCAGATCCTCGAAAAGATCGTTAAGTATTGTGAAGAAATCGAATTTTCACATAATGAGTACGACCGCAGTTTTGAGTGCTTCTGCAGAAACTCCACTTATCGCAATTCGGTAGCACTGTGCCTGCTGCAGATCGGAGAACTGACAAATAAGCTTTCTGAAGAATTCAGAATTTCTCACCCGGAAATTCCTTGGCGTGCCATCCGCGGTATGCGGAATGTAGTAGCACACGAGTATGGCAATATCGACGCAGAAACAGTCTGGGAAACTGCGGAGAATGGAACGAGTGAGTTAAAGGCTTTTTGTGAAAAGCAATTAAAAAACAGTTGATATTTAGAAACGAAGATGGGCGTGTTGCAAAATGCGCAAAATCTACGGTAGAATATGTAGGGGCGATTATTAATCGCCCGCGGGCGGTCAATGACCGCCCCTACATCCGCAGGATGTAGACAATTGCATAGTTTTAGGGCGCATTGCAGTATTTTG
>JAZNDF010000152.1:0-2412 GCA_045587925.1 Faecousia sp.
CCCGTCGTCTGCATCAACCGTTTCTACACCGATACCGACGCCGAGATCGCTCTGCTGAAGAAGCTGTGTGCTGAGAAGGGCGTCCGCTGCGCCGAGTCCAACCACTGGCGTTTCGGCGGCGAGGGCGCTGCTGAGCTGGCCCGTGTGGTCGTGGAGGCCTGTGAGGATCCCGTGGAAGTCAAGTTCCTGTACGATCTGGATATGCCCCTGCGTCAGCGCGTTGAGCTGATTGCTAAGGAAGTTTACGGCGCTGACGGCGTTGATTGGGCTCCCCTGGCTGTTGAGAAGGCACAGCGCTTCGAGACCGATCCTAAGTACGCTGACTACTGCACCATGATGGTTAAGACACACCTGTCCCTGTCCGACAACCCCGCTCTGAAGGGCGTGCCCACCGGCTGGCGTCTGGCTGTCCGCGACATTCTGGAGTACGGCGGCGCTAAGTTCCTGTGCCCGATGGCCGGCACCATTTCTATGATGCCCGGTACTGCAGCTGACCCTGCATACCGCCGCGTTGATGTGGATGTGGAAACCGGTAAGGTCTCCGGCCTGTTCTAATTACTTTGGGTAAACTCCGAAAACATTTATATCTGCGGAACAGCGGCTCTTTTTCCCCATAGCTGCACAAGAAAACCTTGAAATACACAAAGTATTCCTGCGGTTTCCTTGCTTGCTCTGAGAAAAAAGTTCTCGCTGTCCATCAGAAAACATATTTCCGGAGCTTACCGGGGCGCTTCTTTGGAAGTGTATTCAAGCTTATAAGCAGAGGCGGTTACCCGCCTCTGCTTTTGGAGCATTTTGATATAGTTGACAGTTGACAGTTGAAAGTTGATGGTTAGGAAAATTGCAATCTAACTGTCCACTGTCAATTGTCCACTGTTAACTAAAATTTCAACGAAGGAGAAATTTTCCTATGGATATGACTTTAGAAACCTGCCGGAAGTTTGTTGAAGTTCTGGCATCTGATGCACCCGCCCCCGGCGGCGGCGGTGCGGCCGCATTGGTGGGCGCCATCGGCACTGCATTGGGCAATATGGTCGGCTCTCTGACCGTTGGCAAGAAGAAGTATGCTGAAGTGGAAGCTGAGATCATCGACCTGAAGGCAAAGTGTGATGCATTGCAGAAAGAGCTGCTGGATCAGGTAGAGGCTGACGAAGTGAACTTCCTGCCCCTTGCCAAGGCTTACGGCATTCCCAAGGACGATCCCAACCGGGATGCCATTATGGAGGAGGCTACCATTATCGCCTGCTCCACACCGATGAAGATTATGGAGCTGTGCTGCCAGGCAATTGAGTATATTGCTGTGTTTGCCGCTAAGGGCAGCCGCCTGGCTGTTTCCGATGCCGGCTGTGGCGCAGTTTGCTGCAAGGCCGCTCTGCAGGCCGCTTCCCTGAATGTGTTCATTAACACCAAGACTCTGAAGAACCGTGAGGTCGCAGAAGAAATGAACGCAAAGGCTCTGGGAATGCTCAGCAAATACGGCGCAATGGCAGACGAGATCTTCAATTCTGTCAAAGCTGGCTTTGGCGTGTAAGTCACCAACTAACATAAAACGCAATGTCATTGCGAGGAGCGAAGCAATGTGGCAATCCCCATAGATTTCCGAAATGTTGCGGAGATTGCCACACCAGTGTGCGCACTGGTTCGCAATGACACACAATTTGATATTTGGAGGAAAAGAAAATGGCAAAGAGACTTTTGGGTAAAGAAGTCAATGAGGCATTGGTTGCCGCATTGCAGACCCGTACCGCTGCCCTGAAGGAAAAGGGCATCACCCCCACCCTGGGCATCATCCGTCTGGGTGAGAACCCCTCTGACCTGAGCTATGAAAAGGGCGCAACCAAGCGCGCTGAGGAAGTGGGCGTGGCTGTTAAGAATTACATTCTGCCCGAGGATGCTTCCAAGGAAGATGTGCTGAAGGTGATCGACGAAGTAAATGCAGACGCATCCGTTCACGGCGTGCTGATGTTCCGTCCCCTGCCCAAGCACCTGAAGAACGATCAGGACGAGATCTGCAACCGCCTGGCTCCCTGCAAGGATGTGGACTCTATGACCCATATGTCTAACGCCGGCGTTTTCGAAGGTCAGGATCTGGGCTATGCCCCCCCCCCCCCCGCCGCCTGTATGGAAATTCTGGATCACTACGGCATCGACTGCAAGGGCAAGAATGCCGTTGTCATCGGCCGCAGCCTGGTGGTGGGCAAGCCTGCTGCTATGATGCTCATGGCCAAGAACGCCACCATCACCGTCTGCCACACCCGCACTGTCAACACCGCTGAAATTTGCAAGAAGGGCAACAAGGACGAACTCATCGAAGTGAAGGCCAAGTATGGCGACCCGCGCCGTTCGGAAATCGTCTATGCATCCGAAGAATTCAACCCCGAAGACTTCTATGCCGACGACCAGATGGTCATC
>JAZNDF010000153.1:0-1992 GCA_045587925.1 Faecousia sp.
AACTTCAAGCGCTTCTTATCTGCAATAGCCAGCTGTAGTTCCTCAAATTGGTATTGATGAGAGATTGCGTACCTCTCCAGTAGCAGGCATTTTTCGGTTTTATGCAGGGTATGGCCATCGTAAGTAAAGAGTTTCGTCTGCAGCGATTGCTCCAAAGCTTGGATTTGCTTGGTTACCGCTGGCTGAGAAAGGTGAAGGCGCTCCGCCGCCAGTCGGTAATTCATCGTTTGGCAGAGTGTCAGAAATGTATGCAGTTTCGGATCCATATCGCCCCTCCGATAAATTTATGGAATCGGCACATTCCGTATAATAACTTCATTTTATCACAGTTCCATGGTAAGATAAAGAAAAACTTCAAAGGAGTACCATTATGAATCTGAAAACAAAAGAACATCTACTGTTTCTGCTGGGCGTTGCCATCTGCTTTGCAGTAGCTGGACTGTCCGTGCTTTTAGAAAAACTGATTCCCGGAGAACTTCTGGGCGCATCCATCATCGCCTTGTTTATGGGTACGATCATCAACAGCTTTTTCCATCCGACCTGGATCAAGCCGGCGCTGAAGTTTACCTCCAAAAAAGTGCTGAAGGCAGCCATCATCCTTCTGGGCGCATCTCTGTCCGTCAGCACCATTCTGTCCGTTGGTAAGATGACATTCTTTGTGATGATCTTCACCTTTGCCATGTGCTTTGGCGGCGGCTATTTCATCCGCAAGCTGTTTGGCCTCAACTGGAAGCTGAGCAACCTGATCTCTGCCGGTACCGGCATCTGTGGTGGGTCTGCCGTAGCAGCCATTGCACCGGTCATTGACGCTGATGACAAAGACATTGCCTTTGCCATGTCCTCCACCTTCCTTTTCGATATGGTGATGATCGCGCTGTATCCCCTGATGGGCAAGGCATTGGGTATGTCCGACATTGCCTACGGCATTTGGGCAGGTACTTCCGTGAACGACACCGCCAGTGTGGTGGCTTCCGGCTATGCGTTTTCCGAAGCTGCCGGCGATTTCGCCACCATGGTCAAGCTGACCCGAACCATTGCCATCATTCCCACTGTGCTGGTATTTGCCTGGATCGGTGTTCGCATGAAAAAGAAAGAAATGCAAGCCACCGGGGATGGCAAGAAAGTGAACATGATGAAAATCATTCCATGGTTCATTGGCGGATTTCTGCTGCTCGCTATCGCAAACAGCATCGGTTTCATTCCTGTCGCTGTGTCCGGCGTCATGAAAACCGCCAGCAAATTCCTGATGGTCACCGCACTGGCTGCCATCGGCCTGAGCACCAGCATTACTGATTTCAAGAAAGCCGGACTGAAGCCTATGTTCTACGGCGTCACAATTGACACTCTGGTCACATTGACGGCACTGGTTGTCATATGGTGTATGGGATTGATGTAAACACCCAGGTTAGATTACGCACCTCCTTTTCTCGAAAGACAACGAACGAGGTTTTTACTACATTTTAGTAAAAACCTCGTTGTTTACAAAAAATTCACAATTAAGGGAATAAAATGGGCAGATCTCTCGAGAAAATCTCGAAAAATCTGCCCAAAACGCTCTGTAATTAAGTTCAAATCCGGTCGAACACCTCGCTGACGGGGGTAGGTATCTATTTATCCCACTTGCTCATCCGGGTACGAAAAAACCCAGAAACCGTTGTGGTTTCAGGGTTTTTTCGTCCCTGAATTTTCAAGCAAAAAAATAGATACCCACCCCAGTCAGAGGGGTGTTCGACCGGACTTGAACTTAATCACAGAGCGTTTTGGGCAGTTTTTTCGAGGATCTTCTCGAGAGAACTGCCCTTTTTCACCTCTAAATAATAAACTTTTTGTTAGTCACATGGAACGACTGAAACGGAGGGAACACCAATGTCCACTACCATTTTGATGTGCGAGCTGTTTTTGCGAAAGTTATAGATAACGCACTGAGCATGACGGAAACCATCTTAGGGTCGCAAAATCCTCCATTAAGTGATGTCATCACAGACTACACCG
>JAZNDF010000154.1:0-16337 GCA_045587925.1 Faecousia sp.
CGTTACTCACCCGTTCGCCACTAAACTTAGTTTCCTTTGACCGAAGTCGCATTCCGCTAAGTCCCGTTCGACTTGCATGTGTTAGGCACGCCGCCAGCGTTCGTCCTGAGCCAGGATCAAACTCTCAAAAAATTGTATCTATACGGAACGGTCTCCCGTTCCCTACAAATCGTATTCTTTGATAAATCTGTCTAGCAAATTTTACTCAAGAATTTTCGTTGGCTGTTTTTTATTCGTACACGAATAATCTTAAACAATCCATTTTAATAAATTGTCCAAGGTGTTATAGTTCGTCTTTGCGTTATTCAATTTACAAGGTACAGTGTGCTGCCTCCCGGTTGCCCGTTCATCGGACAGCTTGCCTATGTTATCATATAGATCAGGCTTTGTCAAGAACTTTTTTCAATTTTTTTAAAAATTTTTTCAGTGCTCTATTCTGCAGTCAAATTCCCGGAAATATCCGTCAGTGCATCCGCCGCATCCGGGGCACTTTCTTCCCATTTTGCCAGGTCTCCCAGGCTCACCATTCCGCACAGCTTCCCTCCGTCTGTAACAGGCAGACGGCGGATCTGCTTCCTTCCCATCAGGCGCGCCGCTTCCGATGCCTCCATACGGGTATCGGCTGTGATCACCTGCCCGGACATAATCTGACGGACGGTGGTGCCGGCAGGAGAACGGTTTGCCGCCAGGCATCGGGTCACCAGATCCCGGTCCGTGACCACACCGCACAAATTCCCCTTTTCGTCGCACACAGGCATTGCGCCTATATTATAATGTGCCAGCTGCCTTGCCGCCACCTCCACAGACTCCTCTGCACCGATGTGGATCGCCGGAGATGTCATCACATCCCGCAATTTCATACCATCGCCTCCCTGCAGATCAGTATGCCCGGCTTTGGCAAAAATATACATTAAATATTATATATATTCTCTTTTGCCGGTGTATTGGAGCAAATTCACCGGGACGGTCACATAGTCTCCGGGCTTTACATCCGTGCCGGTGGCGTCAAACAATGTATACTGACTGCCCACTCTGCCCACCAGGGGCAGGTGCCTGATCTCCATTTTGGCAATGGGCTGTTTTTTATAGCCCCGCAGCAGATCCCGCAGGTAAACCAGCAGGTCCCGCAAAGGATAGGGGTCCGGCTTGCCGGTCATTCCAAAACCGTGGCTCTGTCCGATGGCCACCACTGCGGCGGTCATATCCTTTTTTGCCTTGCAGACCGAGGCGTAGCCCATCGTATCCCCCTTCTGCAGAGGCTTCAGGGCCACCACCTGCGCCTTGCAGGTATGCACCGGCTTGAGCTTCACCGGCACCGGCGCGATCAATGCGCCCACCAGCGCCGAGCCCACCCGCACCGCATCCAGGCGGGTTTCCGGGAAGCGAAGGGCCGCACAGCTGTTGGCAATGTGGCGCACACCCGGCGTAAAGCCTGCATCCGCCACCGCCTGTACCGCCCGGAAAAACCGGTCCAGCTGCAGCTTTGTCAGCTTGTATTCCTTTTCGAAGGATTTTCCAAAATGGGAGAAAATGCCCTCGACCTGCAGCCCCTCCAGGGCGTACACCTGTGTAAGCTGCTGTGCGTCCGTCCAGCGGATGCCGAAACGGCCCATACCTGTATCCACCTTAATGTGGACCCGGAGGGAATTTTCCTGCTTGTATTTCAAATAGAAGCGGGCGTTTTCCAAATCGGACACTGTGAGAATAATGCCGTTATCCAAAAGGGTCTTTACCGTCTCCCCATCGGACACCGGTGCCAGCAGTAAAATATCCTCTGTAAAGCCCAGCTGCCGCAGCTTCAGTGCCTCCCAGCTTTCGGATACGGCAAACACATTTACGCCTGCACTCTGCCACGCCTTCGCCGCCGCTTCCAGGGAGACGCCGTAGCCGTCAAATTTCACCACGCCGATCACCGGCACGCCCACAGCCTGCGCCACAGTCCTGGCGTTATCCCGCAAATTCTCCGTGGATATCTCCATATAATTTGCCGGGTAATCTCTTTTGTCCATAGGTGTTACCTCTTTTTCACTGTTTTCCTTATTATACTACTTATAAAGCCTCCGGGCAAGACCCCGGTTTTTCATTATATAATATAACAGACTTCCCAGGGTCAGCAGGACTGCCCCTTCACCCGCGGCAACAAACGCGCCATTGAGCCAGAAGCCGCCGCCGAAATAATAGTCGAGCTCCCAGCCGATCAGCAGGCCGTTAAAAACCGCAGGCAGGAGCATTCCCGGCAAGGGATAGCCCTTTACGGTGATCCTGCGGGTCAGGTACATACCGCTCACCGCCAGCAGAGTGGCAAGGGTTCCCAGCACCACATCCAGCAGCATCGTCCCTGTGTTGCTGATGTTAAACAGTAGACAGCCAACGGTCAGACCAGGGATCGCCGCCGGAGTGAAAAACGCCAGCACGCACAGTGCCTCGGATGCCCGGAACTGGATCACCGCAGATGTTGTGCCGGGCAAGAGAAAATTCTGCAGATAGGTCAGCGCCACATACAGTGCGGCGATCACTGCGCCGTGGGTAAGCATTTTGGTTTTCTTGTTCATAGCATAAAAAACGGGCGCACTGCGCCCATCCTTTCCTCCGTAGTTTTGTTTTGAGACAGGATGGTTACGAACTGTCTTGTGAAGTTGACAGTTGTCGGTGGACAGTTGACAGTTAAGGAAACAATAACTATCAACTGTCAATTGTCAACTGTTAACTTATTTTATAGTGGTGATTGTTTGATCTTTGCGTATCTGCGGGGGTACTGGGCAGGTGTGGGTGCCACCTTTTTCAGCACGATCACCGTATGGGCTGTGCCGTCCACGGGAAATTCCACGACCTTCTGAAGCTTCAGGCCCAGCCGCTTAATGGCGTTTTTGGCTTCCTCCAGCTCTTCCTGTGCCGCTGTTCCCTTCATTGCCAGGACCTTGCCCCCCACCTTTACATAAGGGGCGGTCAGCTCCAGAAGGATATTCAGTCTGGCAACGGCACGGCTGGTGGCAACGTCATACTGCTCCCGCCGCTGGGCCACCACTTCCTCTGCTCTGCCGGTGACACATTCTGCCTCCACGCCCAGTGCAGGCAGGATCTCCGACAGCCAGTTCATCCGTTTGCCCAGAGAGTCCAGCAGTGTCAGCTGTACCTGGGGACAGGCGATCTTCACCGGCACACCGGGAAAGCCTGCGCCACAGCCCACATCGATCATTTTTTTATGTTTCAGATCTTCCAATGTCAGCAGGGAAAGGCTGTCCAGCAAATGAAGCTTTGCCACCTGCTCCGGCTGGGTGATCGCCGTCAGGTTCATTACCTGATTTTGCTCCACCACAGCCTGCCCGAACCGGCACAGATCTCTTTGGATATTTTCCGGCAAGGCAATTCCCAATCCGGGAAGGCCTGCCGCCAATGTCTCCTGCATTTTTTCCATAGCCATTATGCGCCTGCCAAATTTACTGCCGCTTCATCAAAGGGATCGAAGGGAGCGACCTCCTCTTCCTGCTGCAGAGGCAGAACATATTGCTCAATGTGCCAGATCACCAGCAGATCGCAGGCATCATCCTTGTTCTTTTCTTTCTTGCCGAAAAATTCGGAGCACACATCCAGATCGTGCTGCAGCTTTGCGCTGACACCGCTTTCCAGATTGTACACAGAAAATTCCTGAGAGGTCTGGGCAACGGCCTCCATCGCTCCATAGCACTGGCGATACGCCATCAAATAAGCCGCATACTGAAATTCTACGGAAGAATTGGCATCACAGGCCAGAAATGCCGCAAAGGCAGAGTCCTGATCGGTGGCAATGCACATTCTGCGGGCCATTTCCTGACACATAGCATAGGGCATAATCACCGCCGGTGTCTGGGGGTTGACTGCCGCTTCACCGGTCAGCGCCACGGTCTTTCCGGTAATGCCTCTGGCAGTATAGCGCTTGCTCCAGCCCAGCTCCTTGACCGGGATGGTAGAGCCGGCAAAAACCGCGTGGTACTGTTCGTATGTCAAAACCTCGAAGCCATCCGCCGCCTGAGTGGCAAGCTCTTCGAAGGAGGGATAGCTTACATCCCCGTTTTCGTCCCGCTTGACCTGCTCTGCCAGCTGATTTGCCTTTTCCCGGTAGAAGATGGCCGCCGCCTCCAGCTCGCTGATCGCATATTTATACTCTACATTTTCCAGACGGATGTCCTCTGCCAAAGAGCCGCTGTGCTTGTTCAGGCCATAAATCGCAGTGTTGATCAGACCAACGAAGCAGATCACTGCCAAGATCCATCCGCCCCACTGGACCGGATTCCATTTCAGCACGATCATCAGCACCACCGTCACCAGTGCCAGCACGATCAGCACCAGCAGCAAAACCTGCCACACGCAAAAGCTCACGCCGGAGCTCCAGTTTGCCAAATAATCCTGGATCATTCGGCTTACATAAGGGTACACCATATCCACAAGGGCGCTGTGACCCTTTGCAAAGGCCGCAAGTGCCCAGGTGCACGCCGCGACGATGGCCGCGACCAAGTATCCCCGCCAATATTTCAAGGCAAACGCCTCCTTTTTTCATAGTCGTTCTGTATAGTATATCACACTTTTTTTCATTTGTCATTATTTTTTAATTTCGCCCAGCAAGCCGTCTTTGAAAACGCCGGTGATCTGCACGGCCTTGACCTGATTGCGCAAGCCCTCCGAAGGCACATATACCTTTATATAATTGGGTGCGTGACCGGTATCGTAAGCGCCGTCCGCCTCCTCAAAAAGGACCTGCTGGCTTGTTCCCACCAGATTTTTCCGATAGTCCCCGCTCATTTCCTCCGCCACCGTAATGGCGCGGCGGCTTCTGTCCTCCTTGACGGCATTGGGAAGCTGACCGGGCATTTTGTCTGCCGGTGTGCCGGGGCGGCGGGAATAGGGGAAAATATGCATATCCGCAAAGGCACACTTGCGGATAAATGTCAGACTTTCCGCAAATTCTTCCTCCGTTTCTCCGGGGAATGCCACGATCATATCGGTGGTGACCGCACAGCCTGGGAAATATTTTTTCAAAAGCGTCACACTTTCCAGATACCGGGCAGTCGTATACTTACGCCCCATCCGGGCAAGGACCCCGTCACAGCCGGACTGCATTGACAGGTGAAACTGGGGGCACAAATTGGAAAAGCAGGAAAGCTCCCGGCAAAATTCCTCCGTAACGGTCCGGGGCTCCAGAGAGCCCAGACGCACCCGCATATTGGGAAGATGTGTGCACAGCTCCTTGATCAGAAGGCTCAGCTTCGGCTTCCCCGGCAGATCTGCGCCCCAGGACGCGATCTCGATGCCGGTGACCACCAGCTCCCGATAGCCCTGTGCTTCCAGTGCCTTTGCCTGCTCCAGCGCCAGCTCCAGGGGCGCGGAACGGACAGGACCGCGGGTGTAGGGAATGATGCAGTAGGTGCAAAAATTCACACAGCCGTCCTGCACCTTCAGCATTGCACGGGTCCGCCCGGACAAGCCGCCTGCAGGCAGGACCTCAAAGGTTCTGCGGCGAAGGGCTATATCCAATGTGCTTTCCGGCTCTTCCTTTGCCAGCGCCGCAAGCATCTGCTCCAGAAATTCCTCCCGGCGGGCACTGCCGCCGATCACATCCACGCCCAGACCCTCCAGCGCCTTCGCCGCGTGCTGGGGATAGCACCCGCACACGCCGATAACAGCCTCCGGATTGTCCCGCCGGCAGCGGCGGATCACCGCCCTGTTTTTCTTGTCCGCCACCGCGGTCACAGAGCAGGTATTGATAATATAGCCGTCACAGGCCTCCTGGAATGTGCCGACCCTGTGGCCCTTTTCCTTAAGCAGCTGCTCCATCGCCTGTGTTTCATATTGATTTACTTTGCACCCAAGGGTGTAAAAGCCTATTTTCATTTTGATCACCGCTTTTCATTATAAAACAAAAAAACGGTTTTGTATAGCCGTAGATTTTCCGAAAATCAGGGGTTGTGCAATTTCCGGAAATGGTGTAAAATAGTACAGAATGTGATTAAAAGGAGGGGCAGTATGGCTTTAGACCCGGAAGAACTGAAAAAAAGACGCAAGGCACACGATGACCGGCGGGCACAGCAGGCTGCCCAACGACGAAAGCTTTTTATAGGCTTAGGCGTGGCCGCTGTGGTGCTGGCTGTCTGTTTGATCCTGATCCTTTCCCTGTCAAAAAAGGGTCAGGCGCCCACGGAGCCTTCTCAAGCGGAGCAAACGGAGCAGACTGTGCAGGAAGCTGCCTCCACGGAGCCTACCCAGCCCCCGGAGACTACCATCCGCTTTGTTGCGGCAGGTGACCTGAACATCACCGACGGGGTGGTGGAGGCCGGCGGCGGAGAATACGATTACACGGATGTGTTTATGGATGTGCTCCCCTTGCTGGCGGAAGGAGATATTACCGCGCTGAACTTCGAGGGCAACCTTTGCGGTGCGCCCTACGGGGCAGACTCTGCACCCGCCACATTAGCAAAGGCGCTGGATAAAGCCGGCGTGGACTATTTGCAGGTCGCCAATTCCTATTCCATCAGCCGGGGTCTTTCCGGACTGGAGGAAACGGTCAATTCCGTCCGTGCCGCAGGTATGGAACCTTTGGGCGCGTACGCCAATCAGGAAGTGGCAAAGATCGCAAAGGGCTATGTCATCCATCAGGTCAACGGCGTCCGGGTGGCGATCACCGCCTTCACAAAGGGTATGGACGGCCTGGCTCTGCCGGCAGACGGCACCGGCTGTGTCAATGTCCTGTATAAGGACTACGACAGCACCTATCAGGAGATCGACACAGAGGGCATCTCCCGAATTCTGGACGGTATCCAGCAGGAAAAGCCGGATGTGGTGATCGCTATGCTCCACTGGGGCAGTGAATTTAACGACACCATCAGCTCCAGTCAGAAGAAGATCGTATCCCTTATGCAGGAAAAGGGCGTGGATGTGATCGTAGGTACCCATTCCCATTATGTTCAGAAGATGGAATTTGACCCGGAAAAGGGCACCTTTGTTGCCTATTCTCTGGGAGACTTTTTCGGGGATGCCGCCCGGTCCGGCTCGGAGTATTCTGTGGTGTTGAATTTGGAGATCACCAAAAACAACGAAACCGGCGAAACGAAAGTAACAGGCTTTGATTACACACCTATTTTCACCGTCACCCAAGAGGGAAAGCCGGTGAAGGTGGTGCGGACCCAGCAAGCTATGGAAGCTTATGAGGAAGGCTATCTGGACAAGGTTTCAGAGGCGACCTATCAGGCAATGGCTTATTCCCTTACCCGAATAGAAGACCGCGTGAACGGAGACTAAATTATGCAGAAAAAGAAAAACAGAAAAAAATGGATGAAATACCGCCACAAGGTCATCACCCGGGTGGCGCGCTGGCTGATAGGCCCCTTTGTGCGCTTAAAGCTGCACATCAAAATTGACAAATTCCCCCAGCAGAAGAAGCGGCCCTATCTGGTGCTGTTCAATCACCAGACCGCTTATGACCAGTTCTTTGTGGGAATGTCCTTCCCCAAGCCGATCTACTATATCTCCACCGAGGATATTTTCTCCCTTGGCTGGATCTCCAAGCTGCTGGCATACGCGGTGGCACCCATCCCCATCCGGAAGCAGACCACCGACCCTCAGGCGGTTCTCAATTGCCTGCGTGTGGCACGGGAGGGCGGCTCCATTGCTATGGCACCGGAGGGGAACCGTACCTATCACGGCAAAACTGTGTACATCAATCCCGCGGTGGCGGCGCTGGCAAAGAAAATGAAACTGCCCATCGCCCTGTATCGGATCGAGGGCGGTTACGGCATCCAGCCCCGTTGGTGCGATGGCTTCCGTAAGGGTAAGATCCACGCCGGCGTCAGCCGGGTCATTGAGCCGGAAGAATATCAGGCAATGACCAACGAGGAGCTGTATGAAGTGATCCGCAAGGAGCTCCAGGTGGACGAAAACTGCGTCAGCGGTGAATTCAAAACAAAAAACCAGGCACAATATCTGGAACGGGCCATTTATGTTTGTCCCGATTGCGGCCTGAGCGAATTTGAAAGCAAGGGCGATCTGATCACCTGCAAGAAGTGCGGAAAGCAGGTCCGTCACCTGCCCACAAAGGAATTGGAGGGCGTGAACTGGGACTTCCCCTTCCGTTTTGTGGCAGACTGGTACGAGCATCAGTATGATTATGTAAACCACTTTCCGGTGACAGACTTTACAAACGAGCCTTTGTATCGGGATGAGGCAAGGGCTTGGGAGGTCTTGGTATTCAAGAAGAAAATTCCTCTGCAAAAGAGCATCCGCCTTTCCCTGTACGGAAACCGCGTTGTGCTTGATGAAGGTCTGGAAACTGAGACCGTCCTTCCCTTTGAGGATGTATATGCAGTCGTAGTGCTGGGCCGTAACAAGCTGAACATTTACCACAACGACCGGATCTACCAGTTTAAGGGCAGTCCCCGGTTCAATGCCCTGAAGTATGTAAACATTTATCACCGCTACAAAAATCTGGTAAGAGAAGATGGAAGTAACTTCCTTGGATTGTGATAATATGGCTATGTTTTCTGATATTTTACTGACGGTGGATTTTGACCGGACGATCACCGCTCCGGATTCCACCATCCCCCAGCGAAATCTGGATGCCATCCGCTTTTTTATACAAAACGGCGGTGCATTTACGATGAACACCGGAAGAAGCACCAATACCTTCCGGAAATATTTTGATGTGATCCCGGTAAATGCCCCTTTTCTGCTGTACAACGGCAGTGCCGCTTACCACAACGGGGAGCTGATCAACATCCGCCCCATCGACCTGGATATGTGGGACACCCTCGACGAGATGCGCCGGCTGTTTCCGGAGCTGAATTTGGAGATCCAGGGTGTGAAAAATCACTATCTGGTGGATGCCAATTCGGATTTCGAAAACTTTTACGACAGTATGGACTGGCTTCACCAGCCGGCTGTCCGGGGAGAGGACTACGGCCCCTTTATAAAGTTTGCCCTTTTCGGGAAGACACCGGAGGGGTCCGTAGCACAGCTTTTCTCCGGAACGGAGGAGGAGCTGGCACTGATGGATCGGGCGGAGGAGACCATAAAAAAGCTGTACGCAGGTAAGGTAGAGGTGTTCCGGGCGGCGCCCCGAATCATCGATGTCCACGCCAAGGGCGTCAGTAAGCTCCAGGCGGCAAGGGTCCTGCAGGCCCAGCTGGGTCGGAAGCTCCTGGTTTGCGTAGGGGATGCAGAAAACGACCTGACGATGCTGGAGGGGGCAGATTATGCCTTTTGTCCTGCTGACGGCGTGGTCGCGGAGAAGTTTCCCAATGTGTGTCCCTGTGCAGATGGGGCGGTCGCAGATGTGATCTATAAAAAAATCCCGGAAATTCTGGGAATAAGCCTTGACATTGGTGAAAAACTATGCTAAAATCTCTTAGCTGAACAAGCCAGGATGCAAGGATTTGCGGGTGTAGTTCAATGGTAGAACACCAGCCTTCCAAGCTGGATACGCGGGTCCGATTCCCGTCACCCGCTCCACTGCAAATACGCCAGTAGCTCAGCTGGATAGAGCAACTGCCTTCTAAGCAGTAGGTCGGGGGTTCGAGTCCCTCCTGGCGTGCCATTTTTAGGTACGCAACCAAGAGGACGCAAGGCTTACGGTTTTTCAGAAGCTTCTTAGGACTCGAACAATCTAAATGCAACGCGGACGAGCGTTTCCGCCGACGGCTGGACGGCGGCGAACCTTTATCTGCGTCAGCAGATGCAAACGAGTCCCTCCTGGCGTGCCAGTGCTGCCTTCGGCAGTAAGTAATAGGTAATAGTGAATAGTGAATAAGTAATGTGTCGGCGAAGCCGACTGATTAAAATACTTTTTCACTCTTAACTCTTACTTCTAACTTCAAATATGGTGGGTGTCGCCAAGCGGTTAAGGCCCCGGATTGTGGTTCCGGTATTCGTGGGTTCGAATCCCATCACCCACCCCATAAAAAAGAGAGTAGCAAAAGCTACTCTTTTTTTTATGGGGTGAACGAAGTGATGGGGTTCGAATAATCTAAATGCAACGCGGACGAGCGTTGCTGCCGCCAGTTTATATGGCGGCGAACCTTAATTTTACATTCCGCACACTTGCGGGATGTAAAATGCAAACGAATCCCATCACCCACCCCAGGCAAAAGATCTCATTCGAAAGAATGAGGTCTTTTGCAGCTATATTCGCCTTTCGGCGAGTTATATTGGCTATGCCAGTTATATTTGCTTTGCATATTATATTGCCTGCGGGCAGTAGGGGGCGATGCCCACATCGACCCAAAAGGCGAATATAATATCGCTGAAACGCAAGTTTCAATATCGCTTTCACGAAGTGAAAATATCACTTCGACGCAGTCGAAATATCGCTACCGTACAGTATTTGGATTTTTGGAAAGTCCCGACACAAAAGGCTCTCCTCAGAGGGGAGCCTTTTGTGGCGGGAGGCAATAGCCTCCCCTACATTTTTGGATGGGTGGCGGGACGGGAAACCCGTCCCCTACGATGGATCATTAAGCATTAAGAATTAAGCATTAAGCATTAATCAAGGGACGCCGGGGTCAAAAGTCCCCTACAAGGGGAGGCTTTGGCGGACGAGCAATTGAAAAGCCCCTACATTATGGTGATCGTGGGGTTTCTTCCCGATAACCAATACAGGAGGTGCTCGGTTTCGAGCACCTCCTAAAACATTTTTCACCTTGGGCAACTGCTTATTGCAGCTTTTTATAGCAGTCCATCAGCTGTTTGCGGGACTTGACGCCCAGCTTGCCGTACAGGTTTTTATTATGGAATTTCAGGGTGTTTTCCTTAATGTTCAGCTTCTGCATAATCACATCGGTGGTCAGCTCCGCGATATAGCATTCATACAGTGCCTGTTCCTTGGGTGTCAGCCTGGCAAGGCCGCGGGAGAACAGCGCCAGCATTTCTGCATCCTGTGCCGTCAGGGGTGCCGGGGGCACCGGGGCTTCCTTGGGTAATTCCGCCTGTTTTGCCCGTTCCGCCTCAGCCATCATAATGTGCAGACCCAGCAGGAAGCATTCGCTGATGATATAGGAGATGGACAAAACCTCAAATTTCATATCCACCAGCTGCTCGATCAGCCACACGCCCAGATTTACAAACACCGCAATGGCAATGATCACTGCGTATGCCAGAGAGTCGATCTTATCCTTCACCGTGGCATAGACGATGGCGGTGACCATCGCGCCAAAGTAGCCCACCAGATACACCAGATACAGGCTGTGCAAAGGACCGTAGTCCTTAATAAGCGTCGCTACCCCATCTACCACAGCAAAATCAACTGACTTATAATAAATGGGCAAATATCCGGGGCTGGCGGCGATGAGAAACATCACCGCTGCCAGACCCAAAAGCCCGCCGGGCAGCCACTTGGGACGGCGGATATGGGTGGCATTGATAATGATCATCCACATAGAAAGCGGCAGGAACACCGAGCCTAAATACGACACCCGGTTTGCCATTAACGCCCCCTCCAGACTGCCGGAAACAGCCAGGGCAAAATAGCCGATGTTTACCACCATAATGGAGGAAAACAGCAGCAGGTACCACACATCCTTCTTTTTTACGATACAGCAATACACGATCAGAAGCACCAACGAAAGCACTGCCGCCACGCAGTAGATCATAGACATACTGGCGGCCTTCTGGCCGATGGTGCTGCAGCCTGTGAGCAAAAACAGCCACAGGAGCAATGGGGAGAGCTTCGCAAGGGTTCTCCTCATAAAAAACCACTCCTTCACATTATGTTCCCACACTTTATCCCACACTTTTTATAAAAAAAGTCCTGTTCCCACACTTTTTACCGGGGTAAGTGTGGTGACTTGGAGACGAGCGCACATTAAAATATAATTGCAAGTTACCGAAGGCGGATATAGAACTTGCCGCGGAATGTATCAAAACGGGGTATCCCCATAATACTTCGTATTATGTTCTGTGTCTACGCGCCAACGAACACACAGTTTGCCCCAAACATTTTACCATACAACCGACCCTCAGTCAAGAAATCAAAAGTCGGCCTCGCTTCGTGTTTTACCCTGCGCCAGCACCGGTAGAGCCGCAGTGGGGTATTTTTGTTTTATGAAAGGATGTGAAGCACAATGAAAAAGTGTGTATGGGTTTTGGTGATTGCCATTATTTTGACACTGATGGCAGGCTGCAGCACAGATACGCCGGAAGTGCCCCAGACTTCTACCCCGGCGACAACTCAGCCCACCCAGGCACCTGTGCCGGATGTACCGCCGTCCCAAACGGTGGATCTGGCAGTATTTCCCCAAATGGAGGTGCAAAGCCGGGAGGATGTTTTCTACTATATGGAATATCCGGTACTGGAGCTGGGCTATGAGGATATGACAGGACGGGTCATCCGTCCGGAAGTCCTGCCGGATATGGAAAAGGCGCTGACCGATTATAATGCGGATGTTCTGGCCCGTTTGCAGACACTGGCAGATAACACAGCCGCCGGTGACCTGAGCGCCCAGGTGTACATTCTCCGCAACGACACCCGGATCGTCAGCTTCTACGAGGAGCTTTCCGCTGACGCGGACTTTGTGCAAGGCCGGGGCTTTACCTACGACACCCAAACCGGCAAAGAGCTGACCTACAGGGATGTGTTTGCCCGGCCCGATCAGCTGGC
This sequence comes from Faecousia sp., assembly GCA_045587925.1. Lineage (GTDB taxonomy): Bacteria > Bacillota > Clostridia > Oscillospirales > Oscillospiraceae > Faecousia. The sequence continues at coordinate 12,617 of JAZNDF010000154.1, forward strand.
GCAGACCCTTGCCGATGCCCTGAAGGATGCCTATCCCGAAGAAAATATTTATTCGGAGCAGATAGCCTGGGCGCTGGAGCAAAATGGCACAGGCTTCAGCTTTACCCTGACCCCCACAGGGGTGCTGTTTTATGGAGAGCCGGGGGTGCTGTGCGACGAACCGGTGCAGCTCCATATCCCCTATGACGGCTTTGTTAATCCCCAGTATGCCGGTGCGCCGGACCGCTGGATGATCAAGCCTGCCTACGACAAGGTGTTTGCCTTGGGGCAGGATATGGATTTCCGGCTGCAGTGGGCGTTGACAGATGACTTTAACGGCACCTGGACCGCATTTGTGGGAGATAAAACCATTTCCGAAACACTCTGCGGCTACCGGCCGGATTGCTATCTGTTTTATGACGGCCAGCGGTATTTCCTGTATATGACCTTACCTGCAGGGGACATTTCCTCCGCATCGAAAATTTATGAGTTGACCCCGGAGGGCTTTATTGAACTATGCACCGCCGAACAAGCCATCCAGGTTAACACTTCCATGAACCCGGACCGCATTACTATATGTATCAACGATGTGGCCTATCCCGGTAATTTTATGCTTCAGCCCTGGGGCTGGTATAAGCTGGACCCGGACGGTATGCCCCAACTGCAAGAGGGCTACGGCCTTTTCTGCCGCCCCCTGGTGCTGGGCTGCGATGTGGAGCTGCGTAACACCACCGTAACGGAGGCCACTGCCCATAACGGCACATCTACCGTATATGCCGGTCAGCAGCTGAGGCCCTTCCGTTCGGATCTTTACAGCTATCTGGACTTTTTGGATGAGGACGGGAACGCTTACCGTCTGGAGATCACCGACTACGGCGACGGTATGTATGCACCGGGTTACCCCGCATTGGAAGAAATGTTTTCATAATATAAGGAGGAATTAAAATGAAAAAGATACTCGCGATTTTGCTGGTTATGGTGCTAAGTCTTTCTCTATGCGCCTGCCCTGCGCTGGAAGATACTTCCAGCGGTATCAAGGAGGTACATATTACTGCCGGCAAAATTGAGCCGGGTATGACCGCAAAGGACATTTTGGTGGAAGTGACCATTGATAATGAGCCGGTTCCCTGTCGGGTAACACTGACGGGCTTCGTCTGGGACGGCTATTGGGATATGGAAGATGACGAGCCGGTGGGCGATCCTGTTTGTGTTCGCCTGAATGTGTACTATTCTCTCCCCGAAGGCTATGATGTGGATCAGATCAATGTAACAATGGAATGTGACGGCGGTGAATACGACGGCACCGGCAGTATCAGCTATGATGACGATGGCAATGTGGAAGCCTGGTCCCACGCCTTATACGGCGAAGATCCGGAGGCCCCTGCCCTCCATCCTGTAAACATTCAGGTTCTGGAATTTGCCCCCGGTATGACCGTAGAGCAGATCCGGGTAGCAGTCACTGTAAACGAACAGCCGGTTGAGGCCAGAATTGGCGCAACTGTCCACAGCTCCGAGGGTATGCGGGATCTGGAGCCCACAGACATCATTCCCGAAAATGCCATTGTCCGTCTGAATGTTTATTATTATCTCGATCACGGCATTACGCTCGATGACATTGAAGTGACTATGGATTTCCCCGGCGGTACCTATGACGGCACCGGCAGTATAGCCGATCACGAAGACGGCCGTGTGGAGGCCTGGTCCCACGCCTTATACGGCGAAATCGCTGAAACAGAGCCCACCACCACGCCTGAAACCGAGCCGGCAACCGAGCCCTCCACCCCCGTCGCCACACAGCACGCCCACAGCTTTATAGAACAGCCCGGTCCCAGCCACATAGATTGCACTTTGGACCGTGTAAAGACTTTCAAGTGCAGCTGCGGTGAAACCAAAACAGAAACCGTCCCCGCACCGGGTCACGATCTGAGGGATTGGCACGAAACACCTGCCACCTGCACTACAGACGGTCAGAAAACCTCCTCCTGCAAGCGTTGCGGTGCCGGTTTCATAATTGATATCCTTGCCACCGGTCACACCTGGTCGGAATGGCTGCACAAAACAGGCCGTGTCCACAGCCATACCTGCAGTGTCTGCGGTGCAGAAGAGGAGGCACCGCATAACATTCCAGAAGGTGAAGTCACCTGTACCGATTGCGGAGCAGACATCATCAATTAAAGAGATAAAAAAGGTGATTTCTATGAAAAAGGTATTTGCACTGCTGCTTGCCGCGGCAATGCTGCCGGTTTGCCTGCCGGTCAATGCCTTTACCGCTACGGTGATCATTTTGAAAAAGAAAAAGGAGAACGGATATGAAGAAAATCAGTAGTCTTCTTCTGGTGGTTATACTGTGCGGTCTGCTGGTGATCCCTGCTCTGGCCGCACCTGCCGAGCCCCAAATCACCCTGCAGCCCCAGAACTACACCTATCCCCAATACGGCGTTGCGGTTTATACCGTAAAGCTCACCGGAACCAATTTGCACGCCACCTGGTATCTGGAATATGAGGGAAAAACCTACAATCTTTCCGACAACAGCAACGGTATCGAGCCTTGGGAAAGCTATGCAGGCGAGACCTACGGGCCTATGGAAGAAGGTCCCAACACCTTCAGCTGGTTCTTTGGCGGCATTGAAGCCGGTCTGAACGGTGCAGAGATCTGGTGTGTGATCGAGGACGGTCATTACGATGTGACCAGTGCCCGGGCGATCATTACGGTTCAGGGCGATGTATTGCCTCCGGAAATTTTGCAAATGCCCCCTTCCTTAACTGTCAATCAGGGCGCAGAAGCAGAGGTGCGCTGTGTTGCCAAAACACAAAGCGGCGGTCAGCTGTCCTTCCAGTGGTATGAGACCTCCACCGGAAAGCTGCAGGACATTCGTGCCATTGATGGAGAGGAATGTGATTTTCTCCTTTGCAGTACGAAAGAAATCGGCACACGGTACTATGTGTGCTGTGTTACTGAAACGAACGGCGGCAGAGCCTACAGCTCAGTGCTCCCGGTAACAGTGACTGCCCCCACTGCGCCGCCTGTGGAAGAAACTGTCATTACCACAGAAACACTGCCGGAGGCGGTGGCTGGGGAAAGCTACAGTGCCACCATCGCATTTACGGGAGCCGATGCCACAATTGCCGTTTCCTATAACCCCGGCGCCGGCAATGACTTTGAAAAAACCGGCCTGACCCTGAGCGCCGACGGCAAGCTCAGCGGTGTTCCCAAGACCCCCGGTACCTATGAATTTGCGGTATGTGCCGCAGGTGCCGGCGGCGAGGATTACGGCGTATTTAAGCTGGTGGTAAACGCTCCTGCCGAAAATCCCACGGAAACCACCGCCCAGACCCAGCCGGAAACCGAAGCCACAGAGCCGGAAGCAACGGATGCTTTCGCGGAAGATTCTGCTCCCACCACAATGCCTGTGCAAACCACAGGGCAAGCCGAAAAAGACCCGGAGCCCTCCGATGACGGGATCTCCTGGTGGATGATCGGTGTGGTGGCAGTGGTGGCGCTGGGTACCGGCGCCGGCGCGGCAGTCCTGCTTCTGAAAAAGAAAGGATAATAATTTGTCTGTAGAGGCGGTTATTCAGCATTAAGCATTCAGCATTCACCAAAAGGGCGCGTTGCAAAATACTGCAATGCGCCCTAAAACTATGCAATTGTCTACATCCTGCGGATGTAGGGGCGGTCATTGACCGCCCGCGGGCGATTAATAATCGCCCCTACATATTCTACCGTAGATTTTGCGCATTT
>JAZNDF010000155.1:0-41820 GCA_045587925.1 Faecousia sp.
TCGGAAAGAACCGCCAACGCAAGAACACGAAATCCTTATGCAGGAACACTCAAGCTTGCTACACGGCTATATGGTCAAGGACGCGGCAACAATCCTGACGAAAAAGGGCGTGTACAAAGAGGTTTCCACCAATCGAAAGAAAAATCGGATACCGCTTTCTGATGGCAGTGCCATCATCCCCGACGTGATTGGATATTTTGACGGAGGCCGCAACTGCTTCGAAGTAGAGTGCGGCAACCACAATCAGGCGGATTTCAACGCCAAGTGCAACAAATTGGTCGCTTTTCGAAACGTTATTATTATCGGACAGAACAGAGATAAGGTCACAAACAAATTAAAGGATCAGGTAGATAAATGGATCAAAACCAGAGGCAGGCACGTTCTTGCTGCATCCGGTGTGAAGGTTTATCTATATAGTATAACGGATTTTGCCAAAGGTCATATTACGTACTATTACGATATGACATCCGATGAGCCCGTTTGCTGCTTCAAAAAGAAAGGAAAGGAGGAATAAGGTGTGTTCATCAATATTGGCAACAAGGCGTTTGTGAACGCCGACAAGATCAAATTCATCGTTGGCGCTGATGCCGAAAAGGTACGCCGCGAGCTTGCCAAGCACGGTATGACGAGAACAGATAAGGAAGTGTGTGACAGCACCTCCGCCAAGGAAACCCGTTCTATGCTGATCATGGACGATAATTCTGTCGGCATTTCAAGCGTCAACTCAACCGTACTGGCAAACAGAGCGAATATTGGCTTTAGTGAAAAAGAATCCAAGGATGAAGATTGAGCAAGAGAAAAGGGTGTTGTTTACCGGCACCCCGATACATAACAATTTTGAATTTTAGAAGGAGGGATTGAAAAACTATATTATGAGGTGATTAATCTTGAAAGATGGATTGAAATCTTTAGGGATTTTAATAATAGGCTTATTTGTTGCCGTGTTTTTATATCCGTTTTTACATGAAACCGGACATACAATTGCTGCTGTTCTTATAGGAGCAGAAGTAACGGATATCACTTTGTACCCAATTCCAAGTGTCCTTTGTAATTCTGCAGGAGTTGGGGATAGAGGCCTCGTGACAGTTGGCTTCGGTGGTGTCGTTTTTCCGGTTTTAGTTTCACTCATTCATCCACGAAAATGTTTTTTTGCTTGGTATGTTAGAGTGCTGTTGCAGGGAATGAGCGTGCTTGCATTAGGGGTATCTTTTGTGTCGGTGTTGTTCAAAGTTAATCCGCACGATGATATGATTCAAGTCTTGAGGTTTTGGCAATATGGAGAACCGATGCTATTGCTGATTTTGAGCTTGGGAATTGTTATTATGGTAATCATTGTTTGCTCAGAAAAACCCGGGCACAGACTTTGTGACTTTTTCGAAGTATAAGAAAAACCGGCGATTTTCCGCCGGTTTTGAGCAAACATATAGGGTCAGATTTTGCGTAGAACTAATACATCTAGATATAGCCCCACCATCATAATTTTCAACATAGTATACCATAAAAAGACAAGAAATACAAGGGGTTTTGCGACTTTTTCAGATTTAGTTGCGAAAAAGTTTGAAATCCAATCAATAAAATGATGTTTAATATTGACAAAAGAAATTTTTAAGGGTCAAATTTGGGGTCTTTATATAATTATGGGTTCAAAAATTTAAAAATTCTCTATCAATACATTTTTGTGTTTTATCATATATGTGATGACTGTGCTGCAGCAATGCTGCGGCCACATAACCTGAAAGGAGTGAATTTTATGCCAAGAAAGGGCGAAAATATTAGAAAAAGAAAAGACGGTAGATGGGAGGGGCGATACAAAAAAGGAGTCAGAGAAAACGGCAAGTTTAATTATGGATCTGTTTACGGAAAATCCTATAAAGAAGTTAAAGAAAAACTGCTTCATGCTAAACATACACACCTAAATGGTGATGTGAAGATAAATATTGAACGAAGGTTTTCTGAGGTGCTTTTTTTATGGATAGAAACTAACAGGGTTCACTTAAAAGGGAGCACCGAGCAGAGGTATGATTATCTAATAAAAACGCACATTATGCCGGAACTTGGTGGAATGCGGTTATCGCAAATCTCAGCCACGGTAATTAACAGCTTTTTACAAAGAAAGCTTGAAAACGGCCGCATAGACGGAAAAGGAGGATTATCACCATCGTATGTAGGTAGTATAATGATCATCCTAAACTCTGCAATTGGATTCGCAGTATCTGAGAAAATGTGTCCTCCTTTATCCAGCCCTATCTACAAGCCAAAAGCAGAAAAAAGAGAGGTCGATATTCTTAGTTATGACGAACAAGCATTAATTGAACAATATACGAGAAACGAATTGACATCTACCAATATAGGAATTTTGATATCGCTATATACCGGTTTGAGAATCGGTGAGGTATGCGCCTTGTCTTGGGAGGATGTAGATCTAGATAATCGAATAATTCATGTGAGACATACTGTTGCAAGAGTAAAAAGTAACGTGAAAGAAACCGGTCTGAAAACACGTCTTATAATAGATGAACCCAAAACAAAATCGTCAAAAAGAGATATTCCCATTCCGTCTACTTTGTTGCCGCTTCTTGTTGAACATAAGAGGTCGTCACTATCATGCTTTGTCGTATCAGAGGATAACGGCTTTATAAGTCCAAGAACTTACGAATATAGGTATCATCGCGTATTAAACGCTTGCGGCGTGAAGGCAATAAATTATCATGCTTTACGGCACACGTTTGCTTCACGATGTATAGAGGTTGGTGTTGACGTAAAATCATTGAGCGAGATACTTGGTCACGGTAATTCAGCAATAACCTTAAACACTTATGTCCATTCTTCACTTGATTTGAAACGATGCCAGCTCGAGAAACTCGTGTCGCCTATTGCGTGCTGATTCGCCTATTAGGGGTCAAAATAATGGTACGAAAAATCGTGAATTCGTTGATGGTAATGCCGATTTTTTGTGTATTGAGCTAATGTATTAGTTCTACGCAAAAGACGGCATTATTTTTTTGCACACCTACCAAGCGGGCGCTTGATGAGAAGAGAGGTAAGACCGAACTTAAAAGTAAGGTGAAAATGATGGAAACAGATCGTAGAAAAGAAGTTATCAATATCTGCCTCGACCTTTTTATTGAAAAAGGCCTGACTGCGACTTCTACGAGAGACCTGAGTGGTGCATTGAAGCTACAAAATGCTGGCTTGTACTATTACTTTGAAAGTAAAGATGAAGCTGTAATTGCGTGTGCTGAAGAAGCTGCAATTAGATTGGAAAATGCTTTGATACCATATGCGCTTAGAGATATCCACAATCCTGATGTGATGATGGAAAGATTGCAGAAGAAAGCTGACGAAATGGCACCTACTATGCGTTTCCTTGTTACCGTTTGTGCAAGCAGTCAGTATAAAGATAAAATGAAACCTGCCCTTGATAGGTTGGCCGAAAGATACGACCATTATGCAGCGCAGGTTGCCAAAAAGTTGAATTGCAAGAAGGAAGATATTGAACCATATGTGTATATGGTGATTACGGCAGTTGCGAACTATATGATTTTCTATGAGGATTCATTAATTTATCCTCAAATTCAAATCGCTAAAGAGGCAATCCGTAAAATTGTAGCTTCCTCCTTGAAAAGTGGCTAAAGGAGGTAAACCGCAAAATGAAGTTCAAGGCAAAAGCTAAAGATTGCCAGCTTTTGGTTAAAGTAAAAGCTTCTTTCGGCGAGACAATAGACGAAAAAGAACTTGACAGGTTTGCACGTGTTTACTTGAGAGGATTCCTTAAACCCAAATTGGTCAAGAAAAATGTCGTCGAATATACTGGTCCTGTTGGCATTAGTATCTACGAGAGGTTGAAGAAGCCGGTTAGTAAGAGAGATTTTCTTTTCATATTAGAACAGATTGTTGTAGCAGTGCAAAAATTGCAGGCAAACAACATGGGTGTAAACAATATGGTGATGAATCTCCAGTATGTTTACATAAATGAAGTGACAAAAGAAGTCCAGTTTATTTACATTCCTACGGCGAATGGTATTCCAAATCTCAATCTCATCCAATTCATTGAGACGGTTGCATATTCAGTTAAGCCTGCGGACGAAAAAGATAATGATTTTGTTTCCCGCTTTATTTATTTCTTCAAAGCAATGAAACCTTTCGACATCAACAAGGTCGAAGCGTTTGTAGCTAAAGAAGATCGAAGTGTGGTAAACACTATCAAAAAGCAAAATGCCGGACAAAGTGGTTTTATGACGAATAAACAGCAGCATTATTATGACCACTATGACAAGAAGAAGGAATCCAATGAGGATGATGAAGCCACAGGATTGATTGGAGACGACGATCCCACGGGATTGTTGGTCGAGGATGATGATCCTACTGGACTGCTTGTCGAAGGCGGCGATGACGATGCCACTGGGTTGCTCGGTGACGATGATGAAGCCACAGGACTTCTAAACACTGGCGATGACGATGATGAAGCCACGGGCCTTTTGTCTGGTGGAGATGAAGACGAAGCTACAGGCCTTCTGGTTGAGAACAACGCTAATGTTAGATTCCCTACGCTGTTCCGTGTTCTCACAGAAGAAACGATTAGTGTAAACAAGCCGGTGTTCCGTCTGGGAAAAGAACGAAGCTATGTTGACTATTTTGTTACCAACAATATTGCGGTAAGCAGAAGTCATGCAGATATCATAACGCGAGGCAATAAATACTTTGTAAAGGACCTTAATTCCAAGAACCGCACATACATCAATGATCAGGAACTCCCTATTCATATGGAAGTTGAGATTCATGATGGCGATAGACTGAAATTAGGTAACGAAGAATTTGTCTTCAATGTGTGAAAAAAGAAATTGGATAAGGAGTGGTGAATAAATGCGGTTTATAGCAACAGCAGATACCGATATTGGTATCTCTAAGGATACAAACCAAGACAGCGTCCTTATAAAGCACGCAATGGCAGACGGCAAAGAAATACTTCTTGCAGTTGTTTGTGATGGCATGGGCGGTCTGTCCAAAGGCGAGCTGGCAAGCGCAACTGTAATTCGAGCCTTTGCAAAGTGGTTCGACGAAGAACTTCCTTTCGAACTCGAAAATGTTGATCTTCAGGTTATTGGTGCTAAATGGTCGCTTCTTCTCAAAGAACTGAATGCTCAGATTCTTGAGTATAGTAAAGAAAACGGTATTGAAGGCGTGGGAACAACCTTCTCGGGAATCTTGTTCATTGATGATCAGTACGTGATTGGTCATGTTGGTGACACACGTATTTATCACATTGGTTCCTCGATGACACAGCTCACAACGGATCAAACCTTTGTGGCAAGAGAAATTAGTCGCGGAACTATGACACTCGAACAAGCAAAAACCGATAAGCGTCGTAACCTGCTTCTGCAGTGTATCGGTGCTTCCAAGGTCGTTGAGCCTCAGATTATCTGTGGTAAGACTGAGAAAGGTGCATATATGCTCTGCTCGGATGGTTTCCGACACGAGATTCCAGAGGCAGAAATTTACGAATCCCTCAATCCTATCAATTTGATGAATAAGGATGCAATGCACAACAATGCAAAGTATCTTATCGAACAGAATAAGAGCCGAGAAGAAAAAGACAATATTTCGGTGCTTCTGATTAAAGCAGAGTGAGGTGAGGGCATATGACAGAAATCGGAACCGTCATTGACGGTAAATATGAAATACTGAAAGAAATTGGCCGAGGCGGTATGTCCATTGTGTATCTGGCAATGGATAAGCATCTGAACAAGCAGTGGGCAGTTAAGGAGATCCGCAAAAAGGGAAGCGGTAAAAACGATGAGATCGTCGTCAACAGCTTGCTTGCCGAAGCGAATATGATGAAAAAGCTGGACCATCCGTCCTTGCCCCGAATTGTGGATATTATCGATAACGGCATAACGATCTATGTTGTTATGGACTATATCGAAGGCGAATCCCTGGACAAGATCCTCGACGAATTTGGCGCACAGCCGGAAGAGCTGGTCGTCAACTGGGCAAAGCAGCTGTGTGATGCGCTTTCCTACCTGCACGCCCAGAGACCGCCGATCATTTACAGAGATATGAAGCCGGCCAATGTTATGCTGAAGCCGGAAGGCAATATCAAGATCATTGACTTTGGTATTGCAAGAGAATACAAGGAGCAAAATCTGGCAGATACCACCGTGCTGGGTACAAAGGGCTATGCTCCTCCTGAGCAGTACAGCGGTCAGACGGACCCAAGATCCGATATTTTTGCACTGGGTATGACGATGCACCACCTGCTCACCGGCGTAGATCCCCGCAACGGCGAGCCCTATGCCTCTGTCAGACAGTGGAATCCGGAGCTGTCTGAGGGTATTGAGATCATCATTGACCGATGTGTGGAGCCTGCGGCAGAAAACAGATACCAAAGCTGTACAGACCTGCTCTACGATCTGGAGCATCCTGAGCTGATCACCAAGGACTTTAAGAAACGGCAAAGAAGAAAGCTGGTTTCTTTCATTGTGGCTCTGGGTATGTCTGCGGTGATGGCTATTTCCGGTGTCGTGCTGAATATGACTGCCACAAGGCTGAATACCCAGGACTATGAAACCAACATCGGAATTTCCAACCCTACAAACTACTATACTGCAATCGATATTTATCCGGAGCGCGTGGAAGCTTACGATCTGCTGATCAATTATTATAAGGAACACGATGCCACAGAGGACAATGTGAAGAAGGTTGGCAATGTGATCGAAGCAAACGCCGCTTATCTGGATACCGCAAAGCCTGAGTTTGCTGAGCTTTACTACGATATGGGCAAGCTTTACTTTGCCCAGTTTGGAGACGGCTCTTTGAAGAAAGCGGCGGTAAATGCCAAGCCTTTCTTTGAAACGGCAACAAAAGCAGAGGCTTCCTACGAAAAGAAAGAAATCGCAAATTGCTATTTGTCTATTTGTAATTTTATGACAAAGCAAAGCAAGACCTCTGAAAATTCCCTTGACGATTACACGAAGTTGTTTGAGGAAATTGAAACTGCCATCGGTATTATTGACAAATCTTCGGACAGCGAAGCAAATTACGATAAGATCTCGCTATACTATGTAACAATGCTTCTGATCAATGACCAGGCAGATCTGATGGCAAGCGTCGGTTTTGAACGCCAGACCGCATTGGACTGGATGGAGGATCTGAACGAAAAGGCAAATTCAATCACCTCGACCCTGGAATATGTAAACAAGACAAAAGAAAAGGCAACATCAAGCTATGACTCCTTCGTTGCGAATATCAACGCAAAGTACAACGAAGTGGAAAAGCGTCAGCAGGGAGGTAATTAAGATATGGCACAATTATTGCAGACTTTATCGATTATCGCCTTTGCAGTTGCAGGTGTGCTGTTGGTGCTTGCCATCTTCTTCTGGTTCTTTTTCAAGATCCCCACAGTCATTGGCGATCTTACCGGCAGAACGGCAAGAAAGTCCATTGCCAAAATGCGTTCGGCAAATGAAAAGACCGGTATAAAGACCTACCACAGCAGCAAGACCAACGCATCCCGCGGCAAGCTGACGGAGACAATGCCGGATGCCCATAAAAAACAGGATGAGGACGGCTCAGCAGAAACTGTTTTGCTCAAGCACAATCCTGTGGGTGATCCCGAAGGGGTCGTGACCGGTGTTTTGAACGAAGCAAGATCCCTGCAGTCCCAGGCCACGGGCTTACTGATCGACGAAAACGAAACAGCCCCCCTGGATGCCCCGCCTTACCAGATGCCTGTGCGTCCCGGCGGCAAGAAGCTTACTATGATCAAAGAAGTAATGCTCATCCACACCAATGAGGTGATCAGATGAGCAAAACAGGTGTGAATTACGCCAAATACGGCGCAAGAGAAATTAGGAGGATAAGAAGAATGAAAAAAATCTTTTCAATGCTGTTGGTAATTTGCTTGTTGCTGTCGATGATGTCAACCGGCGTCGTTGCAGTAGGAGCAGATGAATACAATGTATCTACCAACATCGGTGCACAGAAATTCTATACCGGTGCGGAAACAGAATTTACTGTGACTACCCATGTTGGCGAAGGTGCTGAGCAGAAAACTGTAGTAGGTGCTTTTGAGCTCTACGACGGTGAGGGCAATATCATCGAAAATGCCCAGGATATTCAGGAAATCGTCAAGCTGGAATATAAGGAATATCCCTCCGGAATTTGGTATGAGTTCTACGGCGAATTTGGTCCTGCCGCAGGCTTCTCGATGATGGACGGTGTTACCTCTTCCTTTAAGGCAACCTTCAAAAAGGAAGGTAACTATAAGGTGAAGGTTCTGGTGAAGGATGTTAATAACGAAAAGAGTGTTCTTTGCCAGACTGAGGTCACAGAACTGAATGTGGCTAACTTCAAAAACAGTGTTATTGAGACCACACTTCCTGAAAAGGTTTATGTAAATCAGGATGCTTATTTTACCTGCACAACAACCGCAAACAGCCATGCCGGTGAAATCGTGCTGGGCGCTTTTGCCGTTGTAGAAGCAGCAGATTTGAGCACTGTGGCAACTTTGAAGTATCAGGATTCCTCCACAGGAAACTGGTATGAATTCTACGGGGACTTTGGTCCTGCAGAAGGCTTCAAGTTGACCGACGCAACCAGTAATTTCTGTGTGAATTTTAAGCAGACAGGTACATATAATGTTAAGATCTATATGAAGCTGATGGATAACACAGAGCTGTGCGCTGTGGAGAAGACTGTGGAGGTTGTGGAGCCCGGCGTTCTGACTACCACCATTCCCAATAGCTTTATTGCAGAAGAATCCACAGAATTTACTGTGACAACCGTTGCCAATGGCGATGCTGACAGAACCGTTAAGGGCGCCTTTGAACTGTACGATAGCGAAGGTAATAAAATTGAAGATGTTCAGGCCATCCAGAACATTGTGAAGCTGGAATACCAGGAATATCCTTCCGGAATTTGGTATGAGTTCTACGGGGACTTCGGCCCTGCAACCGGCTTCAAGTTGACCGACGGCGCAACCAGTAATTTTCGCGTAACTTTTAAGAAAATTGGAACATATAGTGTTAAAATCTATATGAAGTTGATGGATGACACAGAGCTGTGCGCTGTGAAAAAGACTGTGGAGGTTACAGAAAATGATCCTCCTGTAGTAGAATCCTGTACAGTGGACAACGAAAGCTGGGCAACCTCCAAGACCGTTACAGTGAATGCCAGCGATAAGGGCGGCTCCACTGTTGTTAAGGTGATGTACAGTAGCAATAGCGAATATGTTGCCAGCGAAGTACGTTTGGCAGAACTGGATGAGGAAAGCAGCAATTATAAATTCCAGGTAAATGCGAACGGCAAGTACTACGTTTGGGCTGAAGACGGCTTCGGAAATCGTTCTGAAGCAATGGAAGTCCAGGTGTGGAACATCGATATCACAGCAGCGGAAATCACCGATCTGAAAGCTGATCCTGAAAGCTGGACAAATGGCAAAGTTGTTGTCAAGGTTAGTGCTACAGATAACGAATCCGGTGTTGAAAAGGTTGTATTCAATACAGAAAATCAGTATAGTGACACCTTGACTGCTGCAGAGTGGGACGAAGAAAAGGGCTGTTATACTTTTGAGATTTCAGCGGATGAATATTTTGAGGGCAATTATTATGTTTGGGCGTTGGACAAGGTAGGAAAGCTCTCTGAAGTAAAGGCTGTAGTAATTAAGATCGAAAAGATCAGCCCCACATTAGAGGTACTTATGGTTAGTCCAGAGGGGTGGACCAATGGCAATGTGACCATAAGCGGCAGAGTGCTGGATGATGGTGCTGCCGAGTCCGGCGTTGCTGCGGTGTACTTCAATAGTGAGAAGGTGCTTGTAGAAAACGATGCTCATAAGGCTACATTCAATGCCGATGCAAAAACATTTGCCTATGAAGTAGAGGCAAAGGATTTTAATGGCAATTATTACTTCTGGGCAAAGGATACCGCAGGTAATGTATCCGAGTGTAAGTCAGTAAAGATCCAGATTGATGTAACAAAGCCTGTTGTGGAGTCTGTGGAAGCAAATCCTGATGTTTGGACCAACGGTGCAGTTACTGTAACCGGTAGTGTATCTGATATTGCTTCTGCAGTTGCCAACTCCGAAGTTGTAGCAGTGTACTTTAACAGTAAGGATGTATTTGTAGAGGATAATCAGGCTAACTTTGATGCTGCAACAAATACATTTACCTACACAGTCTCTGCAAAGGATTTTGAAGGCTATTATTACTTCTGGGCAAAGGATACTGCAGGCAATGTATCCGCAAGCAAGAAGGTAAAGATTCAGATTGATGTAACAAAGCCTGTTGTGGAGTCTGTAAATGCAACGGTACAAGCATTTAATGATACAAACTGGACCAATCAGCCTGTCAAAATCAACGGTGAGGTATCTGATATTGCTTCTGCAAATGCCAACTCCGAAGTTGTAACAGTGTATTTCAACAAAGAGGATGTGCTTGTAGAAGACGAAGAACATATGGCTATCTTTGATGCCGAAGAGAATACATTTACTTATACAGTAGACAATAAAGATAATTTTGAAGGCTATTATTACTTCTGGGCAAAGGATGCCGCAGGTAATATATCTGCAAGTAAGAAGGTAGAGGTCAAGATCGATGTAACAGATCCCAGTGGTCGTGTTGCTGCGGAATTCTACTTCGAAGAGGATGCAGACAAGGCAGATCATTGCACTGCAATACCCTGGACAGATCTGGAAGAGGATAACGAAGCGCTCAATTATACACTGTGGGCAAATAAGAGCATTAACATTATCGTTGTTGGTACTGCAGACAATCTTTCCCAGGTGGCAAAGGTTGAATACTTTGTCGACTATTTCGCTAAGGGTAATGATCTGAAATTCAAAACAAGCACAGAGCTCGACGGTGTTGAGTGGGAACTGGCAATAGACAATGTGATTCCCGAAATCAATACAGATAGCCGTTTTATCGCTTATGTAAAGGTTACAGACAATGCCGGCAACTACACCTACATCAGCACCAACGGTCTGATTGTAGATACACATAAGCCTACCGGTGATTATTGGGATGAAAAGATTGAGATCAAAGTCGATCATAAAAAGGAAGATGCTACCAACGAGGCACTGGATCCGAAAAACCAGGACGATTTGGAAAAGCTTTCCGCTGCACTGTATACCCCCAAGGACGATGTAACTGTTGCCATTGAAGTGTATGAACCCAAGTATTTTGGTGTTGATCGTGCAACCAAGCAAAATCCCGAGGGCGCATTCTCCGGTTTGAGCAAAATCACTTATGAGATTTTTGTAGACGAAGTGAGAATTTCTCTGGATGAAAATGGTACAGAAACCGGTGTGTTGTTTGATTATGAAGGAAAAATCAATGCAGACGGCACAACTGAGGGTGAGCTGGAACTGATCTCCAAGTGGACCGGTAGCATAAAGATTGATAAGGCTCTTTGCAACAGCAACAATGTTGAGTTGGTAGTAACTGCAATTGACAATGCAGGCAATATCGCAAAGGGCAGCACAAAGCTGATGATCGACATCACTGTACCTGTGATTAATGTAGTCTACTCTGAGGATACAGCATATTCCAACAAAACACGCACAGCCACGGTTTATGTACAAGAACGGAACTTCGTGCCCTTTGAGCTGACCCTTGGCCAGATGCTGGAGGAGGATGCGGTCAATATGATCGCGGCAACCTTTGGCAGCACGGTTGAGGTTACCGAATGGGAACTGGTGAATGTTCATGAAGCGGAGCAGATGCCTAATGGCGACCATATTACTTACAAGAAAACTGTGACCTTCAGTAAGGATGATCACTATCAGATCAGCGGTCTGAACACAGTAGATGCAGCCGGTAATACTGGAAGTTGTGAAGCTGGCAGTGTGTTCACAATTGATAAGAACAAGCCTAAAGTTTCCGTCTCCTACAACAATAACTCTGCAGAAAACGGCAAGTATTTCGATGCTTCCAGAACTGCAACCGTTACCATTGTGGAGCACAATTTTGATCAGAACCGCGTTAACTTCACCCAGACAGCGGGTAGAGGCGGTGTGATTCCCAACGCCTACTGGAGACATGATGGGGATACCCACATTGCAACCTTTAGCTACACCGCTGATGGCGATTACACCTTCGATGTAAGTGTGACCGACCTGGCCGGTAATGTAAACGAACCTGTAAACTATGGCAGCAGTGTTGCCGCAAAGGACTTCGTTGTTGACCAGACCATTGCAAAGCCCGTTATTGAGGGCGTTGCAAACGGCTGTGCCTACAAGGAAGATGTGATTCCTGTCATTTCCTTCAGCGACATCAACTTCGATACCTATGAGCTCAAGCTCCTGCGCACCCGTATGGGCGAAAAGAATGTGGATGTGACAGAGCAGTTCCTCAAGGGCCTGAAGGAGACTTCCCAGGGCGGCTCCGGAACCTTCGATACCTTCGAAAAGATCGTGGAGAATGACGGTATTTACACCCTGACTGTGAAGATGACCGACAAGGCCGGCAACGAAGCAAGCGAGGAGTACACCTTTACTGTTAATCGTTTCGGCTCTGTATATGAGTACAGCGATGAGCTGGTTAACCTCATTAAGGACGGCGGTCAGTATGTGAAGTCCGTGGACGGCGACCTGCTGATCACAGAGTACAATGCCGAAAGACTTTTGGCAGGCTCTCTGCAGATCCTCATTACCCGTGACGGCGAAACAGTGGATGTGGACTACACCTGCAATCCTGAGGTAAATGACAAGGTTGCCATTGGTGAAAGCGGCTGGTATCAGTATGTTTACACCATTAAGGCATCTAACTTCGAAGAGGATGGCGTTTACAAGATCTCCCTGGCATCCGAGTACGCAACGGTCGACTCCGAAAAGAATGAGTCCTCCAGCGTCCCCGAAAACTCCATTGATAAGCAGGGCGGGGCGATCCTGGACACAATGAACTTCACTGTGGACTCTGTTGCACCGGAAATCAGAAACATCGTCAACCTGGATAAGAAGATCGCCGATAAGGATAAGATCATTGACGGCAAGCTGAATGTTAAGTACACCATCGTGGATGTTGGCGGTTTGAAGACCATCGAGATCATTGTTAACGGTGTGACCATCCAGACCTTTAACCAGGAAGATATTGCAGAAAATGCATATAACTTCACCGGAAGCTTCGACCTGAGCGAACAGGACGGCACAAATGCCCATAAGGTGCAGATCCGAGTAACCGACCTGGCAGGAAATGTGACCGATACAAACTCTGAGGAATTCCGCAATGCCCATTCCGAAGACAATGAGGAAAGCACTTATGTGTTCTACAACGAAGTGACTGTTTCCCGTAACTTCTTCGTTCGTTGGTATGCGAATAAGGGCCTGTTCTGGGGCTCCATCGGCGGCGCAGTGGTACTGATCACTGCTGTATGCTGCATCATCGCTGCCAAGAAAAAGAAAAATGAAGAAGTATAAGCAATAACTGAATTTCGCGGTATCCCGTGCAGGTAACTCCTGCACGGGATACCCGGAGCTGTTTGTCAGAAGTCAGATCATACCCAGGTGTGCTCTGACTTGTGATAAACAACTGCCCCGATAAAAAGGAAAAAGAGAACCGGCTTTTGTATCCCAATGCCGGTTCAAGATAAAGGATGTTGATTGTTATGACCAACGAACTTGCATCAGTGGTTGAAGGTATGCAGACCACATCGGATCATTTTGAGGAAGGAAAGTGCATTCACGCGATCCTCATTGAAAAAAATGTGGGTATGAGTGAGCTTTGGCTGCCGACGACTGTGGAAGGAAAGCACGCCTTCCCCAATGCGGCGGATATTTCTATAGTTGCAGACGGTACCAGATGGAAGGCCTGTATTGCCAATGGCGGCTACTTTAACCTGATCGACCCTGCAAACAGAAATGTCCCTATCCACAAGCAGGAAATCGTGCTGAGCAAAAATTCTCTGAATGTGGCATATCTGGGCAAACGGATCTTTTCTTTGTATCTGGAAGAGGACAGCGATGCCAGTATGGCATTCTTGCCCTATCATCTGGAACGGAATATGGATATTTTTATCGGCAGAGAAAGTGCCTGCGATATCCAGTACTGCAACCGCTTTATTTCCAGAGAGCACGCCGTTTTGCGGTATGTGGGCGAAAAGCTGATGATCACCGATAAAAACAGTGCAAACGGTGTCTATGTCAATGGCAGACAGGTTCAGACAGCGGAACTGAAGCTTGGTGATGTGGTACATATGCTGGGCCTTTGTATTGTTGTGGGTGCCGGCTATATTGCTATGAACAAGGCAGATCAGTGCAAAATGATGAGCCATAGAGTGGTTCCCCTTAGCAATAAGCCCAGCCTGACTTATTTGTACCCCACAGGTACAAAGATTGATTTCTACGACAGAAAGCCCAGAAAAAAGTACAAGCTGGACGAAAAGGAAATTGAGATCGAGTCCCCACCGGCTCCCATCCCCAAGACGAAAATTCCTTTGGCACTGCGTCTGGGTAGTAATGCCCTGATGGGTGGCCGTGCGCTGTTTACCGGTAACTATATAAGTGCAATTTCTTCTCTGGTTTTGCCTACTATGACCCAGGGCCTTACAGAAAAGGACAGAAAAGAATACGAAGAGAAGCGCGTGGAGCGTTACCGCGAGTACTTAAGATATGTTGCTTCCGAAATTGAATCGGAAATTAAATTTGAGGAAGCCTTTTACCGGGATGTTTTTCCCAGCTTGCAGGATACATTGGGCTTTATCAATGCCCGCAGCCGCCTGTGGGAGCGCAGGAAAATTGACGAGGATTTCTTAACAGTCAGATTGGGTACAGGCACCATTCCTATGGTGGCGGAAAAGAAATATGCACCCAGAAGATTTGAAATGGAGCCGGATTTTCTGGAAGAGGAAATGTACCAGCTGGCAGAAAAGCCGTCACTCCTGCACAATGTTCCCATTACTGTTTCCTTGCGGGACAATTGGGTTGTTGGCCTTATGGGCCGGCAAACCCAGGCTATGCAGATGGTCATTAAGCTGATCACCTATATTGCTATTACCCACGCCTATGACGATGTAAAAATGATCGTATTGGCACCGGAGTCTATGAAAAAAGACCTGGCGTTTACAAAAACACTGAAACATTTTTGGGACAATGAACAGACGATCCGTTTTGTTGCAACTAATTCCTCGGATGTGCAGGTAATTACCAAGTATTTCCGTGACAAGCAGACCCAGGAAGAAGAGGCAAGAAAGCCTGGCAGTCCCAAAAATGACAACAAGGGTCCATCTTATATCGTATTTGCCCTGGACAAGAACCTGTTTGAGCAGTCGGAAGTGTTTAAGGAATTGCTGCAGGATCGGGAGTACCGTGGGTTTTCCTTTGTGCCTGCCTTTGAGAATGTTCCCAAAGAGTGTACGAAGCTGGTGGATATGCGCAAGGGTAATGTGCTGATCGATCTGAATAATCCCGATGCCATTGACATTCCCTTGACCCTTGACAGCGTTGATTTTAACTATCTGAGAAAAAGTATGGGCAACCTGTCCAGAATCAATCTCCATCTGGATTCTTCTCAGACCTATTCTTTGCCGTCTATGATCACATTCCTGGAAATGTACGGCGTTGGCAGGGTAGAGCACTTAAATCCCTTCTCCAGATGGGAACGGAACAACCCGGTCAAATCCCTGGCTGTACCTATCGGTATTGGCACAGACGGCAAGCTGTTTACTCTGGACCTGCACGAAAAGCATCAGGGCCCACACGGCCTGGTTGCAGGTATGACAGGCTCCGGTAAATCAGAATTTATTATCACTTATATTTTGTCTCTGGCTGTTAACTTCAGCCCCGATGAAGCCGCCTTCGTTTTGATCGACTATAAGGGCGGCGGCTTGGCTGACGCCTTTGTGGATCCCAAGCGAGGCATTCATCTGCCGCACGTGGTTGCCACCATTACAAACCTGGACGGCGCGGCTATTCAGCGATCTTTAACTTCCATTGAAAGTGAGCTGAAAAGAAGACAGGAGATGTTTAAGAAGGCAAAAAGTGAAACCGGCGAAGGTACAATGGATATTTACGATTATCAGAGACTGTACCGCAATAAACGGGTTTCCGAGCCTATGCCCCACCTGTTTATCATTTCCGACGAGTTTGCTGAATTGAAGAGCCAGCAGCCGGAATTTATGGATGCGCTGATCAGTGCGGCCCGAATCGGCCGAAGCCTGGGTGTCCACCTGATTTTGGCGACCCAGAAGCCCAGCGGTGTGGTGAACGATCAAATTTGGAGTAACACCAAGTTCCGTGCTTGTTTGAAAGTACAGGGAAGAAGTGACAGTATGGATATGCTCAAACGCCCAGAGGCAGCAGAGCTGAAGCAGACCGGTCGTTTCTATCTCCAGGTTGGTTACAACGAATTTTTTGCCCTAGGTCAGTCTGCCTGGTGCGGTGCCGGTTATGTACCCCAGGATCAGATCGTTAAGGAAAAAGAAGGTGTGGTGGAATTCCTGGATACTGCCGGTCAGGTAGTCTTGAAGGCAAAGGAAAAGAAACCGCAGGCAAAAGCAGACAGTAAGCAAATCGTTGCTATCGTCAAGTATCTGTCTGATCTGGCGAAAAGAGAGAACATCATTCCCAAAAGCTTGATGTGCGAGCCCTTACCGGCGAAGCTGGAATACAGCGAATTGGCAAAAGAAGCCGAAGAACAGCCTCAGCAGGGTGTATCTGCGCTCATTGGTCGCATAGACGATCCGGAGCATCAGAAGCAATATCCTTTGTTCCTGGATTTGAACAACTTCCACCATATGGCATTATGCGGCCTTGCAGGTAGCGGTAAGAGTACATTCTTTAAGACTATGCTCTACTCTTTGGTAATGAATTACCAGCCGGAGGATGTGAACTTCTATATTCTGGATCTTTCCGGTGGATCACTCAATGCGTTTAAGAATGTACCCCATTGCGGTGCATACCTAACCAAGGAAAATGAGTCTGATTTTGACCGAATGCTTGCGCTGATCCAGGATGTTGTGGAAGATCGCAAAAAGCTGTTTGCCGAGGCAGAAGTCTATAGCTTTGACGATTATGTGAAGGTTCATAAGCTTCCTGTAGTTCTGGTGATTCTCGACGGATGGACAAATATTCTTGATTTTGCGAAAGGACAGCAATATAGCCTTTTCATTAGCAAGAATATGCGGGATGCAGCTAATTACGGTGTCCGTTTTATGTTCTCTGTAAACCATATGAACGAATTCAGTGCCAAGGTCAGTCAAGAGCTGGATTATACAATTGCATTGCAGGCAAATGATAAGTTTGACTATAACGAAATTTTGCATCTGCGAAATGCGTTTGTACCTCCGGAGCGTCCGGGACGGGGTCTGTGTGCTATAGATGGAAAGGCTATGGAATACCATGTGGCTGTTCCCTACAGTGATCTGGATGCACAAAGACAGGCGTTGGAAATTAAGAATGAACTGCAGATGCGTGCAGAGCAATTGGGTGAAGGTGTTGTTGCAAGACGCCTGCCTGTTATGAACAGCGATCTGGAGTTTGTGGATTTTTGCAAAGCCTTTGCACCGGGCAGAATTCCTCTCGGCTTCTCTATGCAGACTATGCAGGAAGTTTCCATTCCTTTGCAACAGCTGTTTACTATGGGTTTGTATTTTGGAAATTCTGTGGGTGTTAAGACGGTGCTGTTTAATCTGTTGGCCGCTTTCTGTCGGGAAAAGGCAGATGTGTTGATCTTCCGCAGAAATGCCGGTACGATTTTCGACAGAGGAACAGAAGAAGAACTTACTGCCAGATTTGGAGCTTCTTGCACTGTTAAGAGCATTGACGCGGAAACAGCCCCGAAGCTGTTCGAATTCCTGATTAAGGACTTTATTCCCCAAACCAGAGTGCCCCATCGTAATGAATACTGTGAGCGCAACGGCATCCCGGAAACGGATAAGGGCAGAACGGTCAAAGCGGCAAAATACATCCGAAGCAAGACAACCCCCTTGTTTGTCCTGTTTGAAAGTTTTGCCGATTGGGCTGCGGCAGACAAAAAAGCAGTTTTTGCAGAAGTGTTCAGCAAGCTGAGAGGCTTTAATATCTATTTTGCCGGATGCTTCTATCCCGATGATGAAAGCCTGTCTGTGAACAGTATGTTCCGTAGTTTCATCAAGGACGATTTTGCCCTGCTCTTTGGTGGACAGTTCCAAAAGCAGTGGGTTACCTCAATCAATCCTGAATTCAAGAAGATGGAAAAAGTGAATCCCAATTACAACCGATTTGTGATGAAGTACCATAATGAGTGTCATAGAATGGTTATGCCTTGCGGTGAGCTGCTGGAAGCCAATGCAGACCTGGACGAGCAAGAAATCATATAATTTATAGAAAGGTTTCGATCATTTATGAATAAGGTCTTAATTGAGATTTGCGTACCGGCGATCGGTGATCATTTTGATGTTTTTGTTCCGGTGGATGTTCCCATTTGTGAGTTAAACAGAATTGTGGCAGATGGAATCGTGGAGATAACGAGTGGAAAATATGTTACCTCAAAGACGGAATATTTGTGCAACAAAGAACCGGTAAGCATATTTGACCCTTCGTTAACTTTGCAGGACTATGATATACAGGATGGCGCACAGCTATACTTGATTTAAGGAGGTTAGCCTTTGGAACAGGAAGTAGAACAATACCGGGATGTTTGCCTGGCACTTTGCAACAATCTGCTTGTTGCATTTGAGGAAAACCAGGAAGAAGCAGAACGGTTTTTTGGCGGAGAACTCCAAAAGACCTATGTTACCGTCAATGAAAAGGTAGCAGGGAAAATCAGGCAGATCAGAACAAAAATAAAAAGCCTGTAATCTATTTGGTATACAGTCCATTCCGCAAGTGGATGTATCATAAAATCAACTAATTCAGAAAGAAGGAATAAGTAAATGCAAATTTCTATTGGCAACGAAGCAGCAGCAAGAGCTTGGCTGGAGGAAGTTCGGGGCATTAACGAAGATTACAGAGTCGCAATGGAAGAAGCAGCAAACACTCTGAGCAGTATGAATGAGTTTGCAAGCGGTACATTGGTTGATGATATCGTTAGTCTGGGCCACGATCTGCTTAATGCAGGACAGACTATCTTCCAGGGTATCGACCAAATTGCCGATACTGTTGGCAACCTGGTGGTTGCAGTCGGTAATTTTGTTGATGAAGCGAAAAATACGATTAAAAACGCTTTCGATAAAATCTTTGGTTAATAATAGGAGGATAGAAAAATGGCAGGAATTCAAGATGTTGGCTTGATAGTTAGTAAAGAAGAGTTTCAAAATCGTATTTCGACTTGTGAAACTCAGATGGCTAGATTGATGGATGTCATCGAAAGATATAACAATGCAAAGAGAAGCCTTGACCAGTTCATTCAGAACGGCGATGTTACTTACGAACTGATGCTGGAGAGAATTGACGAGAATGTAAGAGCTGCAAGAAAGTCTTATGCTGCTCTGCAGAAGACTAAGCTGTCTCTTGAAGATACCGTCTCCAAAATGGAAGACATGGGCTCTCAGGCTCAGCAGACTGTTCAGGATGCAATCGGTGCCGTTGGAAGTGTCATTAACGCTGCACTGAAGATTGACGACGTTCTGTGAGAAAAGGGTATAACCACGAAGGCTTGTTTGTAGATACAGGATTGTTGCGGGATCACGTATCCAAACTGCAAAAGCAAAGAAAAATAGCGGAAAGACTGCGGGAAAGCCTTCAGGCTATGCGTAATCTCAGCGACCCGGAGGCTTTCGGCAAATATAGTTCTGTGCTTCGGGATGTGGATCAGCTGTGCGAATACCTCACCCGTATGGCCCGTCTTTTGGACAATACCGGTGACGAGGCAGTTCAGCTCAGCCAGGAAATTGGCAGACTGATCCAGGAGGATGCAGACTATACCCGGCATATAGCTGAAAAAGCGATTATGCTTTAGGGCTTACACAATGATAAATAAGGCGGCAGAAACGCATATTTATCCAAAGTGAATGAAACAAATATGGGAGGCACTCGGTTTTGAGCTGCCTCCCATATCTTGGTAAATTCCTGTTTATCGGGCAGATGTATCGTAGGGCGGGGGCTTGCTCCCGCCGCAAAGGGGGCTGTGAAGAAACCCGAATAATTATACGGTTCATACATTTTATGAAGTACCGTCAAATTCCTGATTATCGGATATCCCAATGTAGGGGCGGCTATTAGCCGCCTGCTAAAAGGCGTTGGTTTACTGCCGCCTTAAATTAAGACCAAAAAGCTGTCGATAATCGTGTCATTGCGAGCCCCAACGGGGCGTGGCAATCTCCTAACTGCAAGGGAAAGTTATACTTTCTCTTTCCGCTTCCCCCTTAGGAATTCCCTTGCTAGATTGTGCGAAAAAGTATTTAAACTGTGCGTCGAACAGGAACTTTTCAAAATTTAGGAGGTGCTCGAAACCGAGCACCTCCTAAATTTTTCATTTACTTGGGATAAATATGCGTTTCTTTACGGCCCCAGTCATATTGCCGATTTTAGGCAATATGACTGGGGGATTGTATTTTATGGTCGTTTTACAATCTCTCCGTCAAAAATCGGCAAGAAGATGCCGATTTTTGCCACCTCCCTTTACACAAGGCTTTTTGTTATGAGAAAAATCTAAAAAGCCATTGAAAGCTACACACTTTTGTGTTATAATAAAATGTCTTTAATTATATAGAAAATATTGCAAGGGGGTGTCTTTTTGACGGAAAAAGAGTTGAAAAAGCTAAATCGCTATCAGCTTTTGGAGCTGCTTATTATCCAAACGGAGCGAGCAGACAAATTACAGAAAGCATTGGAAGAGGCGGAGCAGAAATTGAATCACCAGGAAATCGGCATTTCCACCTTGGGTTCCATTGCAGAGGCATCCTTGCAATTAAAAGGGGTGTTCGATGCGGCACAGGAGGCCGCTGATATGTACATCCATGGGGCAAAGGAGCGCGCCGAAGCCATCGAGGAAGAGGCCCACAAGAAGGGTGCGGCAATTATTGTTCAAGCATTGGAAGAAGCGCGTCGCATAAAAGGTGAGAATGACCTATGAAAAAACACTTTGGAAGGCATAGCAAGCAAGAGCTCCCGGCAGTGGAAGACCTGCAAAAAGAGCTCAAGCGTGAACGGTATAAGCGTCGCTTCCGCAAATTGCTTAAAAGCACAGTAAATGCGTTGATCGTTGTAGCTGCCGTGGCGGCACTGATTGCCACATTGGTTTTGCCGGTTTTGCAAATTGCAGGCACCAGTATGGAACCGAATTTAAATGACGGTGACATTGTCCTTTTGGTAAAAAGGAAGGATTTGGAAACCGGTGATCTATGTGCATTTTATTATTCCAATAAGATCCTGATCAAGCGCGTGATCGCCACTCCGGGAGATTATATCTGGATAGAATCCGACGGCACGGTCTTTCTCAACGGCAGTCCCTTGGACGAGCCGTACATTACCCAGAAGGCTTTGGGTGAATGTGATGTGGAGTTTCCGTATCAAGTTCCTGAAAACAGCTATTTTGTAATTGGCGATCAAAGGGAAACCTCCATAGACAGCAGAAGCAGTGTGATCGGATGTATTTCGGAAGATCAGATGATAGGCAAGATTTTTTGCAAATTCTGGCCATTGTCGGAATTTGAATTTGTAGACTAACACCTGGCAAATAACCTGAGAGGAGGTGTGATCTTGCCTGGAAGCAGAGAAAAGCTTTTAGAACAATTGAATATAAGCAGTCGGGACCGTTTCAAGCTCCGGCAGATCATCCCGACCCTTTCTCTTTTGGTTGTACTGGTCGTGTTTTGGAGCCTGAAGCTAACCGGCATTGGTATAGCAGGAGAGGCTTTTTGCGGCAAGGAGGAGCATATTCACAACGAGGAATGTGCCCAATGCGCTATGGAGGCGCATATACATACTGCCGATTGCTATAGCGATATAAACGCAGATCTGGAAACCAGCGATGACTGGGAACTGACATTCGCAGATATGGTACGGGGCCCCACCACAAAATCCAATGTGGTTTTGATTGCCCGGTCTCAGCTGGGATACAGGGAAAGCACCTTGAATTTCCAAGTGGATGCCAACGGTGAACGCCACGGCATTACCCGTTATGGACAATGGTATGGAAATCCCTACGGCGATTGGTCGGCAATGTTCGTTTCCTTCTGTCTGGATTATGCAGGTGCAAGGGACCTGCCAATGAATACCGGTGCGGAATCTATGCGGCTGGAATGGCAGGCAGAAGGACTGTATAAAACGGCTCAGGAGCTTTCACCGGAAATTGGCAACATTGTTTTCCTCCATAAGGCAGAGCAGGCGACCCAAGGTGCCAATGCTGTGGCGATCATTGCGGCGGTGGATGAAACCTCCATTACCGTCATTGAAGGCGATCTGGATAACGCCGTTGCCCAAACACAGTACAGCGTTGATGATGCTGCGATTATGGGCTACGGTGTGGTAACCGAAGCAGACAGTATGGTCCTTTTGGACGAAGCCAATGCAGTAGCTGTGGACTACACGGTTTGGCTGGACGGTACAGACGGCGGTCTTCCATCCCTGACGGGGTCGCCCAACACTGCTTATACCGTTCAGGGTGGCAGTGTTTTGAAGTTACCCACGGAGTGGACCTCCCCCAGCAAGTATAGCTACAAGCTTCAAGGATGGTATGATATCACGAACAATCAATACTATCCGGCAGGTGGGGAAATGGAGGTGACCGGAAATGCGGTGCTCTACGCAGATTGGGTTGCAGCCACCTATGATATTGGCGTGTTTAATGCACAAGTCGCTGATACAGTTAGCACAAACGAATTTATTACAACCCATCTGTTTGACTATAATTCCCTGTTTAATATCTTGTCTTCTGAGGCACAAAAAACCGTCAATGCTTCGTCCCATTCTGAAACATGGTCTACGGTAAACAGTGGAAATGTAGGTTATCTGGGGCGGGAGACATTAAACTTCGTGTTTATTGACGGTGCCCCCAACTATCAAAACGGTAATTTGGCTTACTCCAATAACCGTCAGACCCACAATACATATCCCGGTGCCGGCATCGTCACCAGCGGGATCTACAATACAGCTCGCTATCATGCCCTGTTTGATACGGAAGATTCCCTGGGCAAAAAATACTTGGGAACCGGCGATCATCTGTTCCAGATCATGACCGATCCCGACGATGAATACTACGGGTATTACTACTACGATTCCCAGCGCAACGCGGCATCCTACAACCAAAGTCTGGGACGGTTCTATGTCTATGAATACCTGGAAGCACCGTCTGATTCTGTGGGTGACACCAATTCGGGCTTCCTACCCCTGAACTCCCCCTATGCCAACGGAAACGGCAACAACACCGCCACTTATACCTACAACGGAATAAACGGAGAATATGCGGGAATCAACCACTTCCAATACGCCTCCGGCTATTCTAACAGCGATCAAGTCCTTGCGAACTTCGCGTATGGTATGCGGACGGAAATTCGGTTCTATCTGCCGGACGATACTGGAACGAATGGAAACAAGGACTTATACGGAAACGATATGCACTTCCATTTCTCCGGTGACGATGATGTGTGGGTGCTTATTGACGGTGAGTTGGTTTTGGATATCGGTGGCATTCACGGTGTGGAAACCGGTGATATCAACTTTGTAACCGGTGAGGTTTCCGTTCAGGGTCAGGTTGTGGGAACCGTAAATATTCCTGCCGGAGAACACACCATGACGGTGCTGTATCTGGAGCGTGGTGCGTCCCAGTCCAACTGTGCCATTTACTTCAATCTGGCACCCCGATACAGTCTGGATATTCAGAAGGAAGATGTTTTGACCCAGCAGCTTCTGGACGGAACACAATTTTCTGTATATACAGATGGGGCCTGTACAGTGCCTGCGGAGCTTTACACCAGCGAATCCGCTTACAGACAGGGCGATGCCACTACCAACACCTTTACCGTCCAAAACGGTGTAGCCCATATGTGGGGACTCAGCCCCAGTAAGACCTATTACATCAAGGAGACCGGGCCGCCTGAGGCGGAAGGTTACGGCCTTCCCCGGGGCACCATTCAGCTCACCATTGAAAAAGGCGGCATTGCCACCTATCATGTGGATGTGATCGATGATCCATCCCCCGGATTTACGGTTCACGGTGTAGATATCGACGAGGAAACGAAAAAAGTTTATATCGTGGTTACCAATGCACCGGAAACGGTAACAGAAACCACTACGGTGCAGGTCATCAAGAAGTGGGAGGATACGGTCGATCACAGCAACGATTACATTCAGGCATATTTAACTGTAACCGATCCCGATGGGACGGTACGACGGATCCGCGAGATTACCCTTAGTGATGAAAACGACTGGATGTACATCTGGACCAACCTGCCGAAGTATGACTACGATAATTTAACGGAAATCCGGTACGGTGTCGAAGAATCCTACGAGTCCGGTTATTACTCTACAGTGCGAAGGATCACACAGATCGTTATCGATAAGACCCAATGGGCAGAATCCCTGTCCTTCCAAAACGGGCAGACCTATATTCTGCGATCTGCCAGCGGCTATCTTTCAACGATCAATAACGATGCAGACACAGGCTATAAGTGGGTGGACGAGCAGACGGCAAAATCCTCGCCTAATGCCCTTTGGACGGCGACGGTAACAAGTGGTAAGGTGAAATTCACCAATGGCGTTGGTCAAACGATCACCCTCTATTATAACGGTGGCAGTCCTACGGACTTCTACGCCAGAATCCCGGCTCCGCAAAGCCAGGACCGGCAGGAGTTCTCATGCAGTAGCCGTTCCGGCGGCTTGCAGATTTTCTATCAGCAAGGCAACAACAGATACTATATGACAAGCAGTATGAACAGCTCCGGAAAGTTCGGCTACAGCACGAATCAGAACAGTTCCATGATCCTGACGCCGATGGTAAAAATCACCCAGACGGATATTCAAGAGGTTGCGGACTGGGCTTACCAAATTACCAACACACCTCTGGCAGCCAATAACGAGACTTCGCTGTCTGTCAGTAAGCTCTGGTCAATCCCGGAAGGCTACGACACAACGCTGTATCAGGAATTTGCGGTAACTGTACGACTGTTCGCAAATGGTGTTAATACCGGACGCAGCATAACTCTAACCTTAAAAAACAACTGGCAAGGAGTATTCCAAGGTCTGCCCTACAAAGATGCGGACGGAAATATGATTGCCTACACAGTGGAAGAGGTTTGGGAAAAAGCAAAGTGGACAACCTCTTATGGCGAAATTATTGCTACCGATGGTTCGCCGCCTACTTATTCCACCCTTATCACAAACACCTATCATCCGGGAGGTCCCGAGCTTCCCTCTACGGGCTCACCGGCCCGACTGATGTATGTACTGTGTGGCTCAGCAATTATTCTGGGCACACTGGCATATGGAATCGGATCAAGGCGCAAGCGGGAAAGGAGGATGAAATAAGCCTTCTGATCGCGGCAAATATTGCGCCGTGAATTCGATTCTCCAATAATAAATAATTTATTTTAGAAAGGAACTAAAACGATGAAAAAGATTATTTCCCTTATTCTTGCTCTGATGCTGATCGCATCTTTGTCCGTAACTGCTTTTGCAGCAGAAGAAACCGGCTCTATCACCATTAACGGTGTGGGCGCAGACACCACCTACGAAATCTACAAGCTGCTGGATCTGGAAAGCTATGATGTAGATGCAGGCGCATATTCCTACAAGGCAAGTGACGCTTGGGCAGCCTTCTTTGCTACCGACGAAGCCAAGGCTTATATGGCTACCGACGCTGACGGCTATGTAACCTGGGCTACCACAGAAGACGACGACACCAAGGCTGCTTTTGCAAAAATGGCTCTGGCCTATGCAAAGGAAAATAACATTGCCCCCGTGCAGTCTTCCAAGAACGCAGGCGAATTTGTTATTACTGAAAATGCAGGTAAGTTCTCCAATCTGGAGCTGGGCTACTATCTGGTTGACTCCACCATGGGTGCGCTGTGCGGCCTGACCACCACCAACCCCGATGCTTCCATCAACGCCAAGAACGGTATTCCCACCATTGACAAGCAGGTTAAAGAAGACTCCACCAGCCAGTGGGGCGCAACCAACACTGCTGACATCGGCCAGACTGTTGAGTACCGCGTAACCATCAATGTGCACGCCGGTGCTGAAAATTATATTCTGCACGATGTTATGGATGCCGGCCTGACCTACACCGGTGTTTCCAAGATCGAGCATGTTGTTCCCGGTACCGGCACCCACGATGCAGAAGCCTCTATGTATGAGGTCAAGACCGGTGCCGATGTAACCGATGGCTGTACCTTTGAAGTGCATTTCTCCAAGGATTTCTGCGACGAGATGGAAACCAACGACAAGATCATCGTTTACTACACCGCTGTGCTGAATAAAGACGCTGTCATCGCCGGCACCGGCAATGTGAACAACGCTTGGCTGACCTTTGGTGAAGGTGGCAAGTCTAACGAAGATGCCGTTACTACTTACACCTTTGGTCTGGATCTGGTCAAGACCGATTCCGGTAACAAACTCCTCGATGGTGCAGAATTTAGGATCTACGATGCCGCTAACGGTGGCAATGAGGTTCCTGTTGTGCAGGTCCTCGATGATAACGGCGATCCTGCCCTTACTGCCGACGGTTACCACCTCTACCGCAAGGCCAGTGCTGAGGAAACCGGTGCTACCGTGATCGTAGTTCGTGGTAAGGTCCGTGTAAACGGTCTGGACAACGGCACCTATTATCTGGAAGAAACCGCAGCTCCCGACGGCTACAACAAGCTGTCTGCCCGTCAGAAGTTCATCGTTTCCGATGGCAATCTGGATGCAGTATTCAACAACGGCATCTACTCCACCGGTTCCGGTGTGCACGTGGTCAACAAGACCGGTTCTATGCTGCCCGAAACCGGCGGTATGGGCACTGTCCTGTTTATCACCTTCGGTACGATCGCAGTTCTGGGTGCAGGCGTTCTGCTGGTCACCAAGAAGAGAATGTCCATGATCGAGGACTGATCATTACATAGTTTCATCCCGGCAGGAGCTTATGCTCCTGCCGGGGGATACCCCAATAACATCAGGGAGGAGCTTATGAAAAGTAAAAAATCTACGATCATATTACTGGTTTCATTTTTCATCGGCTTGTCCGTGTTGTTATACCCTTCTGTTAGCAGTTACTGGAATTCCAAAACGCAAAGTGAGGCCATCGTTGACTACGAATCTATGCTGGCCCAATATAAGCCGGAAGATTATACAGCCGTTTGGGCTGAAGCAGAAGCCTACAACCAAAGCTTATCTGAATTGGATGAGCCCTTGATCGAGCATAATCGGCTGGCCGATTATAACAGTATCCTAAATGTTGGCGGCACCGGAATGATGGGATATATTACCATCCCGAAGATAAGTCAGGAATTGCCTGTCTACCACGGAACTTCCGATGGTGTGCTCAGCGTTGCGGTAGGTCATTTGCAAGGGAGCAGCCTGCCAGTAGGCGGAGAAAGCACCCATTGTGTGGTTTCGGCACACCGGGGACTGCCCACTGCAGTTTTGTTTACCCATTTGGACAGAATGGAGCTGGGCGATACCTTTTATTTTACTATTCTGGACCGCACCATTACTTATGAAGTGGACCAAATACGCATCGTTGAGCCTGACGACACCAGCCTGATTCAAATTGCAGACGGGAAGGACTACTGTACCTTGCTAACCTGTACCCCTTACGGCATCAACACCCAGCGGCTTTTGGTGCGGGGGCATCAGGTGGATGCAAAACAAACCCGGAATTTATATATTGCCAACGAGGCATATCGTATTGAACCGCTGACCGTTATGCCGATCGTTGCACTGCCGATCATTTTTGTACTTCTGATTTATGTTATGTTCGCGCCGGTAAAGAAAGAGACCTTGGGAGAAGAGGACCTATGAAAAAACAAATTGTACTTTTAATATCCCTGGCGGCTTTATGTATGGCGATGTTTTGCCCCCTGAGGGCACACGCACAAGTTTCTCTGGATACTACGGCAGAAGCAAGCTTGACACTGCATTACCAAAAAGAGGAACAGGCATTTTCAGATCTGTCAATTGGCATATACCGGGTGGCGGAGGCTTTCCCGGACGGTACCTTTGAATTGATAGAGCCCTTTTCTTCCTACCCCATCAACATTCACGATATCACAATGCAGGAGCAGTGGAAAAGCACCGCATCTACATTACATTCCTATATTGTCGCCAATGCACTTTCACCGGATCGGGAGGTAAGGACAAACGATACAGGAATGGCTGTGTTTACCCAATTGCAAACGGGCTTATACTTCGTCAGTCGGGCGGTAGCGGAAAATAACAGCGGCAAGTATGTGTTTGATTCCTTTATGGTTTACCTTCCTGCCCCGAATCAGGATGGTTCCTTTACCTATGATGTGGTAGCAAAGCCCAAGTGTGTTGCCTATGTTCCCAAAACGCAGTACACAGTTACAAAGCTTTGGCAGGATGCCGGTCATCAGGCAGATCGTCCCCGGGAGATCACAGTGGATATCTACAAAGACGGCAAGCTGCAGGAAAGTCAGGTCCTCAATGCAGACAACAACTGGTCCTATGCTTGGTATGTATCCGATGAAACGCAAGGCAATTGGACTGTGACAGAACGGTCAGTTCCGGAAGGATATCATGTAACCGTACAGGAAAAGGGTGGGGCCTTCTCCATCATCAACCTACATAAATCTGTTCAGGAAATTCCGGACATTCCCCAAACCGGAGATACCTACAATATCACCTTGTATATGATACTGATGTGCATATCCGGCATTATGCTGATTATTCTTGGCATTTATAACAGGAGGCATAAGGGGGTATGAAAAAAAGAAAGATCCCAATCCTTCTTGTTTTGGGTATCATTTTGGTGGTGGGTAGTTTTTCTCTGATGATCTTCCTTCAGCTCCGCACAGAAATCGGTGGGGATAAAAGTCAAAAAACAGCAACCCTGATGCAAGAAATTTTACCGGAAAGGGTAGAAGGTGTGCCTGGGATGTGGTCCGATCCCAATATGCCGGTTTTGCAGATCCTTGATACGGACTATGTGGCATTGATAGAAATTCCCTCGTTAAGCCTTGCGTTGCCGGTGGCGGACGGATGGGACAGCGGCGAGCTTTATAAATCCCCGGCACGGTTTTGGGGCAGTTGCTATGATCACTCGCTGGTAATTGGCGGTGCAGACAACGCCCATCAATTTTCGTTCTGCCATAACATCGATAACGGAACGGTTATCATTGTAACGGATATGACAGGCGCACAGTTTTCCTATACAGTAAGCCGGGTGGACCGGGCGAAAAGTGCCCAGAGCAGTTGGCTGATCAGTGAAGAATACGATTTGACACTCTTTTGCCGCAACACCTATTCTATGGAATATGTTGCAGTGCGGTGCAGTTATATTTATGGCAAAAGCTAAGGGCGCGTTGCAAAATACTGCAATGCGCCCTAAAACTATGTAATTGTCTACATCCTGCGGATGTAGGGGCGGTCATTGACCGCCCGCGGGCGATTAATAATCGCCCCTACATATTCTACCGTAGATTTTGCGCATTTTGCAACACGCCCGAAGAATTTCTTGTATATTTTACAGCTCGCAGTTGCCGACGGTTCTGGGGAAGGGGAGCACATCCCGGATGTTACCCATACCGGTCAGGTACATTACACAGCGCTCAAAGCCCAGACCGAAGCCTGCGTGACGGGCAGAGCCGTATTTCCGCAGGTCCATATAGAAGCCGTAGTCATCGGGGTCCATACCCAGCTCCTCGATGCGGGACTTAAGCAGCTCGTAGTTGTCCTCGCGCTGAGAGCCACCGATGATCTCGCCAATGCCGGGCACCAGACAGTCCATAGCCGCAACGGTCTTTCCGTCGGGATTCAGCTTCATATAGAAGGCCTTGATCTCCTTGGGGTAGTCGGTAACGAATACAGGGCGCTTGAACACTTCCTCGGTCAGGTAGCGCTCGTGCTCGGTCTGCAGATCGCTGCCCCAGTGGACAGGATACTGGAACTTGTCGTTGCACTTTTCCAGAATTTCGATGGCTTCGGTGTAGGTAACTCTGCCGAAGTCAGAATTGACAACGTGGTTCAGCCGCTCCAGCAGTCCCTTATCTACGAACTGGTTGAAAAATTCCATTTCCTCCGGCGCGTGCTCCAGCACATAGGAGATGATATACTTGATCATATCCTCAGCCAGACGCATATCGTCAGAAAGATCGGCAAAGGCGATCTCCGGCTCGATCATCCAGAACTCAGCGGCGTGACGGGTGGTGTTGGAGTTTTCCGCCCGGAAGGTGGGACCGAAGGTGTAGATGTTCTTAAAGGCCATTGCAAAGGTCTCGCCGTTAAGCTGACCGGAAACGGTCAGATTGGTGGGCTTGCCGTAGAAATCCTGAGAGAAATCCACCTTGCCGTCTTCGGTTTTGGGGATGTTGTTCAGATCCAGGGTAGTGACTTGGAACATTTCGCCTGCACCCTCGCAGTCAGAGCCGGTGATCAGGGGTGTGTGCACATACACAAAGTCCCGATCCTGGAAGAATTGGTGAATGGCCATTGCCGCCAGAGAGCGGACGCGGAACACGGCCTGGAAGGTGTTGGTCCGGGGACGCAGATGGGTGATGGTACGCAGAAATTCCATCGTGTGCCGCTTGGGCTGCAGGGGATAGTCACCGGTAGAGGCACCCTCCACAATGATCTCCTGGGCCTGAATTTCAAAAGGCTGCTTGGAGTCCGGGGTGGGGACCAGGGTGCCCTTAACGATCAGCGCCGCACCAATGTTGATTTTAGAAATGTCCTGGAAATTGCTGAGTGTATCGTTATACACCACCTGAACGGGGGTAAAGTAAGTGCCGTCATTTAAGACGATGAAGCCAAACTGCTTACTGGGACGGCGATTGCGCACCCAGCCACCAACCTCCACTTCCTTGTTCAGGTAAGCATTGGTGTTCTTAAAAAGCTCACGGACAGAAATCAGATCCATAATTCTTTCCTCTTTTCTTTGCGGAAATTATAATAGATAAGTATAATCTATTTGGGAGCATTTTACAAGTGCTTTATTAAATTTTTGTGACAGATAACGGAAAGCTTGTGTTTGGCACGGGGTTATGTTATACTAATAGATATTATATATGAGGAAACAGCTTATGGAATACAATGATATTTATGATAAGGACCGACGCCCGACCGGTCGCCGCCATATCCGCGGCACACCCTGGCGCAAGGGAGAATACGGTATGGTGGTTTGCGTGTGGGTCTATGATGGAAAGGGCAAGCTCCTGCTGACCCGCCGTGCACCCCAGAAATCCTACCCCGGCACCTGGGAAAATTCCGGAGGTGCTGTGCAGTCCGGAGAGACCAGCCGTCAGGCGATTGCCAGAGAGCTTTTTGAAGAGACAGGCATTCGCGCCGAACAGGAAGAATTTGAACTGATCCAGTCCGGACGGGACGGAAATATCCACTATGACTATTATTGCCTGAAACGCACCACGCCC
The DNA here is from genome assembly GCA_045587925.1 of Faecousia sp. Lineage (GTDB taxonomy): Bacteria > Bacillota > Clostridia > Oscillospirales > Oscillospiraceae > Faecousia. The sequence continues at coordinate 31,441 of JAZNDF010000155.1, forward strand.
ATTCGGGAGATCGTCTTGCTGCCCGGAGAAACGGACGGTGTAATGTGGGCAACATTTGAAGAAGTACATCAGCTGATCCGGGAAGGGAAGATGTGCAAGGTCATTGCCAATCAATTCCACAATCAGGAGCAGTGCTTGCTGGATAAGCAGGAAAAATAATTCTCAGGGCGCGTTGCAAATTCGCAACGCGCCTTTGCTTGCCAAAATAAATGTAAATAATAATTTCTTCAGCTTTCCTTAAGGAAAGGATCGTATTATAATAAACGAAGTCTAAACTGTGGGTGCAGAAAACCCACAGCTTACAGGAGGGTATCCCTATGAAAATACTGGTAATTGAAGATGAAAAGCTGCTGGCAGACTCTATCAAGGAAATGCTGGAACGCAAAGGCTTTCAGGTGGAGTGCGTTTATGACGGCGAAACCGGAAAAGAATATGCAGAGCTTGGGATTTACGATTTGATGATCCTGGATATAATGATGCCGAAAATGGACGGTTACGAGGTGGCACGGCAGGTGCGGATGAAGCGCTGTAATACACCGATCCTGATGCTTACCGCCAGATCGGATGTGGCTGACAGGATCGCCGGGCTCAATGCCGGCGCGGACTATTACCTGACCAAGCCCTTTGACTCCGGTGAATTGCTGGCAAGCATCAATGCACTGCTCCGGCGGCAGGCCGGTCAGGTCAATGAGATGGTGTTCGGCAATACGGCACTGGACCTGGGAACAAGTATGCTGATGTCAGGCGGAAAGACTGTCCGTTTGTCAGCGAAGGAATTTGATGTGATGCGCCTTCTTCTGCAGGCAGGAAAGCGCAACCTGTCCAAATCCGCGGTCCTCTCCCACATTTGGGGACTGGAATCCAATGCGGTGGAAAATCATGTGGAGGTCTATGTGGCGATATTGCGCAAGAAGCTCAGCAGTATTGGCTCGGATGTGAAGATCGTTTCCATCCGGGGCCTGGGCTATCATCTGGAGGTGAAGGACGCTTGATCAAGAAGCTGAGGATAAAATTCGTCTGCGTGGTGATGACGATCGCTATGCTGATGGTGGGCACCGTTTTGGGTGTGGTGCTCCATTTTGGCCGTGTTAATATGCAAATGCAGAGCATCAGTATGATGCGCACGGTTGCGTCAACACCCTTTCAGCAGAACAGTCCCGGAAAACCTGCCGACGATGAAGGGCAGCTGCCTTTCTTTACGGTGCAGATCAGCAGCCGTGGGGAATTGATCTCTGTCGGCGGCGGAAGCTTTGACTTGACAGACCGGGAGTATTTGCAGGAAATCGTAAAGCTTGCTTTGAATTCCAATACGGAATCCGGCAAGCTGGAAGAATTTGACCTGCGGTATTTGAAGGTCGCTTCTCCTATGGGAATTACGGTAGTGTTTGCAGATACGGCAACGGAAGAAGCCACCGTAAGAAGTATGATCTATAGCTGTATCGCGATCTTCGCGGCGGCAATGCTTGTCTTCCTGGGGATCAGCATCCTGCTTTCCCGATGGACGGTCAAGCCGGTGGCAAAGGCCTGGGATCAACAGAGGCAGTTTGTTGCCGATGCATCCCACGAGCTGAAAACGCCCCTTGCCGTAATAATGGCAAATGCAGAGCTGATGCAAAATGAGGATACATTGGAGGACGATAAAAAGCGGTTCTCGCAAAATATTCTGACCACGACTTATCAAATGCGCAGTCTTGTGGAAAATATGCTGGAAATGGCGCGGGTGGACAATGGTACAGTGAAAATGGATTTTGCGGTTCTGGATATGAGTGAGCTGATCCGCAACGCAGTGCTCAGCTTCCGGCTTCTTTATGAAGAAAAGGGGATGGGGCTTTATTGCGGGATCGCCGAGGGGATATCCGTATACGGCAGTGAGCAGCATCTCTACCAGGTGACGGATGTGCTTCTGGACAATGCGCTGAAATATGCATCCCCTACCGGACCGGTTCGTGTAGATCTGATCAGTCACGGCAGAAATTGTATATTGATCGTGGCAAGTCCGGGGGAGCCTATCGCCAAAGAGGACCTGAAGAATATTTTCAAGCGCTTTTATCGGGCAGATAAAGCCCGTGCGATGAACGGCAGCTACGGTCTGGGCCTGTCCATTGCAGAAGCTATTGTAAATGCGCATAAGGGTAAAATATGGGCAGAAAGCCGGGACGGTCTGAACATATTCTTTGTCCAATTGCCCATCGGTCCCGCCTGATGTGAATTTGTTTGTTTATAAATTATTCACAGTTTGTACCCGATTTTTTCAGTTACACACAAGCTTTGCCTTGTAAACTGATGGCTGTGATCACTTTTGACAATGGCGAAAGGAGCTTTTTAATGGCAAAAAAGGATAAAAATACAGCTGCACCCGATGTGCAGCAGGACGATGCCCTGTTTGAAACACTGGGCAAAAACAAGAAACGAAAAAGACGCAGGATCATCATTACGGTGGTGTCCATCGTGCTGGTGCTTGCGATCGTTGCGGCGGTGGGTGTCAGCACCCTGCGGCGGCGTGTCCGGGAGCAGTTTGCTTCCACATCCGGGGAAGTGCTTTCCTATGGGGTGACCACAGGCTCTATCAGCACCACGGTATCCGGCTCCGGCAGCTTGACGGATGTGGACTTAAATTCCGTTACCGTTCCTGATGGCGTGGAGATCACAGAGATCAAGGTCAAAACGAACCAGGCCAGTACTGCCGGTGATATTCTGGCAACTGTGGATATGGCATCGGTGATCAGCGCTATGGCAGACCTGCAGGTGCAGATCGAAGAACTGGATGCCCAGATCAGCGATGCAGAAGACGATTCTGCAAGCACCAGTATTTACGCCGGTGTTACCGGACGGGTCAAGGCGATCTTCGGTGAAGCGGAGGCTTCTGTTGCCGATGTTATGTATGAACACGGCGCACTGGCGCTGCTCTCTCTGGATGGCTATATGGCGGTGGATATTCAGACCGATGCCCTTGCAGTGGGTGACAGTGTAACGGTGAAGCTTTCCGATGAGGAAGCAGTAACCGGTACTGTGGAATCTGTCGTGGGCGGTAAGGTCACTGTCCTTGTAACGGATAACGGTCCTGAATATGACGAGGCAGTTACTGTTCTGAATAGCGAGGGCACTTCCGTGGGTGCAGGCAATCTTTACATCCACAGTGCACTCAAAGTTACAGGCTTCTCAGGTACCATTTCCAAGGTGAACACCTCTCTTAATACAAAGGTATCTGATACCACCAAGCTGTTTGCCCTGGAAGACACCAGCTACAGCGCAAACTATAATTCCTTGCTTCGGGAGCGCGCAGAGCTGGAAGATACCCTGTTGGAGCTGCTGACCATTCAGCGGGACGGCGCAGTTCTGGCCGCGACCGACGGCAGTGTTTACAGTGTGGATTACAGTGAGGATGCCGAAACGGCAGTTGTTACACTGTCTGCGGATGAAAAGATGTCTGTGACCATCAGTGTGGATGAGGCTGACATCCTTTCTTTGGAACTGGGACAGACCGTTACCGTTACTGTCAGCTCTGTCAGTGAGGATGCTTTTGAGGGCACACTGACCGAGATCAACCGCACCAGCTCCTCCTCCGGCACCTATTCTGCGGTCGTTGAGCTTGCGAAGACAGAGGGGATGCTTTCCGGTATGACTGCAAGTGTCAGCGTCCGGATCGAGGGCGTGGATGATGCCATTCTGATCCCCATTGAGGCATTGCATAAGACCAGCGACGGCGCTTATGTTTACACCTCCTACAACGAGGAATACCAGGAATACGGCGGTAAGGTGGATGTGGTTACCGGCCTTGAGAACAGCACCTATGTGGAGATCAAGTCCGGACTCAAGGTTGGCGACACGGTGTACTATACCGAGGAAACATCCGTTTTCGGCAATATGCCCGGCGGTATGGACTTTGGAAATATGCCTGAGGGTATGGACTTCGGAAATATGCCCAACGGCGGAGGAAGACCCGGCAGTGACAGCAGTGGCGGCTTCCCCGGAGGAAGCAGTGGATTCCCCGGCGGCTTTGGAGGCTGACTATGATCGATATAAAAGACTTGTGCAAGGTGTATCTGGTGGGAGATGAGCGGGTTCGCGCACTGGATCACGCCACACTGCACATATATCCCAAGGAATTTGTCAGCATCATCGGTCCTTCCGGCAGCGGTAAATCTACCTTAATGAACATTATCGGCTGTCTGGACATTGCGGATGCCGGCAGCTACCGTCTGGATAACCTTCCCATCGAAGCCTACAGCGAAAATCAGCTGGCGGCGATCCGCAATCAAAAAATCGGCTTTGTGTTCCAGAGCTTCAATTTGATCCCGAAGCTGACAGCGGAAGAAAATGTGGAGCTGCCGCTTATTTATCAGAAGGTACCCCGCGCAGAACGGCAAAAACGGGTCAGGACCGCGCTGGAGAGAGTGGGTCTTGCCAACCGGGCAAGGCATTTGCCTACAGAGCTTTCCGGCGGTCAGCAGCAGCGCGTGGCAATTGCCCGTGCAATCGTGACAAACCCCAAGCTGATTTTGGCGGACGAGCCCACCGGCGCTCTGGACTCCAAAACCAGCCAGGAGATCATTGATATTTTCCACGAGCTTCACAAGCAGGGAAATACCATTGTTCTCATTACTCACGACAATGATGTAGCCAGACAGGCATCCCGCTCCGTCCACATTCTGGACGGGAGAATTACGGAGGTGATGCTGTAATGTTATCTTTCAAAATGGCACTGCGCTCTATCAGCTCCAATAAATTGCGGGCGGCGCTGACGATGCTGGGTATTATCATCGGCGTTATGGCGCTGGTGGTTCTGGTCAGCCTTGTAAACGGCGCTACCAGCTCCGTTACCGATGCGGTGTCGGGCCTTGGTACCAGTATGCTGACCGTGAGCATTTCCGACGATAAGGGCCTGCCCTTGGATCTGGATACAGTGAACGGCTATATGGAGGAGGATGGCATCGGTCTGATCGCTCCCTACACCAGCAGCAGTGTTACCGCCAGCGGCGACGAGGCGAGCGGTGATGTGACGGTTTACGGCACGACCCCGGCCTTTTACGAGGTGCAGGGTATGCAGCTGGCAATGGGTCGCTTTCTGAAGACCTCCGATGTGGAAAATCACACCTATGTTTGCGTGATCAACGAGACCGCAGCTACCGAGCTGATCGGCTATGTGGACTGCGTGGATCAGGCCATCAGCCTGGACGGTGTTGAGTACACGGTCGTAGGTGTGCTGTCCGATAACGAGGATAGCCTTACCAGTATGATGACCTCCGGCAGTCTGGCAGTTTATCTGCCTTATACCAGCCTGCTTCGTCTTTCCGACAGCCTGACGAGCGAAGTGACCTCCTTCTATGTCAGTGCGCCTGAAAACGGCACGATGGAAACCGCAGAAGCGGCTATGACGAATATCCTTATGGAGCGCTTTGAGGACGACGATGAAGCCTTCAGCATTTCTTCCCAGAGTGTCCTGGAGGATACGATGAGTTCCATCACCTCCATTTTGACCATCCTGCTCGGCGGCATTGCGGCCATCTCGCTGGTGGTCGGCGGCATCGGCATTATGAATATTATGCTGGTCACCGTTACTGAGCGCACCCGTGAGATCGGCATTCGCAAGGCCATCGGTGCCAGCCGCGGCACGATTTTAGGTCAGTTCCTGATGGAAGCGGTCGTCTTGTGTATGCTTGGCTGTGCATTGGGCATCTTCCTTTCCTGGGCGATCCTGCAAACCGTTACAACAGTGGTCTCCAGCTTGAATATGACCTTCTCGCTGGATGGCGGTGTGGTTCTGATCGCTGTGGCGTTCTGTTTTGTTATCGGTGTGGCCTTTGGCTTGTATCCTGCCAACAAGGCGGCAAAGATGAAGCCCATCGATGCACTGCACTACGGAGGTTGACCTATGGATAAGACGAAGAAAAAGAATATTAAGCGGATCATTGCGCTTATCTGTATTGTGGCTGTGGTGGCGATCCTGGCGGCTATGCCTCTGATCGCAGAGCAAAAGCCGGAAACGGACGATCCCAAGGCGAGCATATTGTCCGGTACGGTAGGTACAGGGCACATTGATACAGAGCTGATCGGTGGCGGCACACTTGCACAAGAGGATGGCGTTGCCATTTCGGTGCCCGGCGCTGTGAAGCTGAAGGAATTTCTGGTTTCCAACGGCGATACAGTCACACAAGGCACTGCCATTGCCGCGGTGGACCGGGTGACCGTTATGACGGCGATCACGCAGGTGCAGGAAACACTGGAATACCTGTCTGAGCAGATCGAAGAAGCCAGCGATACGGACAGTGAGCAATCCGTAACTGCCTTGGCCGGCGGCACGGTTAAGATACTCTATGCCAAGGAAGGCGAGTCAGCGCAAAGTGTTATGCTGGCCTATGGCGCACTGGCTGTTCTCAGTCTGGACGGCCTGATGGCAGTGGATATGGAAACGGACTGCGCACTGGCTGTGGGCACGGCAGTAACTGTGACACTTTCTGACGGCACAGCCGTCACCGGAAAGATCACCAGAAACTTAGCAGGCGAAATGACCGTTACAGTGGAGGATGAGTCCTATACTGTGGGGGATGCGGTGCAGGTAACTGCCGAAGACGGCACAGCCATTGGCTCCGGCGAGCTGTATATTTACAGTCCCTGGAATGCAACGGCCTATGCCGGTACGGTGGACAGCATTGAAGTCAGTGTTGGCGATAAGCTTAGTGCAGGAAAAACACTGATGGTATTATCGGATGTCGGTTATACGGCGGCTTACCGTCAGCTGGTCGCTCAGCGGCAGGAATACGAAGCGCTGATGCTGGAGCTGTTTAGAATGTATCAGACAGAGACTGTCACGGCTCCCTGTGACGGCGTGGTGTCCGGTATCGATCAGGACAGTGTTCAGCTGCTGTCTGCAGACGGTCAGGGTTATACGGTCAGCTTCCTTGCCAATTCTCCCAACGGAGAGGATGAGACCCTGTATTCCAATTATCTGGGCAAGGTAACGGCGGTTGCAACGAACGGCTGGGTTATGAATGTAAATCCACAGGTGGTCCCTATTGCGGATTATCTGGACCTGACCGGTGTGGACCTGGATGAGACCTTGATGACCCAAACGGTACTGCACACGCAAACTGATATTCCTGTATTTACACTGACAGAAGGCACCTGGACACAGGTGGACCGGACTGCTGTCGGAAGCGGAGATGTCCTGCTGTTTGCAGCTGACAGTCAGGGCAACCTGGTTTGGAGCGTGCTCCTGCAGAAAGCGGAGCAGCAGCCGGATGCTCCCGGCGGTACTTCCCCCGCAGACCCCGACACGCCTACAGATCCAAGCACGCCTGCGGATCCCGGCACATCCACTACACCGGGCGAAACCACAACACCTACGACTCCCGGCGGAAGTACCGGCAGTTATCCGTCCGGCAGTATGAGTGGCACGACTGGCGGATTCTCCTCCGGTGGGATGACAGAGCAGGAGCCTGCGTTTGAACTGTACGGCTTGGAGATGGCGCAGATCGCTACGGTTACGGCCCAGGGAACGATGACACTGGAAATAACAGTTGACGAGATGGACATCAAAGCTTTGCAGGTGGGTATGACTGCACAGGTGAAGATCGATGCGCTGGGCGGCGAGAAATACACGGCAACGGTTTCAGAGCTTGGCAATACCGGCACCAACGATGGCGGCAGCAGCAAATATACAGTGAAGCTGACGATGCAGCGGAGTGCGGATATGCTGGCGGGGATGAATGCCACTGCCACGATCGTCCTGGACACTGTGACCGATGTCCTTTCCATTCCTGCAGATGCGCTGGTGGAACAAGGCAATCAGACGGTGGTCTACACCGGTTATGATGAAGAAAAGGAAGCATTGTGCGATCCTGTGGCAGTGAAGGTCGGCTGTTCTGACGGTGAGACTGTGGAAATTCTGGAAGGCCTTGTAAGCGGACAGACTTATTACTACGCATATTACGACACATTGGAGATCTCCGCCACACCTGAATTTGGGACTGCGGGCGGCAGATTTATGTTCGGCTAAAAACAAAAATGCGGTGCCGGAAAACCGGCACCGCAATCCGTGCGTCAGGAGGAGAAGATATGAAACGGAGAATGCTTGGATTATTATTGGCACTTGTATGGGTGCTGGCACTGGCTGGCTGTGGCGGCGGCGAAGAAAGCACACTGACCGGTATTGTAGTCTCGGTGGACGGCACTGTGATCTCTTTTGCTGAGATGGATGCGGACAGTATGTCCGGGGAGAATTTCGGCGGGGGTGAAAGACCTCAGATGCCGGAAGGGGCAGAAGGCTTCGGGAACTTTGGTGCCTTTGATCCTGAGAGCTTTGAGGGGACTATGCCCACCGGCGGCGAATTTCCCCAGTGGCAGGAGGGAGAGATGCCGCAAATGCCGGAGGGAATGACGATGCCGGAAGGGATGACTCCGCCGGAGGGGATGACAATGCCCCAGGACGGTGAGATGCCTGACTTTGGGGAAGGCGATGGCGGTATGAGACCCGGAGCTGAAAACTTTGCATCCGATGTGCAGACGCAGGAGCTGGATATTGGCAATGCCCATATCTCTGTGGAGACGGACGGCGTCAAGGCGACCGGCAGTATGGAGGATATCAAAGCAGGCGTTTTTGTGACACTTACCCTGAACGGAAAGGGAGAGGTTACCAATGTGTTGGTTTCCTCCCGGTCCGGTTTTGGCGGTGGCCGGATGCCGGAAATGAAAAACGGAGATGCGTAAGCATCTCCGTAAAATTTTTTCAAAAAAGTGGAAAATCCTATTGACAAAGAAAGCGCGCTTGTGATAGAATGGTACTCCATACTATGGAAAATAGGCGCAATTTGCACATTTCCCTGTGCCAGAATTTTAGCACGGTGTTTGCAGATTGTCAAGACCTATTCTTCATAATCAAGCAACTGAACCGCGCGTATCAAAAAAAGTAAGCAACACAAGATTCCGGCTTATGCCGAAAGAAAGGCTGTGATGATCGATATGGCAATGGTCAAAGACCAACTGTTTGGCAAGACTGTGCGTAAGTCCTACGCAAAGTATCAGGAGATCCTGAAAATGCCGAACATGCTGAAGATCCAGAAAGACTCCTACCAGTGGTTCCTGGAAGAGGGTCTGCGGGAGGTCTTCAAGGATGTGGGTGAGATCACGGATTTTTCCGGCAAACTGAAACTCAGTTTCCTGGATTACTCTATGAACGACAAGCCCAAGTACACCATCGAGGAGTGTAAGGAGCGGGATGCTACCTATGCAAAGCCCATTAAGGTACGGGTACGCCTGCACAACACTGAGACAGACGAAATCAAAGAGCAGGAAATCTTTATGGGAGATTTCCCCATTATGACCAATGGCGGCACCTTTGTGATCAACGGTGCTGAGCGTGTCATTGTTTCTCAGATCGTCCGCTCTCCCGGTATGTACTACGGACACGAGGTGGACAAGGCGGATCAGCATACCTATAATGCGACCGTTATCCCTTATCGTGGTGCCTGGCTGGAGTACGAAACCGATCTGACCGATGTGTTCTGGGTCCGTATTGACAAGAACCGCAAACTGCCCATTACCTGCCTGATTCGGGCACTGGGTGTGGATACCGACGAGAAGATCAAGGAAATGTTCGGCGAGGATGCCCGCATCCTGGCAACCATTGAGAAGGATACCTGCAAGACCAGAGAAGAGGGCTTGCTGGAGATCTACCGCCGCCTGCGTCCCGGTGAGCCTCCCACGGTGGAGACTGCCATCGCTCATCTGGAGGGCCTTCTGTTTGATGCTCACCGTTATGATGTGAGCGCTGTTGGCCGCTATAAGTTCAACAAGAAGATGGACATTGCCAGCCGCCTGTCCGGTCAGGAAGCCGCAGAGCCCATTGCCGATCCCATGACCGGCGAGATCCTGGTTATGCCCGGTGACATTATCACCCGCACAATGGCACAGGAGCTGAGCCACCGCGGTGTCTGCCAGGCAACGGTTAAGGTAGGCGACCAGAAGGTCAAAGTATTCTCCAACTATATGGTGGATATGGCGAACTTTGTGGACTTTGATCCCAAGCAGTACGGCGTAAAGGAAAAGGTCCGCTTCAGCGTTCTGAAGGAAATGCTGGCGACTGCCGATATCAACTGGGAGGATGCCATCGCTGAGCGTATGGATGACCTGATTCCCAAGCACATTATTGTGGACGACATTATGGCATCCATCAACTACCTCAACTGTGTGGCTATGGGCATTGGTACCCCCGATGACATCGCCCACCTGGGCAACCGTCGCCTGCGCTGCGTAGGTGAGCTGCTGCAGAACCAGTTCCGTATCGGCTTCTCCCGTCTGGACCGCGTCATCCGCGAGCGTATGACCGTTCAGGACCTGGACACCGTCACTCCCCAGTCCCTGATCAATATCCGTCCTGTCACC
>JAZNDF010000156.1:0-3342 GCA_045587925.1 Faecousia sp.
CACCGTATCGCTGTTACCCAAATTGGCAATGGTCAGAATGTTCATACGGTTGGAGTTGCCTTCTGTGAAGCCCAGGGCAATCCGCTGGCTGCCGGCAATATCCATACCGGTTGTCAGGTAGCCGTCAATGCTCAGATAGGTGTCGCTGGCAGTGCCTTTGAGCCGCTGAGAGGGCCACAGGATACCGCTGGCATTTTCGTCGGTTTTCAGTACGATCAATTTCTGGTCCTGGGGCAGGGTCACCTTGCCGGAGCTGTCCGGCTCCAGCGGGATATTCTCAAGAACGGGAATGTAGACCTGCTGACCGGAGGAGGCATCGGTGTCCGCCTTGAAAACGGTATAGGTCACCTCGGAGAGATTTGCAAGCTGCTGCGCAGTCAGCTGCAGGCTGGTGCCGGTAAATACAGGGGCAGAGGGGGCGGCAGGTGCAGCTGCAGGGGGCGCAGGCGGCTGGGTCTCTGCGGGAACGGTGGGTGTGGCGGCGGGAGGATCCTCCACCTGATGCTCGGTAAAGCTGACGGCGGGCTCGCCGTTGATCCAGTAGTCCGTAAAGGCGGCGATGAAGCTTTCGTAGCCGGTGCATTCTGTCAGGTCCTTGTAGAAATGCTGACCGACCAGGTCATAAACCTCTTTGTTGTCATAGGGATAATACACAGCAAGACCTGTGGTGTTGCTGATGTTGGAAACCTGACGGATCACCAGCTGGGAAAGGGCGGACTGGACCGCGCCTGCTTCACTGCTGTACAGGCTCTTGAGGTTTTTTGCCATATGGCCCATATCCACAAGGTCATAGGGCTCCGCGGCAGTCTGGGCAAACCGCTGGGTCTTGTTTCTGGCCTGTGCTATGGCAGAGTAGCTGCCGTTTTTTACACCCTCTGCCATTTTGGAATACAGCTTGCTTGTGGTTGTGCGGAAGGATGCGACCTTGGAAAGGTCCATACAGGACAGGGTGTACTTGGGTGTGACCCGGTAGATGTCCATAGAATTTTCGTAAGCGGTCAGAATGGAGTCGGCGATGGTTTTGGTGTCAGAGGTGCGGTTCATTGCGGAAAGGAAGCTGTAGTCCCAGCCGATGCCCGGCTCGGTCTCTTCCGAGGCGATCAGATAATTTGCATAGTCTGCCGCCATTTCCGCCACTTCCATCGTGGCCATCAGACAGGCGTCGAAGCCCAGAAAATCCAGCTTTTTGGAGGCGACCGGGGAGGCGGCAAAGGCGGCATCCATTTCCTGCAGATACAGGCGGTCCCCAAAAAGCTCATCCACACCGTAGCCACCCATAGGACCGCCGCCGTGATCCCAGCAGATCAGACCGTAGTGGTTGGCAGGATAATTTGTATATGTAAAGTTCAGAAAATCCAGGAAGGTGGCGGGATCGCCCATATTGGCAGGGCTTTCGGTGGCGGCAACAGCTTCTGTGGTGCCGTTGACCACCTGATAGATCACATTGCAGTTGCTGGGCACGCCGTTGTGCCAATAGCGACTGCCGCCGGTGTAGAACAGCAGATTTACACGGCTGGTGTCCAGACCGCTTTCCATCATTTCTGTGATGTCCAGACTGGCACAGCCACCTTGGGGGTCGCTCTCCAGATCGGAGCCCACAATATATACCATAAGGGTGTATTCCTTGGCACTGCCATCACCGGGAGCACGGGTGATCATACTTTGCAGCTGCTGGTCCTCCGGCAGCTCCTCCAATGAAAACTCCGGTGCCTTGTCGGAAATATCAGAGCCCTTGCTGGGCGTTTCGGGCACAGCGTCCTTACCGCAGCCTGCAAACAGGCTGAAAAGTAAGGTCAAAAGCAGTATAAATGCTGTAAGGCGAGTACGGGTACGCATAAAAATACCTCTCTTTTCGAAATGATGAAGTTATATTATCATAAATTTTGGAATTTGGGAAGAAGCTTAATCTTTTTTCATTTCCAGATAGGGCAAAACGGAAAAGCCGCATTTTTCATAAAGCCGGATGGCGCGGGTGTTTTCTGCTTCCGCTTCCAGACGGAAAAGGTGGTCGGGATATTTGCGGAAAAGGAAATCGAAAAACTGCTTTCCGATGCCCAGACCTCTGTAGGCCTCTTTCAGGTAAATATCCTCTATCCAGATGCAGGGCTTTCCAAATTCCGTGGAAAAGCTTTTGGCGATCATAGCATAGCCTTGAATGTCATTTTCGTTTTCAATGATATATCCTTCTGCATAAGGATTATCTCCGACGCAGGCGTCGATATCGTTTGAAAAGATCTCCCCGGAGCCGTTGCTGAGTACCGCCGGTGAGGCGTAAAAAACGCCCATCATTTCCATTACCCAGGGCTTGTCTGCTGCTACCATCGGTCGGATCTTCGTGTTCATTTCCCGTTCTCCTTAAAGATTGATAGAAAGATGATACCACATAAAAATATGTTTTTCAATCCACAGCTTGCAGTTATTGTTTCCTGTGGTATACTATATAAAAAAGGAGGATGGATGATGGAATACGAAATGGTACGGGAAATCAAAAATGCCTGCCCCAACAACCAGATGCGGGATATTTTCTTTGAGGAAGTGGAAACAGATGATCCGGAAAGCTATGTCCGGATGTACTTAAAGGGAAAAGCAGCGGAAGTGACAAGCGAACAGGGCAAAGACGGTGCGGTCACGGTCTATGCCACTTGCGATGGAATGATACAGAAATTTGTATTTACGCCGGTTTAGATCTTTCTGTGTAGAGAATGATTTCTGCACCGCTTCACGGGGTTTTTGCTTAATTCAGATAATTTTGAAAAAAAGCTTGACAAGTAAAAGACCCTTTGTTATAATAACACTCGCCTTCGGACGATTAGCTCAGCTGGCTAGAGCATCCGCTTGACGTGCGGAAGGTCATAGGTTCGAGTCCTATATCGTCCACCAGAAAAGAACGGTAATCGTGATACGATTACCGTTCTTTTCAACTAAATCCACCCTTGCGGGTGGGTGAAATCATCTTTGATGATGAAATCCTCCCTTCGGTCGGATGAAATCGCTGCGGCGGTGGGTGGATTTAATTTCATCCGCATTAGCGGATTTCATCTGCGCAGCAGATTTCATCCTTGCGAAAGCAAGGATTTCATTATATAATGCAGAAGGCTGAGCTACTACCGGAAGAAACCGTTAAGGTGTATTTGCACGACTGCGGCTCCATCCGTCGTATGCTGATCGCCTCTATCAATACAGTAAAAGAAAAATAACTGCAAATGGGCGCGTTGCAAAATACTGCAATGCGCCCTAAAACTATGCAATTGTCTACATCCTGCGGATGTAGGGGCGGTCATTGACCGCCCGCGGGCGATTAATAATCGCCCCTACATATTCTACCGTAGATTTTGCGCATTT
>JAZNDF010000157.1:0-13778 GCA_045587925.1 Faecousia sp.
CCAACGCCCTTTAGCGGGCGGCTAATAGCCGCCCCTACATTGGGATATCCGATAATCAGGAATTTGACAGTACTTCATAAAATGTATGAACTGCATAATTATTTAGGTTTCTTTACAGCCCCTTTTTAATGCAGAATGCAAAGTGCAAAATGCAAAATGAATGTGTCCGCTGTTGCGGACATATTTAAATTGTAGGGAACGGATATATCCGTTCCGGCAGTCTCTCTGCGTCGTTTCTTATTCCAAATTGCGCACCGTATCGGTACATACGCTAACAAAGCACTTCCTGCATTTGCAAAAAAGCACGAAAAATAATTTCTACATCCGGATCTTCATCACCGGCGTTTAACCGATGACAAAGTCTGCGATAAGCATCGTATGCTTCTCCATAAAGATTCATACAATAAGAGCCTTCTTCAAATGCATATTCTACCCCAGGAATCATAAAATCGGCACTAACTTCATCGGTCATTGTTTCGTATACACGCTCCATAAATGATTGATTCATACATATCCTCCTTGGATAGTGTTCGTATGCGAACACTATCCGTACATTGATTTTACGGCAATAATAAAAGAAAATCAAGTGTAATTTGAGGATGTGTCAAAATGATTCGATATGACCGCTTGTGGCAGACGATGAAGCAACGAGGTGTGTCCCAGTATGATTTATATACCCATCATAATGTGAATCGATCACAGATCAATCGCTTACGCCAGAATAAGAATGTTGAAGTAAATACAATCGACAAGCTTTGTAATATCTTAAATTGCCGTGTGGAAGATATTATGGAGCATTTTCCGGATGAAAACAGATTTTAAAAAAGCGCGATCGAGTGATCGCGCTTTTTTAATGCAGAATGCAAAGTGCAAAATGCAAAATGATCGATCGGCACCTATCATCTGTAGGGGCGGTGCCGCCCGTCGCTTGTGCCGATTTTCATTTGCGTTGCAGATGTTCCTTAAATACATTCCATAAATCCGCATCGGGATCGGAGGACAGCACATAACAGGCAGAACCGTCTGCACCGAATATTTCTCCATCCAGCTCCATCAGGCAGGAGGAGAAGTCCTTATCATAGGTGACAGTGCCGGAGGAAAAACTGTTGAGGCTGCCACTGTAGAAGAACAAGCCGGCGCATCGGGTGGAAGGATCGATCTCGTGTTCCGAAGTGCGCATATTATCCAGTGTTCCCAAGGCCTCCGAGTCAAAGCTCAGCTTGATCTTGTCCTGCAAAAACAGGAAATTATATCTCCAGCCGGAAACATTCACAGTGACATTTTCAACCAATTCCTGCTGTTCGTTTATGTGCATACCTTCCATACAGGTGTTGATACGAACGGGAAAAGGACAAAGGCATATCGCAGCTATCAGCAAAACCGCAAGGACTAAACAAATTTTGGTTCGCATATTAAAAGTCCTCTCTATGGGTTATAAATCAGTTTTGCTCCAGAGACAGGGTGACGGTTGTCTGGTCGCAGACCTCTGCAGGGCCCCAGTACTGGATGGCGCCGGGGTAAACATAGCAGGTCTCCACTGCCCAGGTATCCCGATTTGCTTCGAAGAACTTAAAGGGCTTGCCCTCCAGCTCCACCAGAGCCTTGCGGATAACCGGCTTGTCAGCGCCGTGACGGCGTTCGATGTTCATCATCTTGGTGATGGGCATACCGCCGGCGACCCACTGCTGGGCAGGCTTGCACAGGTTGGAGATCTTGGACAGATAACCGGTGTAGCCGTACTGGATCAGGAAGAAGGCATTGTAGCCCAGGCTGTAGCAATAATCTGCATCGAAGTTGGAGGGGAATGCACAGCGGCCTTCGTAGCCCAGGAAGTGATGCAGGGCAGAGAACTTGCCGTTATAAGTGCCGGCGGCCTTCCGCTTGGCAAGGTTTTCCTTTACCAGCTCGGAAAGAAGCTTTTCCGATTCGATCAGGGAAACCTGCACATTGCCGTGGGGGTCCCGCTCCAGGAACAGCTGCTGCTGAATTGCCTGGGGCAGCAGTGCGAACACAGCCATAGAAGCTTCCGTCAGACCTGCCTGAATGAAGGCGTACTTCTCATCCCAGGAGGGGAGAGCATTGAAGGCATCGGCCTTTGCGCCTGCCAGCAATTCGTTGATCTCGCTGATCAGTGCGGAGAATTCCGGAATGAACTCAACAATGCCTTCGGGGATGATGGCAACGCCGAAGTTCCAGCCCTTGGCGGCACGGGCGGCTACACTGTCTGCAATGTAGTCGGAGATCTGTGCCAGGGACATTTTTTTGGCGGCGACCTCTTCACCGATGAGGCAGATGTTGGGCTGGGTCTGCAGAGCAGTTTCCAGTGCCACATGGGAGGCGGAGCGGCCCATAACCTTTACGAAGTGCCAGTACTTCTTGGCAGAGTTGGCATCCCGCTGAATGTTGCCCACGATCTCTGCGTAGGTCTTTGTGGCGGTGTCAAAACCGAAGGAGCATTCAATGTCCTCGTTTTTCAGGTCGCCGTCAATGGTCTTGGGACAGCCGATCACCTGAATACCGGCATTCTTTGCGGCAAAGTACTCTGCCAGGATGGCGGCGTTGGTGTTGGAGTCGTCACCGCCGATGATCACCAGGGCATTGATGCCGTGCTTTTTGCAGGTCTCTTCCACAATGGCAAACTGCTCCTGGGTCTCCAGCTTGGTTCTGCCGGAGCCGATGATATCAAATCCGCCGGTGTTGCGGTAAGCAGCAATGTATTCATCATCGAAGATCAGGAAATCATCCTCCAGAAGGCCGCTGGGACCGCCCTTAAAGCCGTAGAGCACATTTTCCTTGTTGGTTGCCTTCAGTGCATCGTACAGGCCGCAGATCACATTATGACCGCCGGGTGCCTGACCGCCGGACAGGATCACACCCACGACCTGCTTTTTTGCCTGGCTGCTGTTCTGACCCTTTTGGAAAATCACTTCGTTTTTGCCGTAGGTGTTGGGAAACAGTGCCCGGATCTTTTCACAGTCTGCAACACTTTGCGTTGCATCGCCGATTTTTACACAGATCTCATCAATGCCGTTTCTGAGCATACCCGGCAGCTTGGGGGTATACTGGTATCTTGCAATTTGCAGAGGGGATAATTTCATTATAAAAACACTCCTTGGAAAATGTATTTTACAAAAATGTACGCACCATATATTATATTTTATTTTTCAGAAAAGGTAAACTGTAAATTCTTATATATTTTTGGAAAAACTTACCATAAGATTTGGAATTCTCAGCAGTTGGAATTTTCAAAAGCATATTGAAAATGGCGTAAATTGTGATATAATATAATTCGGAAATATTGGCGGATAACCGCTTTTAAGAAAGGAAACGATTAAAATGGCTCTTGTAACAACAACCGAAATGTTTAAGAAGGCTTACGACGGCGGCTACGCAATCGGCGCATTCAATGTGAACAATATGGAGATCGTTCAGGGCATCACTGAGGCTTGCCGTGAGGAAAAGGCTCCCGTGATCCTGCAGGTATCCAAGGGCGCCCGCGCTTATGCCAACCATACTTACCTGGTGAAGCTGGTGGAGGCTGCAGTTCTGGAGTGCCCCGACATTCCTGTGGCACTGCACCTGGACCACGGTGACAGCTTCGAGACCTGCAAGTCCTGCATCGACGGCGGCTTTACCTCCGTTATGATCGACGCTTCCTCCAAGTCCTTCGAGGAGAATATCGAGATCACCCGCACGGTCGTTGAGTACGCCCACGACCACGGCGTTGTGGTTGAAGCTGAGCTGGGCAGCCTTGCCGGCATCGAGGACGAAGTGAATGTTTCTGCTGAGGCAGCTTCCTACACCCGTCCCGAAGAAGTGGAAGAGTTTGTGACCCGCACCGGCTGTGACTCCCTGGCGATCGCTATCGGCACCAGCCACGGCGCATATAAGTTCACCCCCGAACAGTGCACTGTCAACGAGCAGGGCATTCTGGTTCCTCCTGCACTGCGCTTTGATGTGCTGGAAGAGGTTACCCGCCGTCTGCCTGGCTTCCCCATCGTTCTGCACGGTTCTTCCTCCGTTCCTCAGGACTATGTAAAGATGGTCAACGCCAACGGCGGCAAGATGCCCAATGCCATCGGCGTTCCTGAGGAGCAGCTGCGTAAGGCTGCCGCTTTGTCCGTATGTAAGATCAACATCGACTCCGACCTGCGTCTGGCTATGACAGGCACCATTCGTAAGTTCTTCAACGATGAGCCTTCCAAGTTTGACCCCCGTGAGTACCTGAAGCCCGCCCGCGCCAACATTAAGGAGCTGGTTCGCCACAAGCTGGTGAATGTTCTGGGTTGTGCAGGCAAGGCCTGAGAATAATTCAAAAAGCGGCATCTTCGGATGCCGCTCTTTTAATTGACAGTTGACAATTGACAGTTGATAATTTCGGCGGGAGTAAACCCCCGCCCTACAAAGAAGTACATCGTAGGGCGGGGGCTTGCTCCCGCCGTCATATTGTCGATATGCCTTCGGCTCGATATTTTTGCCTGACGGCAAAATCGATATATTGCTTCGCAATTCGATATGTTGCCTGGCGGCAACGCGTACGATATAAAGCCCCCTTGCCCCGCAGGGCATATCGAGTGCGCAGCACATATCGATCGCGACAAGCGAATATCGAAAATCCCAATAGGGATTTATATCGACAAAAAATAGGTGCACAATTGTGCACCTATTTTTTTCTTAATCCAGTCCCAGCTCCTGGGCAGTACAGGGTGCAATGCCGTGGGACGCAAGCAATGCGATGAATTTCTCTTCTTCCTTCACACGGAACACCATATAGGCCTTTCCTTCTGTGTGCAGGAACAAAGAGTACATATACTCAATGTCGATGTTGCCCTCGGACATTGTGGACAGCACCGGCACAAGTCCGCCGGGCTGGTCCGGCACTGCGATCACCAGCACCGGGGTCATAGACAGGATATAACCCTTTTCCAGCAAAATAGAGGTGGTTTTTTTGGAGTCATCCACGATCATACGGCAAATGCCGTAGTCGGATGTTTCCGCAATGGAGATAGCGCGCAGATCAATGTTGTTTTCTGCCAGAATACCGGTGATTTCAGCCAGCTGACCGGCACGGTTTTCCAAAAAAACAGAAATTTGATTTACCATATTGCAGCCTCCTTAAATTTTACGCTTGTCGATAATACGAACAGCCTTGCCCTCACTGCGGGCAATGGTCTTGGGTGCAACCAGACGGACCTTGGCATAAATGCCCAGCATAGCCTTCAGTGCATTTACAAGGCTCTTTTCCATCTCGGTGACCTTTGCCAGGGAGTCGGAGAAGATCTCCGGTGTCATTTCCACCATAACCTCCAATGTGTCAGAGTGGTTGACACGGTCCACGATGATCTGGTAGTTGGCGGGGTAGCCCTGCTCCAGAAGCACAGCCTCGATCTGGGAGGGGAACACATTGACACCCTTGACGATCAGCATATCGTCGCTTCTGCCCATAGGCTTGCTCATTTTAATGTGGGTTCTGCCGCAGGGACAGGGCTCGTCGCTGAGTATGCAGATGTCCCGTGTGCGGTAGCGGAGCAAGGGGAAGGCTTCCTTGGTGATGCAGGTGAACACCAGCTCGCCCTTGGAGCCCATAGGCAGTACCTCACCGGTTTCGGGGTTGATGATCTCGGCAATGAAGTGGTCCTCGTTAATGTGCATACCGGTCTGGTCCTCACATTCAAAGGACACACCGGGCCCGGAGATCTCAGTCAGACCGTAGATATCGTAAGCCTTGATGCCCAGGCCCTTTTCGATATCCTCGCGCATCTTCTGGCTCCAGGCTTCTGCACCGAAGATACCGGCTTTGAGCTTGATCTGATCCTGCAGACCTCTTTCGTGGATGGATTCAGACAAATATGCCGCATAAGAGGGGGTACAGCACAGGATAGTAGAGCCCAGGTCGGTCATAAACTGCAGCTGGCGGTCGGTGTTTCCGGAGGACATAGGCAGTGTCAGACTGCCTACCTTGTGAGAGCCGCCGTGCAGACCGGCACCGCCGGTGAACAGTCCGTAGCCGTATGCCACATGGACCACATCCTCCTTGTCACCGCCTACAGCCACGATGGCTCTGGCGCAGCAGTCCTCCCACAGATCAACATCGTGCTGGGTGTAAAATGCCACAACGCGCTTGCCGGTCGTGCCGGAGGTGGACTGGATACGGACGCACTCAGAAAGGGGCTTGCCCAGAAGACCGTAGGGATAAGCCTCCCGCAGGTCGTCCTTTGTCAGGAAGGGGAGCTTATGCAGGTCTGCGGTGCCCTGAATATCTGCAGGGGTCAGACCTTTTTCTTCCATTTTCTTGCGGTAGTAGGGCACATTGTCCCAAGCGTGCTGAACCTGTTTTACAAGGCGCTCGTCCTGCCAGGCTTTGATCTGCTCTCTGGAGGCAGTTTCGATCTCAGGTTGATAATACTTAGCCATTTGCGATCTTCCTTTCTTAAGCATTGCGGCCCAGCTGGAATGCAGTTTTATTTAATTCCAGGAACTTTGCAGGGACACTTTTTTCGATGGCATCCATCCACTCATCCTCTGTAAAATCGAAGTTTTTGGACAGGTGACCCATCAGAACGATATTCACAGCCTTGGAAGAGCCTGCCTGCTGGGCCAGTGCCAAAGCATCAAACGCATCCACATCCAGACCGGCATCCTTCATTTGTGCCACAAGACCCAGAGGATATTCTGCCGCGCCGGTGATCACCGGCATCGGGGAAATTTGCTGGGTGTTCACCACGATCTTGCCGCCGGGCTTTAAGTACTCTGTCCAGCGGGCAGCTTCCAAAAGCTCAAAGGAGACGATGAAGTCTGCCTCGCCCTTGTCGATCACCGGGGAGTAGACCTTTTCGCCAAAGCGGACATAGGTCACCACACTGCCGCCCCGCTGGCTCATACCGTGGACCTCGGAAACCTTGATATCATAGCCCTTTTGCAACAGCATACGGCCCAACAGCTTGGAGGCAAGCAAGCTTCCCTGTCCGCCGACGCCAACGATCATAATATTTTGTGTTTTCATAATTTAAGCCTCCTTTGCCGCCTGCAGAGCATCCAGCTTGCACAGCTGGGCACAAACGCCACAGCCGGTGCAGAGGGTGTTGTCGATTTTTGCCTTGCCCTCTGAAATGCTGATGGCAGGACAGCCGATCTTCATACAGGCCTTACAGCCGACGCACTTGTTGGGGTCGGCAATAATGGGCTTTTTGTGCTTGACATATTTTAGCAGGGCGCAGGGACGGCGGGAGATGATCACAGAAGGCTCATCTGCGGCAATTTCTTCCTTGATCGCCTCGTCACACTGCTTCAGGTCGTAGGGGTCTACCACCCGCACCCGGCGGATGCCCACTGCCTGGCAGAAGGACTCCAGATCGATCTTGGTGCAGGGGTCGCCCTTCAGGTTGAAGCCGGTGGTGGGGTTCTGCTGGTGACCGGTCATACCGGTGATGGAGTTATCTACGATAATAACTGTGCCGTTAGACTCATTGTAAGCCATATTCACAAGGCCGGTCATACCGGAGTGCATAAAGGTGGAGTCGCCGATGACGGCAACCGCCTTTTTCCCGTCTGCGCCGCCGGCTTTGGTAAAGCCGTGGAGACCGGAAATGGATGCGCCCATACAAATGGTGGTATCCAATGCCGCCAGAGGCGCCACAGCACCCAGGGTATAACAGCCGATATCGCCCAAGGCGGTGAGCTTGTTCTTAGCCAAGGTGTAGAACAGACCTCTGTGGGGACAGCCGGCGCACATCACAGGGGGGCGGGGCGGGATCGCCACAGAGAGCTTGGTGCCGGACTGGGTGGCAATGCCCAATTTTTCTGCCACCAGATTTTGGGAGAACTCCCCGATGCAGGAGAACTTCTCCTTGCCGATACAGCTAAGGCCCAGCTCCTTGCAATGGGTCTGGATAAAGCTGTCCAGCTCCTCCACGATCACAAGCTTTTCTACGGAGCCTGCAAAATCCAGGACCTTCTGCTTGGGCAGGGGCCAGATCATACCCAGCTTTAAAACGGGGTACTTGTCACCGCACACTTCCTTCACATACTGATAGGAGGTGGAGGAGGTGATGATGCCCATAGAGCGGTCAGTGCCTTCGTCGATCCGGTTGATCTCGCAGGTCTCTGCCCAGGCGGTCAGCTTTTCGGTGCGCTCCTCCACAATGGGATGGCGAAGCTTGGCGTTGCCGGGCATCATAATGTACTTCTGGGGTGTTTTTTCGTATGTTTTGCTGACTTCGATCCGCTCGGCAGGCTCCACAATGCTCTGAGAGTGGGCAACGCGGGTGCACATTTTGATAAACACCGGAGTGTCAAATTCCTCGGACAGGTCATAGGCCAGCTTGGTAAAGGCCAGCGCTTCTGCGGAGTCAGAGGGCTCCAGCATCGGGATCTTGGAGGCTCTTGCGTAGTGGCGGGAGTCCTGCTCGTTTTGAGAGGAGTGCATACCCGCATCGTCGGCAACGCCGATTACCATACCGCCGTTTACGCCGGTGTAGCCAATGGTGAACAGAGGGTCGGCCGCCACATTCAGGCCCACATGCTTCATAGCACAAAAGCTGCGCTTGCCTGCCAAGCTTGCGCCGAAGGCGGCTTCCATAGCTACCTTTTCGTTGGGTGCCCACTCGGCGTACATTTCCTTATACAGGGCAGCACATTCGGTGATTTCTGTGCTGGGTGTGCCGGGGTAGCTGGAAATAAAGCTGCAGCCGGCTTCAAATAGACCTCTGGCAACGGCTTCGTTGCCAAGCATCAGGGTTTTCATTGTTTTACCTCCTCGTAGCAGGAAAATACCTGCGAAATATGATCTGCATCAGGCTTTTTTGTAAAGAGGCTGACCAGGGGAACCAGGATCAGTCCTGCCAGCATACAAAATACACCGGCGTTAATGGGGGACCGCAAAAGAAGGGGGAAATGATCCGCGAAGAAAATATTGCCTACCATAACCACTGTGGAGAACAGGAAGCTGGACCATACAGCGGCTTTTGTGGTTTTCTTCCAGTATAGACCAAACAGGAAGGGTGCCAGGAAGGCACCTGCCAGCGCACCCCAGGACACACCCATCAGCTGGGCGATAAAGGTCACGCTGGATCTGTACTGGATCAGTGCCAGCACCACGGAAATGAGAATGAACACAACGATCAGCAAACGGATGGAAAGAAGCTGCTTCTTTTCGTCCATTTTCTTTACCACATTTCCTTTGATGAAATCCAGTGTCAATGTGGAGCTGGAGGTCAGCACCAGAGAGGACAGGGTTGACATAGATGCGGAAAGCACCAAAATGACCACCACGGCGATCAGGAAGGGAGAAAGGTCCGAAAGCATAGCGGGGATGATGGCATCGTAGCCTTCGGCGGCAACATCCACGCGGTCTGCAAACAGCCGTCCGAAGCCGCCCAGGAAGTAACAGCCGCCGGCAACGATCAGGGCGAAGACCGTGGAGATGATCATACCCTTGTTGATCGCCTTTTCGTTTTTGATGGCGTAGAATTTCTGGACCATCTGAGGAAGTCCCCAGGTGCCCAGAGAGGTCAGAAGCACCACACCCAGAAGGTTTACCCAATCCGGTCCCAGAAGAGAGTTAAATACGCCGGACTCCTGGGAAACGGTGGGGTCGGTGACCTGTCCCAATTCCCGGAAGGCGTTTACAAGACCGTCCTGACCCTTTAGAACTGCCGCGATCACGGCAATAATGCCGACGATCATAATCAGACCCTGTACAAAGTCATTCACGGCAGTTGCCATATAGCCGCCGATGATCACATAGATGGCAGTGATGATGGCCATTACGATGACACAAACGGAGTAATCAATGTCAAATGCCATACCGAACAGACGGCTCAGTCCGTTATACAGGGAGGCGGTGTAGGGAATGAGGAAAATGAAGATAATCGCAGAAGCGGCGAGCTTCAGGCCTTTGCTGTCAAACCGCTTTTGGAAGAACTGGGGCATTGTGGAGCTGTCCAGATGCTGGGTCATAATGCGGGTGCGGCGACCCAGAATTGCCCAGGCCATCAAAGAGCCGATCAGTGCATTGCCGATGCCCGCCCAAGCGGCGGCAATGCCGTATTTCCAGCCGAACTGGCCGGCGTAGCCCACGAATACCACCGCGGAGAAATAGGATGTGCCGTAGGCAAAGGCGGTCAGCCAGGGGCCAACACTGCGGCCGCCAAGCACAAAGCCATCCACATTGGTGGAGTGTTTTTTGCAGTAAATGCCAATGATGATCATACTGGAAAAAAATACCAGCAGCATCAGAAGTTTAATAAAAAGGTCCATA
Organism: Faecousia sp.; assembly: GCA_045587925.1. Classification (GTDB taxonomy): domain Bacteria; phylum Bacillota; class Clostridia; order Oscillospirales; family Oscillospiraceae; genus Faecousia. Next base: position 10,259 of record JAZNDF010000157.1, read on the forward strand.
GGAAACAACGACTTTCTGTTATGTAGTATTTCGGTAGGGTCAGCCGGTGATCTGGCTTTCTACCAGACGACCGTGACAGTATTTTTCCCGCAGCACAGGCTTTTCGATCTTGCCGGTGGGATTTCTGGGAATTTTGTCGAAAATGATCTTTCTGGGGCGTTTATACCGGGGCATAGAGGCACAGAACTGGTTGATCTCTGCCTCGGTGCAGGCGACGCCCTCTTTAAGCTCGATAATGGCGGCGGCAATTTCGCCCAGACGGGGATCGGGCAGACCGATGACTGCCACATCCTTGATCTTATCAAAGCCCCGGAGGAAGTCTTCGATCTGAACGGGATAGAGGTTTTCGCCGCCGGAAATGACCACATCCTTTTTCCGGTCTACCAGATAAATGAAGCCGTCCTCATCCATCCGTGCCATATCGCCGGTCCAGAGCCAGTCGCCCTTGAGCACTTCTTCGGTAGCGGCGGGATTTTTGTAGTAGCAAAGCATCACGCCGGGACCCCGCACAGCCAGCTCGCCCACATCGCCCTGGGGTACTTCCTCGCCGTTTTCGTCAAGGATCTTGGTTTCCCACAGGTAGCCGGGCTTGCCGATGGCACCGACCTTGTGGGTGTTTTCCACGCCCAGGTGGACACAGCCGGGACCGATGGACTCGGAAAGGCCGTAGTTGGTGTCATACTGGTGATGGGGGAACAGGTCCATCCACCGGCGGATCAGACTTGGCGGCACAGGCTGGGCACCGATGTGCATCAGCCGCCACTGGTCCAGGTAATAGTCATCTAAGTTGATGCGGCCGCACTCGATGGCATCCAGCAGGTCCTGTGCCCAGGGCACAAGAAGCCATACGATGGTGCATTTTTCTTCTGTGACTGCCCGCAAGATCCATTCGGGCTTTACGCCCCGGAGCAAAACGGCCTTACTGCCGGAAAGCAGGGAGCCGAACCAGTGCATTTTTGCGCCGGTGTGATACAGCGGCGGGATGCACAGGAAGGTGTCCTCCCTGGTCTGGCTGTGGTGATTTTGCTCCACCATACAGGCACAGTTCAAAGAACGGTGATCGTGCAGGATGGCCTTGGGGAAGCCGGTGGTGCCGGAGGAGAAGTAGATGGCGGCGTGGTCGTCCTCAGTCAGCGCAACGGGAGGTGCACTGGAGGAGCAGTAGTTCGTCAGCCGCATACAGTCCTCTGCATATTCCGGGCCGTTTCTGCCCACAAAGAACATCATTTTCAAAAAGCCCAGCTTGGACTCAATGGCGTCCACACGGCTGATAAATTCCGGACCGAACACCAATACCTCCACATCTGCCAGATCCAGACAGTATTCGATCTCATCGGAGGAATAGCGGAAGTTCATAGGCACAGCAATACAGCCGGCCTTCAAAATGCCAAAGTAAATGGGCAGCCATTCCAGGCAGTTCATCAGCAGGATCGCAACCTTGGTGCCCCGCTTCAGGCCCCGGCTGAGCAGAAGATTTGCAAAGCGGTTTGCCCGCCGGTCGAAATCCTTCCAGCTCATATCCCGACGGTAGGGTGCATCGGGGTTGGCGTTTTCGATCAGGTTAAAGTCCCGCCAGGTAACGGCGTTGTCCCGTTCCTCGGAGGGATTGATCTCCACCAGTGCGGTTTCTGCGCCGTATAAACGGGCATTTCGTTCCAGATAATCTGTAATTACCATTTTGTATCTAACTCCTTTATAAAACGAAAGTCCTCTGCAAAAATGCAGAGGACGAGTAAATTCCCGTGGTACCACCTCAGTTTGCCGCTTGCGCAGCCTCAACCGGTCCAAACAGACCGTTACGCGCTATCGGGCGTACCCGTCTTCGCCTACTGATGGTTCAGCAAAGCCGCTCAGAAAGGAATTCGGCGCGATTCTCCTGCTGCCTTGCAGCAAACGGCAGCTCTCTGGAAGAAGAATATTGGACGCTTACTGGTTTTCATCATCGCGTTAAACAACATTACAGTAAGCATACCACTTTTAAGCGGCAAAGTCAACGAAAAATGTAGGATTTCCAAAGATTTTTTCCATTTTAGGGTGGTCAGGGGGCTTATTTGCGGGTTGCTCTGCGGAGAACAGGTGTAATTGCCAGAGCGACAGAGCCTCCGATCAGGGCAGTTGCCAGCTGGAACCAGGAGAACATATTGGTTACCTGCTTTACGACCATCTGACTCATCACCGACATACCGGCAAAGGTTTTTCCGTCCAGCGCACCGAAGAGGACACCTGCCGCCAATTTTACACCCAGAAGATACAAAAGAACAAATTTGGCACCGGAGGCAAGCACCAGGGAAATCGGCTGTTTCCAGAAAGGCTTCAGGGACCGATCCAGGAAGAAGCTGATGATAAGCACATAGCATACATTGCCCACCATAATGACGGGTGCGGCGATCACGACCGGTGCGATCTTAAACAGACACGCCAGCACCGGAGAGATCACAGCCACCGTAATGCCGCTGCCTCGTCCGGCGATCAGTGTGGTAACAATTAAAATACAGTTGACCAGACTGCCGGTGATCAGCTGTTTTGTATTTGGCTCCGGAATTTGTGAGCCCATCCACTGCAGTGCGATCAGCAAGGCCAGCATTGCCGCCGTCCGTGTGATCCAATGAATTTTCTTGTTCATAATATACTCCTTCTGTGTAAATACTTTTCTGCCTATTATACTGCGTCCCGACAGCATTTGCAAGCTGTCAAATTCCTGTTTGACAATACCTTCCCCCGGGGGGAAGGTGCCCCGAAGGGGCGGAAGAGGAATTCGGGCGGTAAGCTTTCGTTTTAGAAAATGTGGCAGACCTGCTGAAAGGGAAAGCTATGGAACGAAACAGTAAACTAAACGAAAACGCAAGATCGTTGCGTAAAAACATGACCAAGGAAGAAGCACTCCTTTGGTATCAGTGCTTGTGCCGCATGAAATTCTGCTTCCGCAGACAATATATCATCGGAAATTATATCGTTGATTTCTATTGTCACCAAGCAAAATTGGTAATCGAATTGGACGGTTCCCAGCATTGCGAGCCAAAAGAAATGGAATATGATCGCAATCGTACAGCTTATTTGGAATCTCAAGGGCTGAAGGTTGTAAGATTTTCTAATTTGGATGTTTTGCATCAGTTTCGTGATGTTTGTGAAACGATTTATAGGATCATGGAAGCACGGACCGCTCAAAAACCGTAAGGTTTTTGCCCGCATTCCTCTTCCGACCCGGCTTCGCCGGGCCACCTTCCCCCCGCGGGGAGGATTTACGATAGGAGCAACTATGAAAGTTATTGTAAAACGCAAAGAATCTGCCATCCCCGTGGTGATCGGGACGGAGTTTATCAAGCTTCAGGATGCCCTGAAGTTTGCCAATGCGGTGCCCTCCGGTGGCATCGCCAAGACCGAAATCCAAGAGGGAAATGTTGCCGTTAACGGGGAAATTTGCACTATGCGGGGCAAAAAGCTCTATCCCGGTGACCGTTTTTCCTTCGATGGCGACAATTATCTGATCTGCATCCATGAGCCTCAATAAGCTGTATCTCCG
>JAZNDF010000158.1:0-10792 GCA_045587925.1 Faecousia sp.
TCAGGAAATCCGACCTCGATGGGCGGATTTCCTGCCACTTGCCAATATTTCTGTATTTTTGGGGCATCGAACCCCAAAAATACAGATGGGACGCCGAGGGCGGCGTCCCCTACGAACAAGCTGTCAAACAGGAATTTGACAGCACATAGGATTGCAAAAAACATTGGCATCAATCTCCTTCCCAAAATGCATACTTTTCCCCAAAGGAGGAAAAAGTATGGTTAGATTTTGCGGAGGTGATTTTTTTGAGAGGAAGAAAAGGGTTGTGCATTGTGCTGGCATTTTGTATGGCAGTGCTTGCCGGCTGTGGAGGAAAGCAGAAGGAAAATACTGCCCCCGGGCGAAACTATCCGGATCCCTATGCCCATTTGGAAGGGGATCACGACGGCAGGTCCGATGCCATCTATACGGACGCCCTCAGTGATTTTTACAGTGCGTATCAGGCGGCACAGGAGGAAACTTCTGTTTCCCGGCGTCACGCATTGATGGCGGTTGCGGAGGCAAAATTGTTACAGTCTTGTGTAATGCTTCCCCTGAGTGCCTCCGGCGGCACCTATGCCATTTCCCGCCTTGCGCCCAATACCGCAAGCACCGTTCTTTGGGGCAATGACCCCGACCGGTTTGATAATGCCATTGTGACCACCCAGCCCATTACCGCCCAGGACCGGATCGCAATGCGCACTTCCTGGGCAGAACTTAAGGGAACAGGCACTTGGGAAAACTGGGCCAAGACCTACCTTGCAGACAACGGCTATACCCTAAAGGACAGTTACACGATGTCCTACACCAGCGACCCGGAAACTTGGGATGTGCTGTCAAGTTCCAACGCGGTGGATGCGGAGGTGCTGGTCAACACCTATGACGGATTGTATGAATACGACAGCGAAAATGTCCTGCAGCCTGCCCTGGCACAAGACTACAGTGTGTCTGAGGACGGACTGAAATACACCTTTTATCTACGGCAGGGAGTACAGTGGGTGGACTCCCAGGGACGGACAGTGGGGGAAGTAAAGGCGGACGATTTTGTTGCCGGTATGCAGCATATGATGGATGCCCAGGGGGGTATGGAATATCTGGTGAAGGACCGGATCGTGGGCGCTGCAGATTATATTGCCGGCAGAAATACAGATTTTTCCGGAGTGGGCGTCCGTGCAGTGGATGACTATACAGTGGAATACACCCTTACCCAGCCTGTATCCTACTTTATGACAATGCTGGGCTACAGTGTTTTTGCGCCAATGTGCCGGGAGTATTATCAATCCCGTGGCGGTCAATTCGGGGAGTATTACAATGCCTCTGCCCCGGACTACACCTATGGCAAAAATAAGGATTCCATTGCCTATTGCGGCCCGTATCTGGTGCGCAATGCCACAGCAGATAATACCATCGTATTTCAGGCAAATCCTGCCTACTGGAACGCAGAAAATGTGAATATCAAAACCATTACCTGGCTGTTTCATAACGGTCAGGATGTGATGAAACCTTATCAGGATATGAAAGCGGGCATACTGGACGGCTGTACCCTGACTGCCGCCTCTTTGGAAACAGCCCGAAAAGAAAAAACCTCCGCAGGACAAAGTTGGTTTACGGAATTTGGCTATGTTTCTCCTGCCGGCGCTACCTCCTTTATGGCATTTTATAACCTGAACCGAACCGCCTTTGCCAATGCTTCTGACGGCGCAGTGGCATCGGCCAAAAATGATACCCAGCGCATACGCAGTGCCTGGGCGATGCACAATGTCCACTTCCGTCAGGCGATCTCTCTGGCACTGGATCGGGGGGCGTACAATGCCCAGGTGGTGGGGGAGGACTTAAAATATGTCTCCCTGCGCAACGGTTTTACACCCGGCAGTTTTGTTTCCCTGACAGAGGATGTGACGATTACCTTAAATGGGGAAGAAGTGGTTTTCCCCGCAGGCACGTTTTATGGGGAAATTGTGCAGGCGCAAATCAATGCCGACGGGGGCGCAATGCAGGTCTGGGACCCGGCAGGAGAGGACGGTCTGGGATCTTCCGACGGCTTTGACGGCTGGTACAATCCGCAGGCGGCGGCAGAAGCACTTCAAAAAGCCATGGACGAACTATCATCAGATGGCATTGACATCTCTCCTCAGAACCCCATTTATCTGGACCTGCCCTATGCAGGCTCGGTGGAACATTATGTAAACCGGGCAAATGCCTATAAAAAATCTGTGGAATCGGTGCTGGGCGGCTGTGTGGTCATCAACTTAGTGGCGGGCACAGATCTGCGCCAGTGGCAGAACACCGGCTATTTTATTGCTGACGGCACCCAGGCAAACTATGATATTTGCGATATTGCCGGCTGGGGCCCGGACTACGGTGACCCGGCATCCTATCTGGATACCTTGCTTCCGGATTACGCAGGCTATATGACAAAAAATATAGGACTATGGTAAGAATATGGGCAGGTATTTGTTTTGGCGTATTTTGCGGGGTCTGGTGTCTGTGGTTGCCGTAGTGGGGATTGTGATGCTGCTGGTATATTCCGGACTTGACCGGGAACTGGTGTTTGCATCGGACCCGGTTTACAGCAAGCAGGCCAGCAACGGACGAACGGTTTATAAAATGCAGCAGTGGGAAAAATACGGGTATGTGGACTATGTGCCCTATAGCGAGTATTTGCTGGAAAAGGTCCGAGAAGGGGAACTGTCCCGGGAAGAATACGGACAGGCGGCGGCCTTTGCAGATACGCCTGCCCAGGATTCCCCGGTGGCTGCCCGCTGGATCGATGCCTTCCGGAAAGAATATGAGGAAAATGCCTATCAGGTGGTGCGATTAAACGCAGACCGAAAGGGCAGTTCTGAAAAGTACAAAGAAGGGGGACAGCCCCGGCTGTTTGCCTACCGGGACATTCCGGTACTGGGGCGGCTGGGACGGTATCTGACAGGGTTCCTCCAGATCGACAGCACCGATTATGTGCAGGAAAACATCGAAAACCGGGGTTTGACCTTTACCTGGAAAGATCCGGTTTACGGAGGGGAGAAATTCTCTCCTGCCATACTGGGAAACGGCACGCGGCACAAGTATCTGCTGTATTTCGATAGCCGCTTTCCTTTTGTCCACCAGAATTTTATCCGCCTGAATTTAGGGATTTCCTATTCGGTCAGCACCGGAAATGAGGTGTGGCAGACACTTACCGATCCGCAAGGTTCTTTTGAACGAAAGTATGTGACTTATCCCACAGGAGTAAAAGCCTATACGGCAGACGACCTGCACACAGCGCAGTATGCAGCCGGCTCTTTGGCGATGGGTACGCAAACACTGCGGGCGCATTTTACCGATGACTATACCCTTGTAAAAACCCACAAACAGGGACTGTCCAAATTGGGTTACTCTTTCCTGATCGGTATTTTTTCTGTGGTGCTTTCTTATGGGATCGCCATTCCCCTGGCACTGTGGATGGCTAGGCGGCGGGATAAACTGCCGGACCGGCTGGGATCTTCCTATATCGTCTTTATTATGGCTGTGCCCGCACTGGGGTATATTTTCCTGTTTAAGGCAATTGGCGGCAGACTGGGGCTTCCTACTACCTTCGATATGGAAAATCCCAACTATCTGCAATACGTGCTTCCGGTGATTTCACTGGCACTGCCGGCGGCGGCCAATCTGATGAAGTGGCTGCGCCGGTATCTGGTGGATCAGATGAGTGCGGATTATGTGCGCTTTGCCCGGGCAGGAGGACTTTCCACCCAGGAGATCTTTCGTAAACACATTTTCAAAAATGCAGTGATCCCCCTTGCCCACGGAATACCGGCAGCAGTTCTGCTGGCATTGACTGGTGCGATCATTACCGAGCGGGTCTATGTGGTGCCGGGGGCGGGCAATGTGCTTACGCAGGCCATTAACACCTACGATAACGGGGTGATTGTGGGAATGGCTCTGTTTTACGGCGTGCTGTCGGTAACTTCCGTCATTCTGGGAGATGTGCTGATGAGTATGATCGATCCCAGAATTTCTCTGAGGAGGTAACTATGAGCGACAAGGAACTGTTTTCCTTTGTGGATATCAATTCCATGGAAACAGAGAAAATTACTGCCCCCCGGTATTCTTACTGGCAGTCGGTTCTGCGCACATTTTTCCGGAAGAAAATCAATATTGCGGTGCTGATTTTGCTGGGAGTCGTGCTGATTTTCACTTATATCTATCCAACGGTGATAGGCTATGACCCGGCGATCGATCCCTATATCAACCTGTTAGATCCTACGGCAAAGCACCTGCCTCCAATGGCGGCAATGAAAAAATTCGGCTATAACATTCATTGGATCCTGGGGACCGGAGCATCCGGACAGTCCACCTTTGATGCAGTTTGGTATGGGGCAGAAATTTCTGTTTCTCTGGCACTGCTGTGCGGGGCAATCAATTTGACCGTTGGTGTGGCGGTGGGTGCACTCTGGGGCTTTAGCCGGCGGGTGGATGCGGTGATGACCGAGGTGTATAACATTGCATCCAACATCCCCTATATTTTGCTGATCTCGGTGGTGGTGCTGGTGCTGTCTGCCGGATTTTTCAGTATGGTCTTTGCACTGACGGTTACCGGCTGGCTGTCGGTTGCCTATTTTATCCGCACCCAGGTGATGATCATTCGGGACCGGGAGTATAACCTGGCATCCCGCTGCCTGGGAACACCGATGTTCCGGGTGGCATTTCGGAATATCCTGCCCTTTATGACTTCGGTGATCGTCACTTTGGCGGCGGCAGAAATTCCGGCGTATATTTCTTATGAAGTATTTTTGTCCTATATTGGAATGGGTCTGTCGGAAATGTCCCTGGGACGGCTGATCGAGTCTGCCCAAAGTGCAATGGTCACGCCGGGATGGGGCTTTGAGTTCTGGAGTCCGGTGGCAGTGGCATCTGTGATCACCGTAGTGCTGTATGTAGTCGGTCAAAACCTGGGCGATGCCTCTGACCCAAGGACGCATATATAAATTCCTGTTTGACGCACCGGTGCGCGAATGGACAATGGACAATTGACAATGGACAATTATTCGCGACAGATAACTAAAGCAACAAAAATGAAAAACGCGTCATCCTGAGCGAGCAATGCGAGTCGAAGGATCTTGGCACCGATTTTTCCTGTAAAGTTAAATAAATGCGTAGATTCTTCGACTTCACTGCGTTTCGCTCAGAATGACGCGATGATAGGTTTCCCGCTTTGATAGCAGTTCGTCGCGTATTTGATCATTTCCGAAGGAAATACCGAAATTGTCCATTGTCAATTGTCAATTCGATAAACAGGAATTTTGTGTGTTACAACGAAAAAAAGGACGCTGTCTCGGCTTGAGACAGCGTCTTTTCATTTATCCAGCAAATAATGCACCTGATGGACCAATTTTCCATCCTGATAGTACAGCCGGGGAACCCGGCGGCTGATATTACAGACAAATTCGTAATTGAAGGAGCACCCGGCTTCAGCGATCTCTTCCACAGAAATGCGTTCGGCGTTGCTTTCTCCCACCAGAACCACTTCGTCTCCTGCTTGCGCATCGGCAATGTCCGTCACATCCACCATCATCTGATCCATACAGATCCGCCCCAGAATGGGCGCCTTTTTGCCCCGGATCAGCACATAAAACCGATTGCTTAAAATGCGGCGGTAGCCGTCGGCATAGCCTACAGGAACCGTTGCCACCAAAGTGGGCTTTTCAGTCACATAGGTGCCGCCGTAGCTGATTTCCCGTCCGGCCTCCAAAAGCTTGATGTGGGAAATGCGGCTGTGCCAGCTAAGTGCCGGCTGCAGGGACAGCAGCTGTGGGGACACCTCGTCGCTGGGATACAGTCCGTAAAGGACGATGCCTGCCCGCACCATATGGTAGTGATGGGAAAAGTTCATAATTCCCGCAGAATTGTCCAAATGGCAAAGGGAAACGGACACGCCCCGCTCCTTGAGCATATCGCAGAAGGTATCAAACAGGCGGGCCTGCGCCTGCGCACGGGTCAGATCCGCGCAGTCTGAGGTGGCAAAGTGGCTGAAAATGCCTTCCGGGATCAGACCGGGGAGCTGGGCGATCTCAGCGCAGATATCTGCGCTTTCCTCCGACACCTGAAAGCCGATACGGCTCATTCCTGTGTCCACAGCAAAGTGGAAGGGGGCATCCAGACCCAAGGTCACCGCCGTTTGGGAAAGGTTCAGGGCATCGGTATAGGTGAAAACCGTGGGGCGAATGCCTTGGGTAATGGCATCGGCAAAGCAGTCGGCGGGGGTATGTCCCAAAATCAAGATCGGTTTTTTCAGTCCTGCCCGGCGAAGCTCCAGCGCCTCCTGCAGAGAGGACACCCCGAAAAAGGCGCACCGATCCTCCAGCAAACGGGCAACGGGGATCGCGCCGTGACCGTAGGCATCTGCCTTGACCACTGCCATCACCGGCACGCCGGCTTTTTCTTCAATGGCCTGAAAATTGGCAAGGATCCGGTCAAGATCTATTTTTGCGTATGTACTGTCAGTCATCATATATCATTCCATAACTGTGCCGTCGGGATGGAACAGCGGCAATTTTTCCAAGTAGATCAGGTCCTTGCGGTCCTGGGCGTCGCCCTCTGCCAGAATGGCCATCCGTCCGGCAATGATGCCCCCGGCCTTTTCCACCAGAGCTTCCAGCGCTGCAAGGCTTTCACCGGTGGAGATCACATCGTCCACGATGAGGATGCGCTTGCCCTTCATAAGCTCTGCGTCCGCAGTGTCCAGATAAAGGGTCTGCTCCTTGGCGGTGGTAATGGAGCGAACGGAGGATTCAAAAACGCCGGTCATATACAGCTTGGGCGCTTTGCGGGCGAGGAAATATTTTTTTGCGCCGGTCTGCCGTGCCATTTCGTGGGCAAGGGGGATGCCCTTTGCCTCGGCGGTGATGATGTAATCGTATTGCGGTGCTTTTTTCAGAAGCGCCTGTGCACAGGCGACTGTCAGCTCCTGATCGCCAAAGATCACAAAGCCCGCAATGTACAGGCTGTCCGTAACCTTGCAGATGGGCAGCTCCCGCTGCAGTCCGGCAACATTCATTCGATAAAACATAAAAGATTACCTCTTTTCAACAATCTATCCTAATTATAACCTACAAAGAAGAAATGTCAAGGTATCTGCATTTTGTCAAATTCCTGTTTGACGCACCGGTGCGCGAGTTGACAGTTGATAGTTGATAGTTGACGGTTAATGTATTTCCTTCGGAAATGATTAAATACGCGACGGACCGCTACCTAAACAAGAAAGACTACCGTCGCGTCATTCTGAGCGAAACGCAGTGAAGTCGAAGAATCTACGCATTTATTTGACAATACCGGTAACTTCGGTGCGTAAGGGAGGATGGCGGGACGCCGGGGTCAAAAGTCCCCTACGAATGGTTTTTGGGTGCCTTCAAAACTGTCAACTGTCAACTATCAACTGTCAATTGTTTATCGGGCACCTGCCCGATAAACAGGAATTTTTCTTGCAGTTGGCAGAAAAAAGGGGTAAAATAGAGGAAAAGGAGTGATTTGTATGTTTCAAGGCTTTTCTCCGGAGACGGTAGATTTTTTGTGGGGCATTCGGATGAATAACGATCGGGATTGGTTTACCGCCCACAAAAAGGACTATGTAACCACCCTCTATGAGCCGATGAAAGCCCTGGGCAAGGAGCTGTTTGCGCCCTTTCTGGACAAAACCGGCAATGTTCTGAAGGTCAGCCGCATTTATCGGGATGCCCGTATGCACCATCCCCTGCCCTATAAGGAAAGTCTATGGATCTGCATCCGTCAGGATGTGGAGTGGTGGGCAGAAAATCCCTGCCTGTATTTTGAGATCCGCCCGGAGGGCATCAGCTACGGCTTTATTCTTCTGCGCCCCCGCCCTGCCACGATGGAGGCGATCCGCAAAGACATCGCCGCCCATCCCAGAAGCTTTTTGAAACTGATGAAGGAAACGGAGCAGAAAACCGGTGTGCCCATTACCGCGGAAACCTACAAGCGCCCCAAGGAAGCACCCAGCAAGGCGCTGGAGCCCTATTTTGCCTGGAAGGGCTATATCGCCTGTACGGTCACCGAGGAATTTTCCCCGGAAACCTTTGGCCCGGCACTGAAGGACCGGGTGGGAAAATTCTTGACGGATCTGATCCCCCTGTACGAGTATTTTAACAATTTTAAGGTGTGAAGGACCCGGAGAACGGGTTCCCTGTCCTGCCGCCAAACCCATTCGTAGGAAACGGGCAAATCATTAAGCATTAAGCACTAAGCATTAAGCATTAAAAAATGCCACCCGGTTGGGTGGCATTTTTATATCTGCGATTAAGCCAGCTCAGCGAAGTACTTAATGGTGCGAACCATCTGAGAAACATAGGAGTTCTCGTTGTCGTACCAGGAAACAACCTGAACCTGAACCTTGCCGTCGGGCAGCTTGGAAACCATAGTCTGGGTAGCATCGAACAGGGAGCCGTAACGCATACCGATAACATCGGAGGAAACGATCTCGTCCTCGTTGTAGCCGTAGGACTCGGTCTTGGCAGCCTTCATAGCGGCGTTGATCTCCTCAACGGTAACAGCCTTGGCGCAAACTGCATTCAGGATGGTGGTGGAACCGGTGGGAGTGGGGATACGCTGTGCAGCGCCGATCAGCTTGCCGTTCAGTTCGGGGATAACCAGGCCGATAGCCTTGGCAGCGCCGGTGGAGTTGGGAACGATGTTCACAGCACCTGCACGGCTGCGGCGCAGGTCGCCCTTTCTCTGGGGACCGTCCAGGATCATCTGGTCGCCGGTGTAAGCGTGGATGGTGCACATAATGCCGGACTCGATGGTAGCCAGGTCGTTCAGAGCCTTAGCCATAGGTGCCAGGCAGTTGGTGGTGCAGGAAGCTGCGGTGATGATGTTGTCCTCAGCCTTCAGGGTCTCGTGGTTAACATTGTAAACGATGGTGGGCAGGTCGTTGCCGGCGGCAGCAGAGATAACAACCTTCTTTGCGCCTGCGGTGATGTGGGCAGCAGCCTTGTCCTTAGAGGTGTAGAAGCCGGTGCACTCCAGAACTACATCCACACCGATCTCGCCCCAGGGCAGCTCAGCAGCATTTGCCTTGGCGTAGATGGTGATCTTCTTGCCGTCTACGATGATGTGGTCATCACCGGCGGTGACTTCGTGCTCACGGGAGTAGTTACCCTGAGTGGAGTCATACTTCAGCAGGTGAGCCAGCATCTTGGGAGAGGTCAGGTCGTTGATAGCGACAACTTCATAACCCTCAGCGCCGAACATCTGACGGAAAGCCAGACGGCCAATACGGCCAAAACCATTGATAGCAACTTTAACAGACATTTTCATTTCCTCCATTTAATAACTTGCTTTAATTTGCGGGGATGTTAAAACCCCATACAATGCAATTATACTATAACAAAATATGGTTGTAAAGTAGAGATTTTGCAAAAATCAACAATTTTTTACCGATTAAAATTGGTTTAGATTACCAAAAAAGTCCAAAAGGGCCTGACGGGTGGCTTGGATGCTGCCCTGGAAGGTGCCGGGCTTGCCGCCGCCCCGTCCCTGGAAGGTCTGGGTCAGGGAGGTCCCCAGGGCTTTTACATCTGCATTTTTGCGGATCAGGCACATAGTATACCCGGCCTCGTCCGTTCCGGAAAACACTGCGGCAGTGCCGCCGCAAGCCTCTGCAATGGCATCTGCCAGCTCCCGGACTGCGGAGGAAGATAGCGCCGGTTCAAAATGGACCACACTGCCCTTTCCTGCATAGCTCCGGGCAATGGCGGCAAACAGCTTTTTCTCCAGACCGGCACAACGGAATTTTTCTGATGCCAGCTGTTCGGACAGCTTTTCCACCGCCTGAGAGGTCTGGGGCATTTTTGCAGACAAAAGCTGGGAGACCCGGCGGTTTTCTTCAAAGATCCGGTGCATATAATCGTATGCCCGCTTGCCGCACGCCAATTCCAGCCGCACACCCTGGTGGAATTTCACGCAGGAGATAATTTTGATCGGACCGATCTGCCCGGAGGTGGGGGGATGAATGCCGCAGCAGGCGCATTTGTCATAGCCGGCTATGTCCACGATCCGCACAGGGGGCGTCAAGGCCTTTTTGGTGCGGTATTGGAGGGTGGCAAGAGTGGTTTCATCGGGGAAATAGCCGGTGATGGGGACATTTTCCCAGACGGCCCGGTTGGCTGCCGCCTCCAGCTCCCACAGGGCATCGGCAGGGATGATGCCGTCAAAGTCCACCTCCATAACCTCTTTCCCAATATGGAAGCCACTGTTATGATACCCAAATTTTTGATAGATCAGTCCGGAAAGTATGTGCTCGCCGGCGTGCTGCTGCATCAGGTCAAACCGCCGTTCCCAGTCTATGTGACCGGTGACGGTTTTGCCAATTTCCAGCGGCCTGTCACACAGGTGAAGGACCGTTTCCCCCTGCTCCTGCGCCGACAGCACGATGGCATCGCCCAGGGTGCCGATGTCGCAGGCCTGACCGCCGCCCTCCGGGTAAAAGGCTGTGGCGTCGAGGTTAACATAATATCCTTCCCCGCAGGGCTGACAGTCCACCACCGTGGCAGTAAATTCCCGTAATAAACAATCTTCGTAATATAATTTCCGTGTTTCCATAATAAACTCCCATTTCTGTGAAATTCCTGTTTGTCGGGCAGTTGCAAACATTGCACTGCCTAATCGCTTCCCCCGGGGGGAAGCTGTCAGCGAAGCTGACTGATGAGGAACGGCGTGCAGTGAGACACGGAAAAAGCCTGCAACTATGCAGTAAATGTGAGCCTATCGCCCGCATTCCTCATCCGCCCCTTCGGGGCACCTTCTCCCCGGGAGAAGG
>JAZNDF010000159.1:0-6175 GCA_045587925.1 Faecousia sp.
GCAGCAATCAATGGCTGCGATACCGCACTGTATGACCTTGCGCCTGCAGTTTTGGAAAATGTTGCCCAGTGGAGTGAAGAATATCTTGCCGGCAGAATTGCCAAGGGCAGAATGACCGAAGAACAGGTGGCAGAAACTAAGGCACGCTTCCATATCGAAGCAGATCTGCAGACCGCAGTTGCTGATGTGGATGCAGTCATCGAGTGCATTATTGAGGTAGAGAAGGTGAAGTATGACCTGATCGCCAAACTGGACGGAATGATCGATAGCAGAACCATCATCGCTACCAATTCCAGTTTTATGGTTTCGTCTCTGTTTGCCAGCGCAATGAAAGACCCCTCCCGTCTTTGCAATATGCACTTCTATAACCCCGCGCTGGTTATGAAGTTCGTGGAAGTGGTTCAGGGACCGCATACCTCCGAAGAAACTGCCGGCGCAATCTACGATCTGGCAAAGAGAATGGGCAAAGTGCCCATCTGGCAGAAAAAAGAGATCCCCGGTTTTGCAGGCAACTACCTTAACGCAGGTCTGTATGAGCGGGCAAGACATCTTGTTCAGAATGGCTACTGCACGGTGCAGGAAGTGGATATTGCACTGGAAAATGGCTTTAACCATAAAATGGGTGTGTTCCGTATGGAAGACCTGACCGGTCTGGATCTGACCTTCACCATTATGAAGGCAAGATACGAGGAATCCGGCGTAAAACCCGATATGTACGATATGTATGAGCAGATGGTAAAGGAAAACCGCCTGGGCCGTAAAACGGGTCACGGCTGGTACGATTACGAATAAATCCACAGGGAGGCAGCTTGCAAAAAGCCGCCTCCCTGTTTTGCCCAAATTCATTTTCATCGGGCATCTGCCCGATGAACGGGAATTTGGCGGTTCTTGTCAGTAGCTTTTTCTTGACAAATTACACCAATTCCCCCATAATTAACAGCATAATAAAATTGCAGGGGTACATCTATGAAATGTAAACGCCTATTAAGCTTTCTTCTGGCAATTTGCCTGTGCCTGGCGGTATTGCCGTCTGCGGTTTTCCGGGCAGATGCCGCAGGATACTATACACAAGCAGACCTGCGATATGTAAAAAGCACAGTCCTGTCCGCTCCGGAACGGGCAGGCTATGTCAACGCAATGATGCAGTATCACATCCTGTCAGCTAAGGATAATTACCGGGTATTCCGCAATCTGGAAAGCGGCAAAAGCGTGATATTCTTCTTTGACGGTTGCAGTGATAATGTGGACGATCCTGTCTACGGAAACTTTAATGAATACCACCTGTCTGCCTATTGTGCAGTGGTGCAGAAGGTAGATGGGGTGTTGCGGGTGGTTTTTGAATCGGAAAACTGTTCTACCATTCCGGATAATCCCAGAGACAGCAGTATCAATGGCGGTCAGGCGGTCCCAACGGTCCTTGACGGTGTGTATAACATTATTTCTACCAACCACAAGGGCAGATATGCATCCCTGCGGATCGCAGATCACAGCGGCTATGCACCGGTGATCCGCTGCACCTGGACCAGCAGCTACATAAGCTCCTCCGGCGGCATCAACATCCACACCCGCAGAGATTTTCCGGATGTGCCTCCCGGCGGCTTCAGCGAAACCTCCTACAATTCCACCGGCTGCTTCAATGTGGGCCTGCCAGTGGACGGCTGGAGCGAATACAACCGGTTTATTGAGATCGTCACAGGCATTTCCGATGCCATCGTGACAACACCGGAAGCCGACGGCGTTTGGAATCAGTGCTCCGGATATGCAGATATGGGCCTGGTGATCGTGGACCATAGCCAATACAAGGAGCAGCTCAAAGCAATCTATGGCGGCGACGGCACCCGTACCGCTGAAAATCTGGTATCCCAGATCACCGCTTATACCGATGCTCTGGATGTACCGAAATATGAATATACGGTCTCCTATGATCCCAACGGAGGCAAAAATCCTCCCGACAGCCAGAAAAAATATCACGATATACCCCTTACCCTGTGCAGTACAGAGGTGTGGTGGGAGGAAAATACCTTTATGGGATGGTCTGCGGATAGAAACGCCATCTATGCGGACTACACCCCCGGAGACAGCTTTAATATCAATCAGGATACCACCTTATATGCTGTCTGGAAGTCCTTTTTTCAGGATGTCTCCACAGACAGCTGGCAGTTTACAGCGGCAAAATATGCGGTAGATAACGATTTGATGGCAGGCAAGGGCATCGACCTCTACGATCAGGTGATCTTTGACCCCAACAGCCCCATTACCCGTGAAGAATTTGCACAGGTGCTTTACAACGCAGAGGATAAGCCTCCGGTGGGAAGCGAAAAGGAATTTCCGGATGTGGCATCCGACGGCTGGTACAAAAATGCAGTTTTGTGGGCGTATGAAAACAACATTGCCAGCGGTATGGGTGACGGCAGCTTTGGGGTGGGCAAGGATATCACCCGTCAGGACCTGGCGGTGATGCTCTGCAAATACGCCGCGCAGATGGGCTACAGTACATCAGCGGAGGAAGGGAAGATCCATCAGTTTGCCGACGGCGATCAGGTCACCGGTTATGCTGAGCAGGCAATGGATTGGGCAGTGACCAACGGCATCCTCAGCGGCAAGGGCAATGCAGGGGCAGATATTTCCACCTTCCGCCTGGACCCCGCCGGCACAGCCACCCGCGCCGAATGCGCCGCAATGCTCAAAAACTTTATGACGGTCTTCGGTCCGTAAATGCTTTGGAGGAATGTTATGAAGCGCAGTTTCAAAGAAATTTGTGTCAGGCTTGTGATCTTACTGGTGGGACTGACCGTTGCGCATTTGGGCGTTACCTTATTCATACTGGCGGATATGGGCACAGACCCCTTCAATGTGCTGGTGCAGGGAATTTACCGCACACTGCAGAAAATTCCCTTCCTGGGCTTTCTGACCCACGGCTATACCCATATGGCAATGTGCTTTCTGATTATGGCGGTCCTGCTTGTTGTGGACCGGTCCTATGTTAAGATCGGAACCATCGTTTGTATGTTCTGCGGCGGACCGATCATCGATGTTTTTACAGCACTGTTGGGCGATATCATCCACGCGGGCAATCCGCTGGCTGTGCGTCTTCTGACACTGGCGGCAGGCTGTGTGATCCTCGCCTTCGGTATGACCATCGTGATGAAGTCAGATGCAGGTGTGGGACCGAACGATCTGGTGGCGATCTCTATCAGTGATAAGCTGAAAAAGAAATTCGGCATCGTCCGCGTGATCGTGGATGTGAGCTTCGTTGCCATCGGCTTTGCTATGGGCGGTGTGCTGGGTGTGGGAACGGTGATCTGTGCGTTTCTGGTAGGCCCGGTGGCGGAGCTGTTTTTGCCTTTCCAGCAAAAATGGATCGACCGTATTATCGCAAAGCTCCACACAGCAAAAAGCGGCGGAATTAAAAGCTGACATAACCGCCTGCAGGCAAGACGGGATTTTTCCCGGCAATAATTTGGGATTTCTTTTGGGAGAATATTTGGCAGAATGAAACTGAAACGACTTACAAGACTTTTACTGGCGATTTGTTTGTGCCTGACGGTGCTGTCGGCGGCAGTACCACGGGCGCAGGCGGCAGGCTATTTTACGGAAGGGGATCTGGGCGGTGTAAAAAGCACCATCCTGTCCAATCCGGCACGGGCGACCTATGTGAACGCAATGATGCGCTATCACATTTTGTCACCGGATAACAATTACAGAGTGGGAAGAAACCTGGAAAACGGCGCTAGTGTTGTTTTCTTTTTCGACGGGTGCAGTGACAATGTGGACGACCCTGTCTACGGTAACTATCATAATTATCACCTGTCTGCCTATTGCGCTGTGGTGCAAAAGGTAGATGGGGTTCTGAAGGTGGTTTTTGAGTCGGAAAACTGCTCCACCATCCCCGATAACCCCAGAGATGTTACATATAATGACGGTACGGCTGTGCCTACGGTTCTGGACGGCATTTATAACATCGTTTCCGTGAACCATAAGGGCAGATATGCATCCTTGAACATTTCTGATTATAATTGGGTAGCCCCTGTGCTTCGCTGTGACGGGACTACCAGCTTTACAAGCACCTCCGATGCCATCAACATCCACGCCCGCAGAGAATTTCCGGACGCCCCTGAAAATGGCGTGACCCCGGAAACCTACAATTCTACCGGCTGTCTGAATGTGGGCCTGATGAATGACGGCTATCAGGAGTATAACGATTTCATTTACACTGTTTTGGGCGTATCCGATGCCATCATCACCACACCGGACGAGGATGGCCAGTGGACGAAGTGTGAGCCTTATCTGGATAAGGGCGTGGTGATCATTGACCGCTTCCTGTATAAGACCCAACTTGAGTCGATCTATGGAGATGACAGCGCGCATACGGCAAGCCAGCTGGTGTCCCGGCTTACGGCCTGGTCCAATGAGTGCAATGAAAACCAGAACGGACTGTTTGCTGACATCCCTTCTGCAAGCTGGCAGTTCTCCGCGGCAGAATATGCGGCGGTAAAAGGGCTGATGGCAGGTAAGGGGACGGATGCATACGGCAGAATTCAGTTTGACCCCAACAGCCCCATTACCAGAGAAGAATTTGTGCAGGTGCTTTACAACGCAGAGGGCAAGCCTGCAGTGGAAAGCAACAAGGAATTTCCGGATGTGGCACCGGACGGATGGTATAAAAGCGCAGTTTTGTGGGCGTATAAAAATAGCGTTGCCAGCGGTATGGGCAACGGCAGCTTTGGTGTCGGTAAAAATATCACGCGTCAGGACCTGGCGGTGATGCTCTATAAGTACGCCGCGCAGATGGGCTACAGTACATCAGCGGAGGAAGGGAAGATCCATCAGTTTGCCGACGGCGATCAGGTCGCCGGCTACGCAGCAGGCGCAATGGATTGGGCAGTGACCAACGGCATCCTCAGCGGCAAGGGCAATGCAGGGGCAGATATTTCCACCTTCCGCCTGGACCCCGCCGGCACAGCCACCCGCGCCGAATGCGCCGCAATGCTCAGAAACTTTATGACCGCGTTTTATTCTACCTGCAGCCATTCCGCAATGACGAAAACAGAAGAAAATGCACCTACCTGCAGCCAACAGGGCTACGACCTGTATCAATGCGCAGACTGCGGGTATACCGAAAAGCAGAATTTCACCGACCCCACCGGTGCCCATGATTATCAGCTGATTTCCGACACCGCAACCTGCACAGCAGCAGGCATAAAGACGGAAGCTTGCAGTGCCTGCGGTGATACAAAAGCCTCTCCCTCCACAGCAAAGGGCCACGGAGCAACACGTACCGAAACCAAGGACGCAACTACATCGGCCGCTGGTTATACCAGGGTTATTTGCACTGTGTGTAATGGTGTAGTTTCTGAAACGACCATTCCAAAGCTGGAAGATACTCATAATTGCTCTGATTATATGAAGAGGATTAATTGTAAGGACTTGCAGGATGGCGCAGTCGGTATTAATACTGATAAATACAGACAGTATACCAGCGTAACTATTCTTGCTTGTTCTAAGTGCGGTGAGGCAGATGCCTCTTCTATGCAGTTTGCATACTCTTCCGCAGAAGCCTCAGCAATTATTGTTGAAATGATTAACCAGCTTCGTTATGAAGTATATGGGACACACGCTTATGACGTTCAGATAGCAACTCACCATAGTGCAGCCGAATGGGCAGCTGAATATATTACAACTGATTTTTACGAATGTACTCCATTCACTGAAAATCTCGCACACATCAACTTAAATGGAAATCTTATTAAAAGATTGTTTGATGCTTGGAAAAACTCGTCTGGACATTATGCGGCAATGATTAATAAAGATGTGAAATATATCAGTCTCGCTGTTAATGTGAGCGAAGCAACGGGTGCTCATAGTGCTTTGGTAATGTGGCATAAAGATGAACTTTATCTTGATAATCCGAACTATACATGGGATTGTCGATGAATCACATATTGAACTGTTAACAAGATGCAGAAAAGCTATGGGTCATATTCACAGGGCGGTCATTGACCGCCCTGCAGCCATCATCGCGCCCATAAAAGACAGGGGACGGTTTTGCGTGAACCCTAACAAAAAGTAACGGTGAAAAACACGCACAACAAGTACCCGTAAAACCTCGGCTTTAAAATTCAATTGGGGCAGTGTTTATTCTGTTGTTTTTACTGCATAATTAGGATCGTAATAC
>JAZNDF010000160.1:0-18219 GCA_045587925.1 Faecousia sp.
GACAAGATCAACGGTGTCCTGGCTCAGTACGGTTTGGAGTCCGTTGAAGGCTGCCGTGAAATGTGTAAGGCTGCCGGTTTTGATCCCTACGAGATCGTTAAGGGCATTCAGCCCATCGCTTTTGAGGACGCCGCCTGGGCTTACTGCGTTGGTGCAGCGATCGCACTGAAGAAGGGCGTCAAGAACGCCGCTGAAGCCGCTGAAGCCATCGGCATCGGCCTGCAGGCATTCTG
Organism: Faecousia sp.; assembly: GCA_045587925.1. GTDB lineage: Bacteria > Bacillota > Clostridia > Oscillospirales > Oscillospiraceae > Faecousia. The sequence goes on from JAZNDF010000160.1 coordinate 234, forward strand.
CATCCCCGGTTCCGTTGCTGAAGACCGCAAGGTCGGTATCGGTCACGGCAATCTGGGCGCTATGCTCCTGCGTGATGAGACCAAGTGCTTTGCCTTCCTGGCAGGTCACGAGTCCTTCGCCGCTGCTGAAGGTGCTATCGGCATCGCCCGTTCCGCCAACAAGGCCCGCAAGGAGCCCCTGCGTGTTATCCTGAACGGTTTGGGTAAGGACGCCGCACAGATCATCTCCCGTATCAACGGCTTTACCTATGTAAAGACCCAGTTTGACTACTACACCGGCGAGCTGAAGATCGTCGAGCGCATCCCCTACTCCGAGGGCGAGCGCGCCGCTGTTAACTGCTACGGCTGTGACGATGTGCGCGAAGGCGTTGCTGTTATGCGTTACGAGGGTGTTGATGTTTCCATCACCGGTAACTCCACCAACCCCACCCGCTTCCAGCATCCCGTTGCCGGCACCTACAAGAAGGAATGTATGGAAACCGGTCGTAAGTACTTCTCCGTCGCTTCCGGCGGCGGCACCGGCCGTACTCTGCACCCCGATAATATGGCTGCAGGTCCCGCTTCCTACGGTATGACCGATACTATGGGTCGTATGCACGGTGATGCACAGTTCGCAGGTTCTTCCTCCGTCCCCGCTCACGTTGAGATGATGGGCTTCCTGGGCGCTGGTAACAACCCCATGGTCGGCATGACCGTTTCCGTGGCTGTTGCTGTTGAAGAGTCTCTGAAATAAAGCACACAAAAGCACTCCGATTCACCTCGGAGTGCTTTTTTCTTGACACCACGGCACAATCCAATTATAATCTAACTGTTTAGCGGAGGTGGCAAATATGAATATTTTTGGTGGAAACGACTCTATATCCTTAATATCATTTATTATTGGACTAATTAACTGTTTTGCACTCGGACTTGTTACGCAAGCAATAAACGAAAGTAAAGGCTATAATGGCGGCTTCGGCTGGGGCTTTTTGCTCAATGTAATCGGAATTATTGTAGTAGCTTGCAAGCCAAGAAAAAAGCATCCTGAAGTTGAAATTGCTGCGACACCAGAAAGCCCTGCGCCTATCAGCAGTTGGAGATGTAGTTGTGGTCGGTACAATGCTGTGTATGTCAGTTCCTGTGTCTGTGGCATGTCCAAGATTCCTGGAGCCAAGCCTCTTGCTACACCAAAACGCCCTTCCTCTACTACATCTACAAGTAGCTGGAGATGTAGCTGTGGCAGGTATAATGCTGTGTATGTCAGCTCCTGTGTTTGCGGACAAAACAAGCATCAGGCATTAACCGTTAAGACAACGCCTGCGGCACCGAAGCCGGAGCAGCCTGTATATGTTCCCAGAGCATCCGGGTTAAATCCTGCCGGTTCCTTTACATCTGCAAACAGCGAATATGCAAACATCGCCGCACTGAAAGAGTATAAGGCACTGCTGGACGCCGGCGTTATATCCTTAGTCGAATTTGAAGCAAAGAAAAACGAAATTCTTTCCAAATAACAGAAAAATGGAGGTGACTCGAAAGCGAGTCACCTCCAATAATTTTTATTTACTATACGCAAGGGATCGGTTCAGGTATTGCTCCCAAATGTATGTTTCGGAGCTCTTTTCCAGGCCGTAGGCTTCCCGGATGCCCTCACAGGCTCTCAGAAGCTTTGCCTGCATCGTTGCAGAAGCAAACATCTCTGCATTGCCTTCCATCATTGCGTTGGCAATAATGCGACTGCGGTCCTCGTGGGGATTTACCATAGCCTGAGCATCTACGAAGGCTCTGTTCTCCCCTTCCAGATAATTTTGGTCAGCTTCCTGTCCGTAGGTAAAGTCGGCAGGATTCAGGCTGTTCCAGGTATCAAAGTCCCGGCTGTTACCCATTACGTGACTGTCAATGCCGTAGGACGCACACAAAAGGAAGGCTTCCTTCGCATCGGCTTCCATCGTAATTGCGCAATAGCAATCGCCGCCGGACCAATACTGAACAAAGGGCTCACCGGTTTCAATACTGCGAACCAGACAGATCCGGATCCAGCCGGCTTCCACTGTGGTCTGCAGAAATTTTTCCGGGAACTGCGCCAAAACGGACTCTAATTCATCCAGCTTTGCACGGATCGCAGAAACCTGATGCTCTGCCGTAAGGGTGTAGTTTCCGGGGTGTTTTACGGCTTCATCCCAAACGGTGATGCGCACACCGTAGGCTTTGTTCATTTCATCAGCGCGCTTTTTAAGGGCATCCAGACCCTCTGTATCCGGATTTTCAAAGGTGTACAAGGGTCCGGCATAGCCGCCGTCATCCTCCACGGGATCCAGGCTCAGATCCCAGCGGTAAAGGGTCTGCTCCCCCGCTTCCCCTGTGACGAACCATACATAACTTTCATCGGCATAGCACACGGAAGGCTCCGGCATACTTTCTATTACAATTTGATTTTTCTTATTGCCCAGAGTGCTGTAATAGCTGATCTGTAAGCTATTTTCCACGGCTTTATAGGCTATTATGCCGTTTTTTGCCAGCGCAGGCAGAACTGTCCCCACATCCTCCGGCAGGTTAAATGCGAATTGGGAGCCATCCTTCCAGTGTCCCCAGATGCGCTGGGTCACCACGCCGTCCTGACGGACTGCATAATACATATTATTATAGGTCACCAGGGTCTCCAGCTCGCCCTCGTAAAGGGTCTGACCTGTTTCAGCAGACAGATATACGGTTTTTGCGCTGTCCCCTTCTCCGGTTTTTCCGGAAAGCACCCCGCCGTTAAAATAAATGCCGGTCAGTTCCATTGTCTGGTCTGCATAAGTGCGGATCAGGCGGGAAATTCCGTTTTCCAAATTCAGTGACCGCAATTGGTTGCCTTCAAAATAGTAGACCTGCATATTTTCCCGATCGATCGCCGGATCGCCGACGATCTTATCCGAAAGGTCATAGTCCTTACTGTGCTGAAGCTGGGGGTTCAGCATCACGATCTGATTGCTCTGACGGTTATAGTAGGCAACACCGGTCTGGGCGACACTTACACAGGGACTGTTTACATCCAGCGCTTCTTCTGTTTGGACTGCAGCGATCACATCACACGCATCCCCACGGAGGACGGTGATCTCATCCTCTGTAAACAGCACCAGCTTCTTACCCATAGATGTCATACCGGTGACGGTTTTACCGGTCAGCGGATAGGCGCGCACGGAACCGTTTGTCGCCTTTTCTATGGGATCTTCCGGGTCATAAAGTCCTGCAGCTGCCGGCTCTGTGGTTTCGGCAGGTACCGTTTCCGCAGGCTGTGAACCGCAGGCTGTCAGAAGGGCACACAGCAGCAGGATCGCAATTAACTTTTTCATACTCACTGTCTCCTTGCCAGATAATATTCATCTCCCTGACGGTAATAGGGGCAATGGGGTTTGCTGGAGGACAGCAACCGATAGGTTTCATCCTCATCCAGATCCATCAGGCAATAATACTCGTCATATTCTTCGTCGTAATCGTAGTTCCAGCAGGTTTCACACTCACTGCATATCATAGGTCAAAGTCCTTTCAAATATGCTTCCACATCAAAGGGTTTTATTATTTCATCCTTGCGAAGATACAAAGGATGATGGGGATGCCCTTTTTTACTGACCTTTCCGGCACAGTACCAGCTTGCACCCAATTCATTGCCTACCCGAACCATATCCCGGACACAATCGGGCAAATAGGGCCGTTTTTCAATAATGGTGCCCCAGGCCGCCCACACCGCAGGGGCGGAAGAAATAGACAGCACATACCGGAAGGCCTCCAGGTTTTCCCTGTGCAGAAGCATATTGCAATCCCGCTCCATAGCATCCGGATCGGTAGCCCGCTGGGCGTAGACATTGAACATAATAAAGCTGTCAAATCCGTTTCCCAGGGCAATTCGTTCCACGGATTTCAAGGTGTTATCCAGATCATCCGGCTTTGCCGTAGAGGGATTGATCCCGATGCAGATCAGGGGGTTATTTCCGCGGGTACCCAGTATGTACCGATACTCAGAGTAAAAATTGGGGGCATACAGCCACTTTTTTACATCGTAATCTGCGCTGGGGGTATTGGCCGCCTCCAGTGCTTGCCGGAAGGTAACCAGCTCCAGCTGGGCTGTTGTTCCGCTCGGTATATGCATACTCAATCCTCCAGCTCAGGAAACCAGCAGCTGTTTTGGGGATTATAGAAGGAGCAGTCCTCTCTGCCGGTCTGCCTTTGCCAGGCAGAGGACGCGTAATCCAGAAACGGATACACGCCGTTCATTCCCGACTGCAGCTGCACAGTGCGCCCGTCCGTCATATAAAGCTCAATGACAGTATGACCGTAGTTGGTAAAAAGCTGCTGGGCCTTGATATCACTGTAGGAATAAGTAATGGTCTTTCTGGTAAAGGTCGAATAAAGGAATGTATCCGTATCGTAAAAGATGCTGAAGGACATATAATAGACGACCAGTCCCACGCCAAGCAGGATCAGAAAGCATCCGCAGAAAAGCATCAGCTTGCCTCCGGCAAAAAGTGCCGCAATGCCAAGCACTGCTACGATCAGGCCGATGGCGCCGTATTTCTTGTTCAGCCGCACTGACAATCCACTTTTATGCTCCCGGCGGTTTCGAAACAGTCTTGCAAAAATCTTATCTGCAGCAAAGCAGAGCAAAAAAACAAGCGCGGCTACTATTAAAATTGCAACATATTGCATTTTTATCTCCTTACCGGCAAACGCCAATCACATTATGCCCACAAAACCAGATCCACGGGAATATCGTTCTGCGCAGTGGGAACGGTATCAAGAATTTGAAAATCATAGCAAAGCGCCACAGTGGGATGATCCGGCTCCGCTTCTAAAAACCGGTCGTAGAACCCGCCGCCATAGCCCATTCTGTCGCCGGATCTTGTAAACGCAAGTCCGGGCATCAGCACCAGCGCCGTGGGATCGTCAGCAACCGGGCCGTCCTGCAGGGGTTCAGGAATTCCCATACTGTTTTTTTCAACCTGAGTAAGGTCTGACAGGTAGATAAAGCGCATTTCGTCCCCATAGATCTTGGGCACAGCCACCCGCTTACCGTCCGCGAGTGCCCGCTGCAGGATCTCGGTCGTTCTGACTTCCTGATTATAAGGAAGGTAGCCATAAACCGTCTTTGCCCGGCGGTACTGCTCTGTAGCGGCAAACATTTCCCCCAACCGGGCACTGGCAGTGCGAATTTGCGCATCCGTCATTTGACACTTCAGCGCCTTGATCTTGCGGCGCAGTTCCTTTTTATCCATTTTGTTTCTCCTTACCCGGTGCGCGGAACAGGCGGAACCAAAGCAGGACAGCGATCTGTCCGGGTACTCCCAGAAGGAAGATCTTCCAGATGTTCAAGCCGCAGAGCACCAAAAGGCTCAAATAAATACATAACAATCCACCCCAAATGATGCTGGAAACCAGGGACTTGTTCCACCGGAAATCCCGCCAGGCCGAGCGCAGGCTGAGCAACACCACTGCATCGGTTGGAATGGCAAAAATAAAGGCAAGCCAGCTGTGAGGAATATTCACAGATGACAGTATCACAAACATCAGCAGTGCGATAAACCATACAAGCAGCGAAGACAATCTGAGAATAATTCCCTTGTCTGCCTTCCGCTTGAGCGTTTTTTCTACCGCCTTTTCCATAACTTTTTCGACTTTACTTGTGTTTTCCGGCAGTGCATTTGGGTCAGCCAGCAGATCATCAACAGTCACTTCATACAGTTCAGCAAGCTGGACCAGTGTCATCACATCCGGCATCGACTCGCCCCGTTCCCACTTGGAAACGGCTTTATCCGAATAATTGAGCTTGTTCGCCAAGCCCACCTGCGTCATACCAAACCGTTTGCGATATGCCGCAATATTTGCACCAAGCTGAAGCTTCAGCTTTTCGTCGTTCATATTTCCCCTCCAGGACATAATTTTATTTATTTTATCAAATCTTTGGCATTTTTTCAACCCTGAAACGCAGAAAACAGGAATTAGAGGTTATGGCAAGCAAAAGCGCGTTGCAGATCGTTCTGCAACGCGCCATATACTTTAATCTTCCGGGAAGAGGTTCTCGGAGCAGTATTTAATGATTGCGCCACGGGTTACAATGCCGATAAAAGCACCGTAATCATCCACCACCGGAACGAAGTTCTGAGAGCTTGCCCGATGGACCAGATCCTGCATTGTGGTGGTTACACGAACCGGGACATTATCTTTTCTGCGTTCGATCTCCATAATGCGTCTTGCCTCAGCCTGACGCATATCCATATAGCATATATTTTTAAGAGCCCACAGCAAGTCGCCTTCTGTTAATGTACCCCGGTATTCTCCGTTTTTCGTAAGTATCGGCAATGCCGCATAGCCAGCGGATTCCATTTTTTCCAAAGCCTGACGAATAGAAAAGTCATCATAAACAAAGGCACACATCGCCTTTGGCGTCAGAAAGAATAAAACGTTATTCATAGCCTCTCCTTTCCTGCATTACATTGGCGGCTCCCAGCCGCCCTTAATATTATAGCACACTTTTTCCAGATAAGCACGCAAAATTATTGTAAACAGCTTGTATCGGTGACGAAATTCAAGGCTTGTTTTTGTGCACTTTGTCCATAGAATAGCCCTCTACGCTCGGTAGAGGGTCATTCTTTTTCAGTGGAGAAACAATTGTATCCTGTAGAGTGACATTGAAAAAACCGGTGGTATAATCATACCATCAACAAAAAAGGTGGTAATCCTATGATAAAGCGAACGAAACTCTCTGACAGAAAGCTTCCAAACTACACGAAGGGTGAAGAAAGAATGAATACAGTCACCCACATCATTGGCGGTCTATTTGCCCTGGCGGCACTGATCCTGTGCGTTATTCGTGCGGCCCTTCACAGTAATGTAGCAGGAATTATCGGATCAGCAATATACGGCACAACAATGGTTCTTTTATATGCCGTTTCCAGTGTCTACCACGGTATGCCTGTTGGTACCGGAAAAAAGGTTATGCAGGTCGTTGACCATTGCAGTATATACTTCCTGATCAGCGGGACATATACATCCATTCTCCTGTCTGCGTTTTTGCCCGTTTGTCCGGCAATTTGCCGGGGCTTGCTTGCGGCAGAGTGGTTGCTGACTATCATCGCCACCGTTCTCACTGCTATTGATTTAAAAAAATACCGCATTTTTTCAATGATCTGTTATATTGGTATGGGCTGGTTGATCGTACTGTACTGGAAACAAACCGTACAAGTCCTCACAGGAAAGGGTTTTATGTTATTATTATCAGGTGGGATCGCCTATTCCATCGGTGCTATATTATACAAAATTGGTCATAAACGCCATTGGTATCACGGGGTATTTCATATTTTTGTGGTGCTGGGCAGTCTTTTGCAATTTCTGGCAATTTACTTTTACGCATTATAAAAATCCGGGAGACGGCTTGCCATCTCCCGGATTTTTTATATTTTAATTATTCTCTTCGTAGGCATCCAGCAATGCCGTATCAGAGGCCGCCTGGATCTCCTCCCCAGCCATACACTGGGCAAACTGGGCACCGGTCATAACCTCGTGCTCCAGCAGGTACTCCACGACCTTCTTCATTTTATCTGCGTCCTTGCGCAAGATCTCCTCGCAATGGGCATAGGCTTTATCGATGAGAAGCTTCACTTCGTCATCCATTGTGCCGGCTACCTTTTCCGAGTAGCTCTTAGTGCTCTGATAATCTCTGCCGATGAACAGCTCACCGCCGCCGGTATAGGAAACTGTGCCCAGCTTCTGGCACATTCCGTATCTGCCCACCATATCCCGTGCCAGCTTGGATGCACGGTCAATGTCATTGGATGCACCGGTGGAAATATCCTGCAGGAACATAGCCTCTGCCACTCTGCCGCCCAGCAGACCTACAATCTGATGATACATTTCGTTGCGGGTCAGGTGGGTGCTGTCTTCCAGGGGACGCGTCCAGGTCAGACCCAGGGCGTTGCCTCTGGGAATAATGGAGATCTGGTGCACCGGATCGTGGTCCGGCAGGTTGTACATTGCAACTGCGTGACCGGCCTCGTGTATAGCTGTCAGGCGCAGGTCCTTCTTAAGCCGCACGCGACTGCGTTTTTCCGGTCCGGCAACGATCTTCATCATTGCGTCATTGATATCCTGCATATTCAGTACGGGACGGTTTTCCCGCGCAGCCATAATAGCAGATTCGTTGAGAAGATTGCTTAGATCTGCGCCGGTAAAGCCTGCAGTCGCAAGGGCAATGGTGCGCAAATTCACGGAAGCATCCAGCTTTTTATCCTTTGCGTGCACCTTGAGGATTTCCTCACGGCCCCTTGCATCCGGTGCGCCCACGTGTATCTGCCGGTCAAAACGGCCGGGACGAAGCAGTGCCGGGTCCAGAATGTCAGGACGGTTGGTCGCCGCAAGGACGATCACGCCCTCTGTACGGTCAAAGCCATCCATTTCCACCAGCAGCTGGTTAAGGGTCTGTTCCCGCTCGTCGTGACCGCCGCCCATACCGGAGCCGCGCTTCCGGCCCACAGCATCGATCTCATCAATAAAGATGATGGCAGGGGCAATTTTCTTTGCCTGATCAAACAGATCCCGCACACGGCTGGCGCCCACGCCCACATACATTTCCATAAAATCAGAGCCGGATATGGACAGGAACTGAACATCCGCTTCTCCTGCTACCGCCTTTGCAAGAAGGGTCTTGCCGGTACCGGGAGGGCCTGACAGCAAAATACCGTGGGGAATTTTCGCACCGATCGCGGCAAATTTGCCGGGGTTCCGCAGGAAATCAACCACTTCCTGCAGCTCGGCCTTCTCTTCATCTACACCGGCTACATCCTGGAAAGTGATTTTCTTTCCGGAAGCCTGACCGTGATGGGTCCTGGCCTTTCCGAAATTGGACATAGGGTTGGAGTTTCCGGCTCTGCCCACCAGAAGCACCCAGGCGATCAGCAAAATGATGCCTGCGATCACAATGGGGAAAATGAAATCATAGGGACTGGTTTCCTCCGCAGGCAGGAAATGATAGCTTTCCAGAATCCCCTTCTCCTGCTGACTTTGGAAAAGCTCCTTCATTTCCTGACGGAAAAGCTCAGGGTCGGACATCACTGCAGTATAGGTGTCCTTTCCCATATACTCCTTATTGAGCTTCAGCTGAATATAATTTCCCTCTACCACAAAGCTGCTGACCTGCTCCTGCTGAAACAGTGTTACAATCTCAGAATAGGTCAGTTCATCGGTTCCTGAGCCGAACAGACCCAGCATCCAGGAAAACATTAACAGCAAAACAACTGCATATATTATAATACTGACAAGCTTGCGTTTTTTCAAAATCGTTACTCCTTATTTGCCATATACTTCCGGCTTCAAGATGCCCACATAGGGTAAATTCCGATAGTGCTCATCGTAATCCAGACCGTAGCCCACCACAAATTCATTGGGGATCACAAAGCCTACATAATCCGGTTTGAGCGTAACATTGGGATTGCGCCGCTCAGGTTTATCCAGCAATGTACAGATCTTCAAAGAAGCCGGTTCCTTGCGCAAAAGGTGATCGTAGGTAAACTGCAAGGAATTTCCGGTGTCGAAAATATCCTCCAGGATCACCACATTACGCCCCTTCAGATCTGCAGACACATCCCGCTTCACATCCATTTTACCGGAGGAGGAGGAACCGCTGCCGTAAGAGGATATCCACATAAAGTCGATCTGACAAGGCACATCAATACAGCGCACAATATCTGCAAAGAACATTACAACGCCCTTCAATACACCTACAAATACCGGATCCTTACCTGCATATTCTTTATTGAGAATACCGGCAAGCTCCTTGACCTTCTGTTGGATCTGCTCCTGGGACAGAAGAATTTCTTTAATATCCTGTGTCATACTATCAACCTCATTATTTCTATGTTCAGAGTTTTTCAAACCGAATTTGGATCGCAGGACCGGTCTTTGGGACGGTGTCCAAATTCGCGCCTATTCCATATACACCCAGCACGCCCTTTTCATCGGCGATCACCGGGATCAAGCCTCTTTGTGAAGCAGGGATCTTTCGGTCTATAAACAGCTTCTTCAGGGCTTTTGTGCCCCCGTACAGGCGCATCGTATCCTTTTGCTGTCTTGACCGCAAAACGACAGTGCCACAGGGGTGAACAGCAAAGCAGTCAGCACCTGTAGTCACATCCTCTGTCTGCCGGCAGATGACCCGCAGTCCCAGCTGGGGAATATCTGTAACGCTCGGACAGTTAAGCACCGTTACCGGAAGGCTCCGGGCTTCTTCTGAAACCTCCAGCTTTCCGTAGTTACGGGCTATGATCACATTTCCGGGGAAATTGGCACGGGCAGAAGGCTTCCCGGAAAAAACAAGGCTTTCCAGAAGTGCAATATGCTCCCGCTCCGGTTCTGGCACATTGCAGCTGTGCAGAAATGCCATCAGCGCCCGACTGCGGCGTGCACTGCTCATTTGCCGCAGCTGCTCCACATCGGAAACCGGCTGTGTCAGTGCCTCCAGCTCCTGTTCATCCTCCCGCAGGGACAGCGCCATTGCTGAAATATCCTCCGCCAGGCGGGGATTTTCTTCCGTCAGCACAGGCATCACCCTATGGCGCAGGCGATTGCGCAAAAACAGGTCTGTTGCATTGGAGCTGTCATTTACATAGGATATGTGATATTCCTGCAAAAACGCAAGGACTTCTTCTCTGGTAATCGTCAGCATCGGGCGGATCAGCCGTTCCTTCACCGGCGAGATCCCACCCAGGCCCTTGAGACCTGTTCCCCGAACCAAATGCATCAAAACCGTTTCTGCGTTATCGTTTGCGGTATGGGCGGTTGCAATTTTTCCGGGAAGGCTTTGCAAAAAGCCGTAGCGGGCATCCCGCGCTGCCGCCTCAAGTCCCTTGGGACCTGCGGTCACATTGGATTTTTGGCAGTAAAACGGGATTTGGTAGCCTTCGCAAAAATCCCGGACAAACTGTGCATCCCGATCCGATTCTTCCCCCCGCAAGCCGTGGTTGAAATGTGCCGCCGCAAGGCGGATCTGCAGGGTATCTCTCAGGCAGTACATCGCCCAGAGAAGCGCCATAGAATCCGCACCGCCGGATACTGCACAAACCACACAGTCACCGGGATCGATCATATTGTAACGACGAACAAATGCCGTCAGCTTACTCAGCATGCTTCCACTCCCGATCTGCGAAGGTCTGATACTGGGGGATCCATTGCAGCTTTACTGTGCCCACCTCACCGTGACGGTTTTTGGACACGATACATTCTGCAATGCCTCTGTCCTCTGTATTTTCATTATAATACTCATCCCGGTACAGGAACAAAACCTCATCCGCATCCTGCTCGATAGCACCGGATTCACGCAGGTCGGAAAGCATAGGCCGCTTATCGGTACGGCTTTCCGGTCCACGGGACAGCTGGCTCAGGCAAACCACAGGCACATTGAGCTCCTTAGCCATAATTTTCATAGCTCTGGAGATTTCGCCCACCATCGTCACGCGGTTATCTGTTCCCTTTGAGTAGCCGGAGCCGCTCATCAGCTGAAGGTAGTCTACGACCACCAGACCCAAATTATCCAGACGGCGGCATTTTGCATTCATTTCCGCCACGGTAATGGAGGGATTGTCATCAATGCGGATATCGGTCTGACTTAAAGACGCGGATGCCATACCGATCTTGCTCCATTCTTCATCTGTCAGCTTGCCGGTAGCCATTTTCTGACCGTCCACAAAGCTCTCGATCGCCAGCAAGCGCATTGCCAGCTGCTCACGGGACATTTCCAGATTGAAGATCGCAACTGTTTTATTGTATTTCTTTGCCACATTCAGCGCCAGGTTCAGGGCAAAGGCAGACTTGCCCATTGCCGGTCTTGCCGCCACGAGCAAAAGATCGGAGTTATTCAGGCCGTTGATCTTCTTATCCAGATCCCGCATACCTGTTGACATACCGGGAATTGCAGAATCCGACTGGCTGAGCACTGTCAACCGGTCAAAGACCTTGTGTAATGTAACGCCGATATGCTCCAAGGAGTCTCCCCGCTCACCCTTGCGCAGGGCATATATCTTCTTTTCTGCACTTTCCAAGATCTCTGATGGTGTACCCACCTGGCTGTAGACCATTTCAGAAATGTCTGCAGAAGCATCTGCCAGTCCCCGCAACATTGCCTTTTCCCGCACGATGTTTGCATACCGGACTGCATTTGCCGCCGTTGGCGTGATCTCCATCAGCTGAAGGATATAATCCCTGGAATTATCGTGGTGCACGCCAAGCTCCCGCATTTTATCCAGAACGGTTACCGGATCAATGCTCTGGGAGAAATTGAACATTGTATAGATCGTCTCGTATATCTCCCGGTTTTGCTGTAAATAAAAATCCTCCGGGCGCAAAAGTCCGATCACATCCGTAAGACACCGGCTGTCGATCAGGATCGAGCCAAGCACGGCCTGTTCTGCTTCTACGGACTGGGGAAGCTGCTTGGTCATCAATTCTTCATTCATTCAGGGGTCTCCCCTCTTTCGTAGCTTATTTCTTATGCTTCTTCGATCTTTACCGTCAGGGGTGCAGAGATCTCATAGCCAAGCTTGCACTGAACGGTGTAGGTTCCCACATTCTTAATGGCATCGGAAATAACGATCTTCCGCTTATCCAAAGCAATGCCGGTTTTGGCTTTAAGCGCATCGGCAATTTCCTGGTTGGTAACGGAACCGAACAAACGGCCTGCGCCGCCGCCCTTTGCGGTAACCACAAGGGTCATTTCCCGAAGCTTCCTGGATATCTCCAGTGCCTCAGCGCGCTCCTTGGCGGCCTTTTCTGCCGCAGCCTTATCGTTCATACGCATAGTGTTGACTGCATCAGCAGTTGCTTCCACGGCGATCTTTCTGGGAAGCATATAGTTTCTGGCATAGCCGTCAGATACCTCAAGCATCTGTCCTTTTTTGCCCTTGCCCTTTACATCCTGTAATAAAATAACTTTCATTGCATTTTCTCCTTATTTATTCTTCATAAAACCGGTCGATAGAAGCAACCAGTCGATCCAATACTTCCATAACGGTACTGCCGCGGATCTGGGCACCGGCTGTTGCCGTGTTGCCGCCGCCGCCCAGGGGCTCCAAAATCATCTGCACATTTGCCTCGCCAATGGAACGGGCGGAAATGATCACCTGATCCCCATCCGGGTACAGTACAAAGGATGCAGTGATACCAGAAATGTTCAGCAGCTCATCTGCCGCCTGCGCCGCCAGTGTGCGGGAGGTAGCGGTGTTGAGCGCCGCAATTGCCAGTTCCTGACGGTAAAGCCGGGCTGCCTTAATGATCTGATACTTGGAAACCGTATCCTGAAAATCATTTTGCAGAAGCTTTTTCACTTCCACAGTATCTGCACCAAGCTGGCGCAAATACGCGGCCGCTTCAAAGGTTCGCTCACCGGTACGAACGTGGAAGCTCTTGGTATCCAGGAAAATGCCTGCCATCAGGCACTTTGCTTCAATAGGCAGTACATCCTTCTTTTCTACGGCGTATTGCAAAAGCTCCGTTACCAGCTCTGCCGCAGAGGATGCGTAGGGCTCGTGGAGATTTACGACCACCGGGGTGATATAATCTGCCGCGCGACGGTGGTGATCCACCACGCACACCCGCGGAACTGCTTCCAGAAGCTGGCGGCTTTCTACCTGATCGGGGCGGTTGGTATCCACCACCACCAGTGTACTGCGGTTATCGCACTGAACCAGGGCTTCATCCCCGGAGATAAATGCATCTTTGTATTCAGCCGTTTGGCGCAGTTCCTCAACCAGCTTATCTGCCACATTGTTTTCCACATCCAGCACGATATGCGCCCGCTTGCCCTTTTTACGGCACAGACAGCAAATACCCACTGCCGCGCCCAGAGAGTCCATATCTGCATTTTTGTGACCCATCACAAAAACCTGGCTGCTTCCGCCAATGAGCTCCATCAGGGAATTGGCAGTTACACGGGAGCGCACCTTGCTGTGGCGTTCCGCTTCCTTAGTTCTGCCGCCGTAGAAATTAAAGTTCAGCCGGTCCTTAATGACCGCCTGGTCACCGCCGCGGCTGAGTGCCATTTCGATGGACAGGGAGGCAAATTCGTAGCCCTCCTCAAAAGTCTCACCGTCCACACCCAGACCAATGGAAACAGAAGCTGCCAGACCGCCGGGGTTGGTGATCTCGTGGACCGTCTCCAAAAGGGAGAATTTATCTTCGATGGCGTGCTTCAGATCCCGCTTTTCAAACACAAACAAAAAGCGATTTCTCTCCAAACGGCGCAGCAGGCCGTGGTAAGGCTCTGTCCAGTCTGTAATAGCATCGTTGATGCGGGCGACCAGTGCAGAGGTGGCGCCTTCCGTAAGGTTCTTGGTCAGTTCTTCATAATTGTCGATAAGAATAATGGAAACCACAGGACGGGACCGAATATATTCATCCCGGACCTGATACAGCTCTGTCAGATCAGACAAATATAAAACACCCAGGCGGCAGTCCTGCGCACTTTGGACCTGAACGACCGTTCCGTACACCCGGAAACGGCGGCCCTGCAGCTGAAGATCGTTGGGGCATTCTTGCTTGCCTTCCAGAAGCCAGGAGACACTCAGTCCGGGGGCAGCATCCGAAAGTCTGCGCTCCCGCATCGTATCCTGAAATCCTGTCAGCTGCACAAAGGCATCGTTTGCATAAACGACACCGTTATCCTCCAGGCGCACAACCAGCATAGGAAAGGGCGTCTTTCCACCGGTGATGCCGTCCGTCTCCTCCAGCTGTTCCGCCAGAAACTTTTTGATCTGCTTGCGCCGCCGGTCGTGACCGATCAGGTGTACTGTCAAAAGAATTGCCGTTACGCTCAACTCTATGCCAGCCAAAAGGTAATTTTGCATCAGTGCCGCGGTGACAATAAACACCAACAGAAACACAAAGAAGATTCCTGCACTGGGCCGCAGCTGCCGTCCCAATTTCTTATTCATAAGCAGTACCTCCATTTCAGCTGGGTACAAATACCCATAATAATCCAATTATCTGATATTATAACAAATACTAAGCAAAGGTGCAACTGTCTTTTTGAAAAAATAAATGTATACAATCGGGCAAAATTGTGTTATAATGCAACATAACGGACCGGACAGGCAGCTCCGGTTACAGAAAGCCCCTGCGAGGCGGCTATGAAAGAAAACGGAATATCTGCAGGCGAATTTGGGAATTATCCGGCGATTCAGGGCCGAGATATCCCATACGGCTGCTTGTTTTGTTATGCACTTTTGAAAGGAGTTTTCCCATTTGGCAGAAAAATTAAAAATCATCCCCCTGGGGGGACTTAACGAAATTGGTAAGAATATCACCGTTTTGGAATACGGTCGGGATATGATCGTAATCGACTGCGGTGTTGGCTTTCCCGATGAAGAAATGCTGGGCGTTGATCTGGTAATTCCGGATTTTTCCTATCTGGTCCAGAACGCAAAAAAGCTCAGAGGTATGTTTATTACCCACGGACACGAGGATCATATCGGCTCTATCCCCTACTGTATGCAGCAGGTAAGCTGCCCCATCCACGGCACAGCAATGACCAACGGTCTGATCAGGCTGAAGCTGGAAGAACACCACCTGGCTGATAAGGTAAAGCTGATCACGCACAAGCCCGGAGATGTGGTTCGTGCCGGCTGTTTTACCGTTGAATTTATCCACGTAAACCACTCCATCGCCGATGCCGTTGCCTTTGCCATCCACACTCCTGTGGGCACAGTGGTAATGACCGGTGACTTCAAGATCGATCCCACCGCAAAAGACGGTATGACCGATCTTGCCCGTTTGGGCGAATTGGGCAATCAGGGCATTCTTGCCTTGATGTGCGACTCCACCAATGTGGAGCGGGCCGGCTATACGCCCAGTGAAAATGTGGTGGCCGAAGGCCTGGACCGGCAGTTCAAAAACTGCGATCAGCGCATCATTGTAACCACCTTTGCCTCCAATATGCACCGCATCGCCGCAGTGCTTGCCACAGCTGAACGGTACGGACGGAAGGTCGCGGTAACCGGACGGAGTATGGAAAATATGCTCAAGGTAGCCCAGGAGCTGGGTTACCTGAAGGTAAAGCCCGGAACCATCGTGGACCTGAATGCAACAAAAAGTCTGCCCAAAAACAAGATCGTGATCGTTTCCACCGGTTCCCAGGGTGAAAATATGTCAGCCCTGTACCGGATGGCCTTCTCCACCCACAAGCAGGTGGACATCGTTTCCGGTGACCGGATCATTATTTCCGCCTCCGCTATCCCCGGCAATGAAAAAGCCGTTTCCAGAATTATCAACGAGCTGTACCGCAAGGGTGCAGATGTAGTATACGAAAAAAGCGAGGGACTTCACGTTTCCGGACACGCCTGTCAGGAGGAGCTGAAAATCGTTCACGCCCTGTGCAAGCCCAGGTTTTTCATTCCTGTCCACGGCGAGCAGCGCCATTTGCAAATTCACGGAAAGCTGGCGACCCAGCTGGGCATTGCCGCAAAGAATGTGCGAATCGCTGACATTGGCGATGTGATCGAGCTGTCCGGTAAAACCTGTAAGATCGGTGCATCTGTTCCCTCCGGCAAGGTCTTTGTGGACGGAACCGGTGTAGGCGATGTGGGTGCCGTAGTGCTTCGGGACCGCAAGCATCTTGCCCAGGACGGTATGATCGTTGTGTGTGTAAGCATTTCCACTTATGACGGTATGATCGTCACCGGCCCGGATATTATCACCAGAGGCTTTATTTATGTAAAAGAGTCTGAAGAGATGATGGAAGAACTGCGGCAGGTCGCTCTGGAGGCCATTGATCGCTGCAGCCGCAAGCACATTCGGGATTGGACAGCGATCAAGACTGCTATCAAAAACGACTTGAGCGGTTATCTGTTCAAGACCACAAAGCGCAATCCTATGATCCTGCCGGTTATTATGGAAATATAATTTTTGGGATGACAGATATGCGATATTATTTTGCACCTATGGAGGGACTGACGGACAGTGTTTTCCGACGGCTGCACCATAAATATTTCCCCGGTGCAGACCGCTATTACACCCCCTTCTTTTCCCCGACTGTTCACCGGGCACTCACGCCCAGAGAGGCGCGGGAGCTGCCGCCGGCGGATGCTGTGGATTTTTGCGTCGTTCCCCAATTGCTTACGAAGGCGCCGGAGGATTTTCTCTGGATGGCCAGGCAGTGCGAAGCGCTGGGATACGGGGAGATCAATCTGAATTTAGGCTGTCCCTCCGGAACGGTCACCGCAAAAGGAAAAGGTTCCGGAATGCTTAAGGATTTGGATGCTTTAGACCGTTTCCTGGAGGATATCTTTTCCCAAACGCCCATTGATATCTCGGTCAAGACACGCATCGGTTTTACGGACCCGGAGGAATTTCCTGCCCTTATTGCGGTTTTCAACCGCTATCCCATTAAGGAGCTGACGGTTCATCCCAGGGTGCGCAGTCAGTTTTACAGCGGTACTGTCAATATGCAGGCTTTTACCTACGCCGCAGAAAACAGCAAAGCACCCCTTTGCTACAATGGCGATCTGAGGTCAAAGGAAGATGCACATAATGTGCAAAAGCTTTATCCCGGCATTGCATCGGTGATGATCGGCAGAGGCTTGCTGGCAGATCCCGGTATGCTCACACCGGGCGGAACGCGCATTGATGCCCTGGAAGGATTTTTTGAAGAATTGCTGGAAGAATATCTGGTCGCCTTTGGTGGCTCCCGGAATGCTATGTTCCGTCTTAAGGAGCACTGGGGACTCCTTCTTCCCAATTTTGAAGGCGCAGAAAAGCTGGGTAAGCGGCTTAGAAAAGTAACGGATCTGGGTGAATATAAGGCCATCACCTTTGAGATATTTCACACACTGAAATTTCTCCCAAATAAATAACAAAAAGGGCGCGTTGCAAAATACTGCAATGCGCCCTAAAACTATGCAATTGTCTACATCCTGCGGATGTAGGGGCGGTCATTGACCGCCCGCGGGCGATTAATAATCGCCCCTACATATTCTACCGTAGATTTTGCGCATTT
>JAZNDF010000161.1:0-3062 GCA_045587925.1 Faecousia sp.
AGATAATAGAGCTGAACCTGTCATAATATATATCGCCATCGCCATCATCGTAAGTGATCGTGTGGACAACAGCTTCTGTCAGTGTGCAGTTATTCAGTGTCAGCACACCGTTTTCTGCATCAAAGCTCCAACCGTCACCATAAGGGGTTTCTAAAGCATTGACCGAGCCCACATACAGTTTTGTAACGGGCATCCGTTCTTCGGTTTCCTCCTCTGTCGCAATGACACTCATGGGCATTACGGACAGAACCATTGCCAGTGTCAGTAATAATGCGATCAACTTTTTCATTACAAAATCCTCCTTTTGTTACAGCAATTCCTTATAACGAATTAAAATCTGGCGTCGGTTTGATATGTTCAGCTTCCTGTAAATATTCTTGCAGTGAAAGTGAACCGCTGAAAGCGATACATAGAGCTCCTGGGCGATCTGCGCCATAGTCTTGTCGCTTAAAAGCATTTCAAGGACTTCCATTTCTTTGCTGGAGAGGGTGGCAAATTCCGGATAATGCACTAAAAGCTTTTTGAATTCTTCCTTTGCCAGCCTTGCATATTCAAAATACTGCCCGGTAGCGGTCTGCGTATTACCCATAGGCATCACCTTCCTTTACTATAAAATAATTATAGTTTTTCCGGCAATTCTTTTCCACTATCCCACATTACAGTTATCTTTTATAACTGGTAGCTTTCCTCTGTTATTGGTAGTTATCCTATTATTTCCAATTGCTTAAATACATATTGTTTGGTATAATCTACTTAAATCTTATGCTGTTGTGCACAGAAAAGCTATCCCTTATTTAAGGGGTTTTTATACAAAAGACAGGGAGTGTTGCTATGAATTGGTCATTTTTGCTGGAAAATCAAAGACGGCGGCAGGAATACCCTCTGGGGCGTCTGATCCTGTTTGCAATGTTCAGCTTTTGGCAAATGGGATTTATTTATTTTATGGGCCCCAGTCTGACCGTGAACGGCCGAACGCCCCTGCCCATTTCTATGGACAATGTAGCTTCGCTGATCGCTGTGTGCTATGTGATCTCCATCCTTTATATGATCTTCCTGCCCCGATATGTGGTGTGGGCACAGCGGGTCTTCACAGCAATCGCACTGCTTTCCGCAATTTGCTTATTCCTGCCCGTTTCCGACGGGCTGCTGAAGGACTTTATTTATTTGCAGATCTTCAGCTGCTGTGTGATGATCGGTTTTGAAACCTTTGTGATCGTGAACTTCTTTACCGAGCACAGCGCCATAAAAGTGCTGACCGCAGGTTATGCTGTGAGCCTGGTGCTCATCAGTGTGGTGCAAAACGATTTTATCCCCATTACCTTCCCCTACTTCCGGATCATTACCGTGCTTGCACTTTTGCTGCTTTTTGCCTTCTTTCTCCGTCTGCCCACCAGCCCCAAGGTCCTCCCGGAATATGTCAAAAAGGACAGCGGCCTGATCCTGCCGAAAAAGCTTATGTTCGGCACATTTTTGCTGGTATTTGTAGGCTCCCTGATGGCCGTGTCGGGTCCCTCTGTCGTAGAAGAAGTCAAGCACGGCATTTCCGTCACCTACCTGACGGAAGCCATTACAGGCTATCTCATTTATCTGCTCTATAAAAAAGCAGGGCTGCACCCCTTCAAATCCATCTCTATTTGTATGGGCGTGGGATGTGTCGGTTTCCTTCTGATATTTGCGGCTTCTTACATATCCTGGCTGTCCTATGCAGCCTGCGTCTTTATCGGTATCGGTATCGTTACCTGTCAGATGATTCCCCTGTACGGCCTGTCTCTTATGAAAACCTATCCGTCCAAATTCATTGCCCCCATCATCATCGGTCTTGCCCTCATCGCGGTCCTGGTGCAAAGCAGTGTGGTGGAGCTTTTCCGCAGTAACACGGTTATGCTCTGCCTTTTGTATGCGGTTATTATGGTGATCTTTGCGGTCATCTACCTGCAGATCGCCCCGTATTTTCTGTATAATCTGGATAAAAAAGACCAGCCCCCAAAGGACGCCGCAGAAACAAAGCCGTCTGAAAACGCAGCCGCCGATCATTTGACCCCGTTGACCAAACGGGAATTGGAGGTCGCCAATCTCATCGCCAGCGGATACAGTAACGCCGAAATCGCCAAGGTCCTGTTCATCTCTGCACATACCGTAAACGACCACACAAAAAAGATATACCGTAAGCTGGATGTGCACAGCCGCCTGGAACTGGCCGCCCTGCTCAACAATAACCCAAACAGCCAGCTCCCGTAATGTCATCCTAATTATAACCAGGATCATAATCAGGATCATTGCGCAGGTTATTTTGCCGTATGCATTTTCCATTTTTTTGGAGTTTTTCCGAAAAGAAACAATCATATTTTCTCCTTGGCTGGTAAAGCTAGTTCCAAGGAAAGAGAAATGCTTTCTTCGGAAAGTGTTCCCTTTCCAAGAAAGCGAAAGGAGACAGAAAATTATGAAGAACAACAACCAGATCAATGTTCCCCAGGCACGGGAAGCTATGGACCGCTTTAAGATGCAGGCTGCTCAGGAAGTGGGCGTAAACCTGACCAACGGTTACAACGGTCACCTGACCTCCCGTGAAGCCGGCTCCGTCGGCGGCCAGATGGTCAAGAAGATGATTGAGAGCTACGAGCAGGGTATGACCAAGTAAGGCAGAGTCTCTGTATCGCAGCGGGAGAGGCTTCGCGGCAGTCGCGAAGCCTCTCCTTTTATCTTTTCCGTGGGAGATACAAAAAAATATGTAAAATTTTCAAAAGAAAAGAGGGAAAAGGAAAAATATCTTGTATATAGAAATTATGACTTTGATATAGCATCCTGCCGGAGGTGAATGCGCTGTATGGATATCCGACGTGGAATTGAAAATCGGGAGCGGGAGAGCCTCTCTTCCTTTGCCGCTCTTGCCTGCCGCAGTGCCGGCCGCTGCCGCCCGGAGGAGGAATGTGATCTGCGCACCTGCTTTCAGCGTGACCGCGACCGCATCATCCATTGCGGTGCCTTCCGCAGACTGAAGCATAAAACGCAGGTCTTTCTCTCTCCCGAGGGAGATCACTACCGCACCCGCCTGACCCATACCC
>JAZNDF010000162.1:0-5475 GCA_045587925.1 Faecousia sp.
CCAGCTCTACCTTCATATCCGGGCAGAGCTTGCGAAGGCTTGCGTACAGGAGCTTATTTTGCTCCGGACGGCATTTTACATCGTTTGTGTAGTAGATGAGCAGAAGGCTGTTCAGCTTCAGGTCGGGGTTTACATAATACAGTGGTGCGGCATCGTCGATCCGCTCCAGATTGCCGGCTGTATTCCGATCCCGCTGGAGCACATTGAAGTGGGTGGTGGTTTGCGCGCTGTCGGACAGGAAGCCTGCAATGCTCATAGGATCTACGCCTGCATCCCGGAGATAGTGCTGATCGAATGCCAGCATCAATGTCAGGTAAGCACCGGCAGACTGACCGGAGATAAAGAACCGCTTTACATCGGCATACTGATGAATGTTATCCTGCAGGAACTTCACTGCATTTGCGCCGTCCACAATAAAATCCGGGAACTTTGCACCGTGGGTGTACATTCTGTATTCCACAGAGGCAACGCCCACGCCTGCCTTGGTCAGATCTTCTGCAAAGGCGATCTTGGTGCGGTCCAGATTTACAAAACCGCCGCCGTGATACCAGACGATCAGATCCTTACATTCGCCGTCCGGCAGATACAAGTCTACGAAGCTGTTTTCCAGCTCGTTATACTTAATGTTGGGAATAAAACGCATAATATTGCTCCTTTCATTATACATAAAGAAATTATAACACGGTTTATATAAAGTGTCAAATTCCTGTTTATCGGGCAGAAGCCCGATAAACAATTGACAGTTGATAGTTGACAGTTGACAGTTTTTGAGGGCACCAAAAACCCATTTGTAGGGGACTTTTGACCCCGGCGTCCCGCGATCCTTCCCTACGCACCGATGTTACCGGTATTGTCAAATAAATGCGTAGATTCTTCGACTTCACTGCGTTTTGCTCAGAAGGACGCGACGATAGTCTTTCTTGTTTAGGTAGCGGTCCGTCGCGTATTTAATCATTTCCGAAGGAAATACATTAACTGTCAACTGTCAACTATCAACTATCAACTGTCAACTATCAACTGTCAACTCGCGCACCAGTGCGTCAAACAGAAATTTGGCAGTGGTTGATATGATGGATTGCGATTGACATTTATTTGGAAATGCGATATAGTTAAATTAGTACAAAGTGAGGGGGTCTACAATGGAGAAATACCGTGCATTACGATATCCCCCGGTGGTTTTCTGGGAACTGACGGATTTATGCAATCATAACTGCATACATTGCTTTAATTACTGGCGCACCGATCGTCAGGCACTGCTTTGCAGTGTGCAGAAAACAGAGGAAGAGTATCTCGCCATTGCGAGAAAAATTCTGGAGCAGAAGCCGGTACGGGTGATCTTCACCGGCGGTGAGCCGCTGATCGCATTTCATCAGCTGATCCCGGCCCTTAAGCTGCTTCGGGAACATAAGATCAACTTATCGTTTAATTCCAACGCAGCTTTGCTGACGGAGGAAATTGCCGCCTTTTTTGCAGAAAACCGGATCGGTATGTTTATTTCCTTCCCCTCCTGCAAGCCGGAGGAATTTGACAAGATCGTTGACACCCCCGGTGCTTTCCAAAGAGTCCGGGATGCATTGGAGCTGGCAAAGAAGCATCAGCTGTTTTATTCCTTTAATATGGTGGTATCGAAGGTCAATCTTCATTCCGTATTTGATACGGCCAAATACTTAAAAGAGCATTACGGCATTCAAAGATTCAGCATTACCAGGGTGTCTACACCAATCAACGCCATTGACCGCTTTGACCGCTACGCCCTTACTGTGGAGGATTTTGGACAGTATATGGATGCCTGTGTGCGGGTTCGGCAGGAGCTGAACATTGCAGTCAGTGCCGCATCACCTTTGACACCCTGCTCCATCACAAGCCAGCAGGCCTATGACCTGTTTGCCTTTGAAGGCGGTTGTGAAGCGGGCAAGACCAGCTATGTGCTGGGTGCCAACGGCAAGGTGCGTGCCTGCGCCAGAGATTTTGAAGAATACGGCGATTTTATGGCAGAGCCCCTCCAAACCATCTGGGAACGGATGGCACCCTGGCGGGATGAACAGTTTATTCCTGCAGAATGTAAGGACTGTGCAGCAAAAAGCCGTTGCCGGGGTGGCTGTCGGGTAGACGGAATCATCAAAACCGGAAAGCGCAACTGTCTGGATAATTTCTCCGACCTGAAGCGGCTTCCCATTGTCTTTGAAAAGGCACCGGCATATCTGCCTGTGTGGGACTATAGCACCACCTTTACCGTACCCCAGAGCCTTCAGGCGGTCAGGGAGGATTGCGCCGTTCGCCTGTCCTACCGCAGTGGCTATGTGTATTGCACACCGCAATTTAGCCAGTATCTTCTTTCCACACCGTCGTTTACGCTGGAAGATTTTTGCCGGCAGTTTGAACTGACTGAGGACACGGCAAAAGGCGTTTTGAATCATTTATACACCAACGGTATTATACATATTCAGTAAAGGAAGGTTTTTATTATGAGCGAATTTTTTGTAGATCTGGTAGAAAACCGCGCAGATACCTCCGTGCAGGCTTCTGATTGCTATTGCTACGGCTGCTATGGCTGTGACCGTTGCGACTGCAACTGCGACACCTGCTATTCCTGCGACTCCCCCTCCTGCGGAAGCAACTGCTACTGCTGATGGATAGCTTTGTTCTTCAGGTACATATTACCGGTCGGTGTAACTGTAGCTGTAAGCATTGCTATTTAGCGCCCTGTCCGGGAGAACTTTCTGTTTCCCGGCTGGAAGAAATATTCAGGCAATATCAGCAGCTGATAGATGCCCTGGAAAAAAAGCAAGGTCATTCACTCCGTCCGTTTGTAAACATAACGGGCGGAGAGCCTTTTATACATCCGGAAATTATGGAGATTATGGATCTGATGGACCGGTACAGTGACCGATTTTCTTTCCGGATGATGTCCAATGGCACAATGCTTACCCCGGATATTTTGCGTCGCCTGCAGCGGCTGAAGATCCCTTGCCTGCAGGTGAGCCTGGACGGAGATGAACAGGCCCACGATGCCCTCAGAGGTACAGGGAATTTCCGGGCGGTGACAGAAGGTCTGGACCGGCTCTTTGCTTATTGCGTACCGGCAAAGGTTTCCTTTACCGCCCATCAGGATAACTACAACCTGTTTCCGGAGGTTGCCCGAATTTGTCGGGCGCATAAGGTCAGTGCACTGTGGTCCGACCGGTATGTTCCCTGCGGAAAGGACGAAAGCTTGCGCACCCTGACGCCGGAGCAGACCAGAGAGTATGTTGCGCTTTTGCAGGCGGAGAAAAATAATCCCCAAAACCGTCAGGCAAAGCTTCAGATCCTCAACCGCCGATCTTTACAGTTTCTGGCTTCGGGGGAAGTGCCCTATTATTGCACCGCAGGAATTTCCGCGCTGGCAGTCGATGACAAGGGAAATGTTTATCCCTGCCGTCGGGCAGATATTCAATGCGGAAATGTGTTCAGCAAAAGCTTAAAGGATATTTACGAAACAGCACCGGAGCTGATTGCGATCAGAAGTCTCACCCTGCCGGAGCAATGCACCGGCTGTCGGCACATATCCTACTGCCGGGGCGGCGCGAAATGCATCAGCCTTGGGGTCTTGCAGGATTTTGCTGCAAAGGACCCCGGCTGCTGGCTTTGACAATCGCAGAATTAGCAGAAAGGAGCGCCTATGTTCAAGCTGAGCAAATACAATATCTGTCTGCCGCTGGAAGATGACCGGGGGCGCTGTCTTCTGCTCAACGGATGCAGTGGCCATTATGATGTGGTGGAAGCTTCTGTGGCACAGGCGGTTATTGAGGCGGAACGGAATATGCAGGCGTTGCAGAAGCTCAACAGGGAGCAGCTGGATGGCTTGCGACAAATGGGCTGTCTGATCCCGATTTCTGCAGAGGAAGAAAAAACGGTGGATGCCATTTGTCAAAAAATCCATAAGGACACCTGCAAAAAACTGAATATCTCCTTTATTCCCAGCTATGCCTGCAATTTTAACTGCCCCTATTGCTTCGAGCAAAGCATCAAAACCTGCGCGCCCCAATGGTACAAGGGCCGGATGTCACAGCAGCTGGCAAATTCCATATTCGCCGCGTTGGATAAAGCATTGGCACAGGGAAGATCGATCAATAATTTTACACTCTTTGGAGGCGAACCCCTTTTGCCCCAAAACCGGCAGATCATCCATTATCTTTTAGAGAAATGCACCCCTTACGGTGCACCGATTTTGGTGGTGACCAACGGCTACCATCTGGACTACTACCTGGACCTTTTGGAGCAGTATCCCATCGACACTCTGAAGATCACCATTGACGGCACAGAGTCTGTCCACGATGCCAGACGGGCACCGAAAAACGGAAAAAGCTTTCATATCATTATGGAAAATGTCCGCCGGGCGCTGGAAAAGGGAATTGCGGTCAGTCTGCGCACCAACATCAATCGGGAAAATTTTCAATGTATCCATAGCTTGCGTGCCTGTTATCAGGAACAGGGCTTAACGGATTTTCCCCATTTTTCTTACTATTTCAAGGCAACGATGGAATGCTTTGAAACAGAGGGAAACAGTGTTACCGATGTGGAAATTATGGATGTGATCGGAAATGACCGGTGCAATTACTGCTTTAACAGCGCATTTAACCGGCTTTATAAGCCCCTGAAAAGGATGTTCGGCAGTAAAAATGCCGCCTGCTTCAAATCGGAATACTGCGCCGCCCACAGCGGAAATCTGGTGTTTGATCCTTTCGGAAGGATTTTTTCCTGCTGGGATGTACTTACAGACCCCAGAAGTGTCATCGGCACAGTGGAGAAGGATGCCTTTGTGTTTAACGAAAACTACAGCCGGTGGCAGGGGCGTACAGTCAATGCACTTGAGGATTGCAAGGGTTGCAAATATAAGCTTTTTTGCGGCGGTGGCTGTGCTGCCCAGGCAATGGTCGCCTATGACCGTATGGACAAGGCCTATTGCGAGGATTTCATAGAGCGTTTTCATAAGATTGCCGCAGAAGCGGCAAGGGAACAACTGTAAAGGGAGTTGTAAAGAAACGCATATTGATCCAAAGTGAATGAATGTTTTAGGAGGTGCTCGGTTTCGAGCACCTCCTAAATTTTGTATAATTCCTGTTCAACGCACAGCTTAAATACTTTTTCGCACAATCTGGCAAGGGAATTCCTAAGGGGGAAGCGGAAAGAGAAAGTATGACTTTCCCTTGCAGTTAGGAGATTGCCACGCCCTATCTCGTCCCCTTCACTGAGGGGGATGCCCAGTGCGCACACTGGGTAGGGGGAGAGTACTCCTTAAGATAGGACACTCCCTCCACCGCTAACGCGACCTCCCTCAAGGAGGGAGGCAAGGGGTGCGTACTTTCATAACAATGACAGTTAACATTGATTTTGCAACGCGCCTATTGCTGTTTTGGCAGTTATTTTTTTGTCGGGGCAACCGGCTATAGCAAAAGTCCTGGGGTGCCCTGTTCCTGCAGAGTCGTGCGCAGGCAG
>JAZNDF010000163.1:0-6921 GCA_045587925.1 Faecousia sp.
AATAAATACTTTAGTATTTTATTATTGGACGGGCGGTTGATTTTCCGTTCATAATAATTACTTGCCTGGGGATAATTTTCTTACGAGGTGGGATAACTATGCTTAACTTAGTAGAAGAAATCAAAAAAGCAGACGATATTGAAATTCACAGTCTTTTAAGGGCAGTGCTTAATCGTTATAATGAATTAAGTGAAGATTGGGAACTGAGTGTGATTGCATTGCGAAAGAATAGTGATCCCCATAAACAAATTGACAAAACGATTTCATTGCTGCAAATGCTCAAATCACCATAGCACAACCAGGCAGTTTAGCGGCGGGAGCAAGCCCCCGCCCTACGGTGAGGATTGGAGAACCCCCGCGCAGGGGACGATGCCCACTTGTCCCTGACCGATCATTCGGTAAGGATGGCTCTTGGCGGGCGGCAGACCGCCCCTACATCCGCAGGATGTAGACAATTGCATAGTTTTAGGGCGCATTGCAGTATTTTGCAACGCGCCCTTATTTATGTAACTTAAGCCATAGTAGCCAGCTTGGTCAGGTCGATTTCGGTGCGCATCTTTTCGCCGGCAACATAGCGATCCATCTCCTCGCAGATGTGCTTTGCGATACGGCGCTGGCCGTTTGCGGCAGCACCGGCAATGTGGGGAGTCAGCACCACATTGGGCAGGTAACGCAGCTCGTTCTCCTTGATGGGAGGCTCAGGATCGGTAACATCGATGCAAGCGAAGAAGCGCTGCTTCTTCAGCTCCTCGATCAGAGCGGGCTCATCAAACACTGCACCGCGGGAGGTGTTGATCAGCACAGCGCCGTCCTTGATCAGAGGCAGGTTGCTTGCGTTGAGCATCTTAGCAGTTGCAGGGATGGAGGGAGCGTGAACAGAAATTGCATCGGACTTGCTCAGCAGCTCGTTCAGCTCTGCCTTGGTTGCACCCAGCTCAGCGACCTGCTCAGCGGTCAGGGTGGGATCGTACAGCAGGATGTCAACATTGAAGTTGCGCATCAGCTTGATGAAGTGACGGCCAACGAAACCGGCGCTGATAACACCAACGGTGATATCATAAATGTCGGTAACATACTCGTCCTTGTGCTCCTTCCACATACCGTGGCGGGTGTCCTTTGCCAGAGAGAACACGCCCTTGCAGGCAGTGATCAGCAGGCCGACAGAGGTCTCGGCAACGCCTTCGCCCAGAGCCACAGCAGAGCCGGTAACACGGATGCCGCGAGCCATAAACTCTTCCTCGTCCACAACGCCCTTAACAGAGCCTGCGGCGTGCATTACGCACTTACAGTTGGGGCACAGATCCAGATACTCCTTGGTCAGCTTGGGGGTGCCCCAGGAGGTGATGATCACATCTGCATCCTTAACATAGGACTTGGTCTTCTCCACATCCTCGAAGTTCTCGCCTTCATAGATGACTACATCACCGTGCTGACGCAGGCGATCATAGTACTTGTCGCTGAAGACCTTCTTGCGGGTTGCATCTTTTACCAGTACAACGATTTTCATTTTAATTGTCTCCTTATTAAAAAATTTTATTTAACAACATTTTGATAGTAGGGCGCATCGCAGAAAATGCCGCCGCTGGTGCGGTAGAATTCCTCACCTAATTGGAACAGACCCTTCTTTGTGGAAATGAAATCTGCCTTTCCGTACAGGGGGTGCTGTGCCGTCATTGCCGCCCAGTTTGCGTAGTTCTGAGCACCGTTGGACTCCAGAACACCGATCTTCATACCGGGCAGAGGGGCAATTCTTGCCGCCACATTTTTATTGAAGTCCACCATCCAGGGATTGACCGTCAGGTCAGCGCAGAAGCAGGGAATGTTCCGCTTATGGGCTTCCTCCAGGATCCGCAGGGACATAGACATCGTTTTTGCAATGGGCTTCAGAGCGATCGCCTTATAGCCCAGCTCGATCCGCTGGATCGCGTCCTCATCGGAGTGGGCAGACTCATCCGCCGCCAGCCGCACCGGCAGGTCGGACACATCTACCAAAAATTCCTCCGGGAAGGGCTCTTCCAAAATAGCTATGCGCTCCAGGGCGCCGATCTGGTCAGCATAAGTAAGCAGCTCCATCAGCCGTTCCTTGCTGTCGTAACGGCCGTTGGCATCCAGGTAATAAGGGATGTGGCCGCTTTCGGTATAGGGAGTAGTCAGATCCTTCACTGCTTCGTGAATTTCCCGAATACGGTTCTTGTCCCACTGAAGCATTTTCTCCCGGTCCCCATCCTTATCCGGATCGGAGCCGATCTTGATCTTCAGGAAGAAGTGACCGTCTGCTACCAGCTTTTTCACAGCATCCAGATCCATACCGTAGGTGACCAGGGGGATACTGCAAAGGGCTTCCTGTTTTCCCATCAGCCCGGCACGGAGACTTTCCGGCACAAGCTCCAGGAAATCCGCTTTCCCCTGCTCCCTGGCATACAGCTGCCAGGCGGCATTGTCCACTGCCACCAATGCGTTCAGTGCAAAGGTTTTCCGCAGGTCCTCCCGTCCGGTGATCTTCTTGCCGTATGCATAGACCTTGGGATAGAGGGCATCCAGCAGCGCAAAGGGGTCAGTAAATTCCATACCCTCCGCCAGCTTCAGGGCATACTCGGTCATTGCGAACATAAACGCATTGCCGCCGGCCTCGGAAGCGGTGGAAAACACACCGGAATCAGACCACAGCACACTTTGCACACCCACGCCGATACCGGTGTGGTCTGCAGTGCTCAGCTTGGCGACCGTCTGCCACAGCTCCGTCAGATAGGAGCCCTTGAACCCGAAGGGGGCCGCCATAGGCTCTCTGACAAAATTAGAGTTTGTAGAAAGAATTTTCATAGCTTTCTCCTTACAAACCGCCCAGCATTTCAACCAGCCGTTCCATACTGATCTTAGAGGGCATATAGCCGCCTTCGGAGAAGGCCGCACCGCCGGGGCGCTTCAAAAGCTCCTCGTCGATCTCGCCTTCCAGACGGAAGTGGGGCTCCAGAACGATCCAGCCGGTGTAGCCGTCTGCGATCAGCGCCTTGAACTGACCGACAAAATCCATCCAGCCGTCACCCAGCGCAACACCTACGCCCTCGCCGTTTTTATGGATGGCATCCTTGATATGGACATGGCGCACGAAGGGGCGGACTGCCTCGTATTCATCGGGATAGGGCTTGAGTGTATCGCCGCAGGTGTAGACATCGTTGCCCGGATCCCACAAAATGCCGATATTGCGCAGCTTATGAGCGCTAAAGAACCGTGCCAGCGCATTGCCGGTGTTCAGGTTTACAGAGGGGTCGTTTTCCAGCATCAGGGTCAGGCCCTCTTTTTCCAGAAGCTCATCGTAAGCTGCCAGATAAGCGGCAAACTTCTCATCGGTGTAATCTTCAGAAGCCCAGAAGCTGAAGCCACGGATCTTGCTGCAGCCCAGCACCTGACAGGCATTCACCAGGCGGTCAAACTTCGCCCGGTCGTCATTGCCCCAGTCATCCTTCAGGAAGGAGGATGCAATGGCAGAAACCTGCAGACCGCATTCTTTGATGCGGGCAGCCAGCGCCTGCATTTTTTCCTCCGGCAGCTGCTCCACGGGGGTGTCCCACACACTGCGCAGCTCCACGCCGTCAAAGCCGTACTCCTTCACAAGGGAAAAAGCGACCTCTGGATCCTGGGAAATTTCATCGGTAATAATAGAAAGAAGAAAGGGTTTCTTTTCCATATTCATTTCTCCTTACAAAATAACTTCCTTGCCTTCTCTGGAGGACTTGTAGATCGCAAGAATGGTATCTACGGCCTTTCTTGCTTCTCTGGGGCCTACAGAAGGCTCTGTATCGCTCAAAATGCTGTCCACCAGATCGTTTACCATAGGACTGTGGCCGCATTCGTTGAGCTTGGTGGGGTCGGACTTTGCATCGTTTTTCACGAAAGTGGCATTCACGGCCACATCCTCGCCATTGAGGAACCAACGGAGGATGCCCTCGTCGTCAAAGCTGATGGTGCCGTTTTCGCAATGGATATCGAAACGGCAGCTGTTTGCAGGCTGGACGCAGGTGGAGCCTTCGATCACGCCGATAGCACCGTTATTGAACTCAACAGCCGCGACCGCCGCATCCTCCACCTCGATGTTATGCAGCTGGGTGCGGGTCATAGCGCTGACCTTCTTCACGCCGCCCATAAACCAGCACAGCAGGTCTACGCCGTGAACGCCCTGGTTCATCAGGCATCCGCCGCCGTCAAACTCCCAGGTAGCACGCCAGCCGGCGCTTTTGTAGTAATCGGGAGAACGCCAGTACTTCATATAAACGCTTGCCATCAGCACCTTGCCGAATTCGCCGCTGTCCAGCGCCTTCTTGACTCTGGCAGGAACATCCTCGTAACGGCGCTGATAAACGCAGTCCATTTTCACATTGTTGGCTTCCACCACAGCGATCAGCTCGTCGATCTTCTCCGATTTTGTTTCGATGGGCTTTTCGCACAGGATGTGCTTGCCGGCCTTTGCGGCGGCAATGCAGATCTCCCCGTGGGTTCCGCTGGGGGTGCAAATGCTTACTGCGTGAATATCCGGGTCCTTCAAGCACTCATTGTAATCGGAAAACACCTTCGGAGCATTATACTCCTGGGCAAACTCCTTTGCCCGCGCTTCGTTCATATCACAAACTGCCACCACCTGCGCATTGGGGTTCATACCAATGGCAAGGGCGTGGAATTTTGCGATCACGCCGGTTCCGATGATTGCAAAATTGATCATTGTATCGTGCCTCCTAAATTCCAAAATACTTCATTGTCTATTATAAAGACTTCTTTCGAAGAAATCCAGTACTTTTGACAACAAAAACCTTTGATTTTTTGCACTTCAGAGGGTCACTAGCGTCGCCAACCGTCAAAATGCGTTTTTTCGAATTTTAGAGCTTTGTATTTTGGGGCTTTAATCCATTCTTGCTTCGCAAGATATTTTGACTTACTGCGCAACGCGCCCTCTGCCGTATCTATATACGCCGACGAGGGCGCGTTGCTTGTCTTGGCGGCGCTATTGACCCTCTGATCGTTGCTCACCAGCGTCGCCAACCGTCAACGATAAAAAAAGTTGGCACAAATTTTCTGAAAAAAATCAAAAATTGATACAATTAACCGTATCCAAATCCGAAAAAATATGGTATGATAGAAAAGTTAGATGTTTCGTAACAGAAATATGTTGAAAAAACGGAGGAGTTATTATGAAAATTCTTGTTGCGTGGAACACCGGTCGTGAGACCTTTATGACCAAGGAAAACATCGCTATGCTGGAAGCTCTGGGTGAAGTGATCTGGCACGACGACACCGAGCGCAAGCTGGACCCCACAAAGCTGCGGGACGCACTGGAGGGCATCGACATTCTGGTGACCGGCTGGGGCTGCTGCAAGCTGGACGAGTATGTGCTGGAAAAGGCTGACAAGCTGAAATTCGTTGCTTACACTGCAGGCTCTGTTGCCGGCATTGTCAGCGACGCAATGTATGCAAAGGGTATCCGGATCTCCGCCGGCAACGACGGCTTCGCCCGTGTGGTTGCAGAAGGCACTGTGGCACAGATGATGTACTCTCTGCGTCTGTTCGCTGAAAGCGATATGCGGGTATGCACCTGGAAAACCAATCTGGGCAATTATTATAATGAGTCTCTGTGGGAGCAGCGCATCGGTATCGTTGGCTACGGTGCCATCAGCCGCAACCTGATCAATATGCTCAAGGTATTTGACGCAAAGATCAAGCTGTACTCCCGCCATATGACCGATGAGCAGGCTGCCGCCCTGGGTGTGCAGAAGGCATCTCTGGAGGAGATCTTCTCCACCTGCCGCGTCATTTCTCTGAACACCGCAAAGAGCCCCGAGAATCATCACCTGGTTAACGATGCGCTGCTGAGCCTGATGGAGCAGGATGCCCTGCTGGTGAACACCGCCCGTGGCGACCTGATCGACGACGAGGCCCTGATCAAGCATCTGGAAAGCGGCCACATCCGTGCAGCCCTGGATGTATACACCAAGGAGCCTCCCGCACCGGAGCACGGCTTCTGGAAGATCCCCGCAAGCCGTCTGCATATGATGCCCCATATGGCAGGTCCCACCATCGACCAGCGCCCCGCTTGCGCCCGTATGGTCATTGAAGACCTTGCCCGTTTCCTGAAGGGTGAGCCTCTGGAGCACGAGATCTCCGCTTCCCGTTCTCAGACTATGACCAAATAATACATAAATGAGGTAACAAGCTATGATTTTGAAGGATTTTAATTGCGATAAGCTGAATGTTCGGGTGTTTGACACCCGCGCCAATATGGGCGCCTGTGCCGGTGGCGAAGCCGCCGCACATATGAAGAAGCTGCTGGCAGAAAAGGAATACATCAATGTGATGTTCGCCGCCGCTCCTTCCCAGAACGAAACACTGGCCGCGGTTCTGGAGGATCCGGATATTGACTGGACCCGCGTCAACGCCTTCCATATGGATGAGTATGTAGGTCTGGATCCTGCCCATCCCGCCGGCTTCCGTAACTTCCTGATGCGTGCCATTTTCGGCAAGAAGCCCTTTAAGACCATCAACCTCTTAAACGGCAACGCAGAGGATCCCGATGCAGAAGCCGCCCGTTACAGCCAGCTGCTGGTGGACTATCCTCTGGATGTGTGTTTGCTGGGTGTTGGTGAAAACGGTCACGTGGCATTTAACGATCCCCCGGTGGCAGATTTTAACGATCCCAAGCTGGTAAAGGTCGTAAAGCTGGACGAGATCTGCCGTCAGCAGCAAGTCAACGACGGCTGCTTTGAGAGCATCGATCAGGTGCCCACCCACGCCCTGAGCGTCACCGTTCCCGGTCTGACCTCTGCAAAGGCAATGTTCTGCACCGTTCCTGCCCCCACCAAGGCAAACGCCATCCGGGCAATGATTGAAGGAGAGATCTCCACCGCCTGCCCCGCTACCATTATGCGTAAGCACGAC
>JAZNDF010000164.1:0-75632 GCA_045587925.1 Faecousia sp.
CGCTTGTTAGCTTTGCGTATACGGAGA
This sequence comes from Faecousia sp., assembly GCA_045587925.1. Taxonomy (GTDB): domain Bacteria; phylum Bacillota; class Clostridia; order Oscillospirales; family Oscillospiraceae; genus Faecousia. The sequence continues at coordinate 28 of JAZNDF010000164.1, forward strand.
AAGTATAGGTCTCTCCGGGGGCAAAAGAAACAGTGCCGAGGGACAGCTCAGAAGATTCTGCGGCGTTCATATAAAGGGATTTGTTTCCTATATAGGCAACATTCTGATAGGAAACGGCTGTGGATGCCGGGGTGCAGGTGTAGCTTCCGCTTGATTCAAAGCTGCTGTTTGTCAGAAGATTGCCAACAGAGTTTTGCAGCTTGGAGGAAAGCTTCAGCTGATTTGCCTTGTTGGGATTGTTTTCATCCAGGCTGTTGCTGTTGGCATACTGGGCATATACCGCCCGACCTTCGCTGTCCTGAATAGAAAGCAGATTGCCGAAATTATTAAATTGCAAAATTTCCTTGTTGCCGTTTACCGCATCGGTGATGGTAGTCTGGTTATTGGCGTAGGTAAAGCGCAGTTCGCCGCCTTGCGCCGTTCCGTCATATTCGCAAACACTTAGCACGCGGTAAGGCTGCCAGGTTTCCAGAGGTTCGTTGTGGGTGATCCTGATTTCGTGACCGCTGTAATTACAAACAGAATACAGAAGATCATCGTATCCTGTATCATAGTAACTAAAGGTATATATTTCGCCGCCCACACCTGTGATCCTCGTAGGGCCTACAGTGCTGGTGACAAAGGAAACAGAATCGATTGCTTTGGTTCCTGTTCCCCAATATTCGATTGATTCCAAATCGTCACCGGAATCATAAATGAATTTGTAAACACGACCTGCGCCGTCAGTAATTGTAGAAATACGGTAACCACTGGCATCGGTGTAGGTAATTGTTATGCTGCTTTTTGTTGCTTGATTGTTTTCTAATTTTTTTAGCCTTCCATAGGTGTCAAAGTAGCTTTTATTCCCGTTTTTATCTGCAATGCGGTATTTTGCATCCCCGGTGCCGTTGGTAGTAAGGGTCAGCTCCAGACCGTCCTCGTCTTTATAAATATTTTCTTCTGAATCATAGTAGAAATAATGGTCCGTTCCGTCAGAGTCCTCCCAAACATAGTATGCGGTATTCTGTGTCCATTGATAGACCCGCTGGTTATAATTGGTACGCCAGCCGTAACCCAAACCGAACAGATTGGTATTGATATCATTCAGGTTATAGATATGCTGGATAGATACAGGCATCCGGTTGCCGCCAAAGCCGATATCGTTATGCACCCACACAAAGTTGCCGGTGTAGTTGTTGATATAGCCGGTACCTGCTTCTCCTGCAGAAACGGTGGTGTAGTCCCAGTAGCTTTCCACGCCGTTATTGTTCCGGAAGTAAATCATAAGGGTTGGATCTGTGGTGTCATTTCCATAGTTGCAGGAATAGAATTCCTTCCAGGAACTGGTGTTTCCGGAATTTTCTACCGCATCGGTAGCTTTGATCATCATACCCAGATTTTCTTCTTCGTACCAATATCTTACAATATCGGTCACATCCCAGTAGCATCTGCCGTCAGCGGAAACCATTGTATAATCTTCTATGATTGTGTCAAACAAGGGATCATCAGCCCAGCAGGCAGTCTCTACTTCCCATTCTTCCAGCATTTTGTGGACAACAACAGGAATTGTGCCGGAGCCTACACCTGCTCTTAATAGCGAAACCTCTGCTTTCAGGATCACATCAGAGGATTTCAGGCTGGGCAGTTCATCAAATCCCAGTAATATCCGTGATTTACCGTCTGCTGCGCTATAGCCTATCTGCAAAGTAGAGCGCATATAGTTTGATTCTTCCGGACGGGCAGAAATAATGGTCGTGTCCTGAATGTTGTTATCGCTCAGGTCTGCTACCACAACAGGGTCCAAAACCACAGGCCAGGACCGTTCTTCTGCCGCCAGCCAAGCCTGAGGCAATATGTAGCTAAGTGTCCATACACTGCCGTTTTGGATTAAGCTCACCCCAACTTCATAGTTCATTTCATTGGCATTATCTATAAGATAGGGAGCAGGCATAACCATAACGATGTTTTCCTGTTTGCTGTCGTAGAAATAAATGCTGTTGTTCTCCTGAAGGACCGGGATCATATCTCCCACATTCAGGGTATAGCGGTAACCCCGGAGGTTACTGCGGTAGCTTTCCAGAATAACAGACTCCTTCACCTGATTGGCTTTCAGGTCGTACTGAATATCTGTATTCTGATAAACATCCGAATACTTAAGCTGAGATACATTCTTATCCACAACCATTTCTGCAAACTGCACATTCTCCCGGTTTTCGGACAGATCTACTGTCTGAATTTGTCCCTGTGCACTCTGCGCAGACTGTACCGAAAAGGTCTGAGCCGCCTGACCCTCTGCGGTTAATGTGAAGGTTTCTGTTTCATCCAGTCGGGTTACCGCAGATGCGACCTCCAGATTTCCCGGCTGACGCAATTCACCTGCCATACGGAAAGAAAGGGTGTAGCCGTCCTTCGTTATGGAAATATCCTTGCTGGTTGTAAGCTGCTGGGGGAAACGAACATCCCACACACCGGCTTTGTTGGAGTATGTTCCATCCGAATTGATCTGCAAGGTGTTGTCGATTTCTTCCCACTGTCCGTCTTTTTCGTAGTGGACAGGCTGGGGATATACTGCGGAAACATAAAGACCGTTATCCAGCAAATAGCTTTTGCTGAATTTACTTCGGCTCTCAATTACTTCTTCCACAATTTTGACATCTTCGGTGTCGATCTGTTCCAAAGACACTGTTTCAGTGGCTTCAGCAGATAAATATTCCATCGCTATTGCGTTCAGCGGGATCATATTAAATAACATTACCAGTGTCAGCAGAACACTGCAGATTCGAAAAAACCGTTTTAACATAATATTTTCCTCCTTGCTCATAAATTAAAATGGATATAAAAATTGCGCATAAGCTGTAACAGTCAACAGCTTATGCGCACACTCGGCTTGCTTTGATGCGTTCCTTCCATAAAGAGCCGAAACCAAGAAAATGCACATAGCTGTGACAAATAGCTGTATTGTTCATTGGTATCACCTCCTTTTCGTTTGGTAATTTCAAATTAACAAAATTTTCATCTGAAGTCAAGAAATTAAATCCGACACTTTCAGACAAAAAAAGACAATACGATTGTTTATATAAATAAAAATCCCGGAATGCAGGTGCATTCCGGGAAGTAGGAATCGTGTTAGGAATCCACAGATCGGTAAAGGGGAACATTGATTTCTTTCGAAGGGGCATAGCCGAAGAATGTTTTATAGTCCCGGTAAAAAGTCGAATAGTCCTGAAAACCGCATCTGTAGCACACTTCAACGGGTTTATATCCCATCCGCAGGTCTCGCTGAGCCAGCAGGAGCTTCTTGCGAACAATGTATTTTTTTGGCGTTGTATTCAGATGCTTTACAAACAGGTGATAAAGATGACTTCTTGTAATAAACAGTTCTGCGGCGATATCATCGATGTTCAGCCGGTCTGTTATATGGGAGTTAATGTATTCTGTTGCCCTTACAATTGTAGATTGCTTTGTGGTTGATCGGATGCGCGACAGGGATCGAGCCGTTTGAAGAATGTGGTGAACCAGTTCCAAAATGGTGTTTTGCAGCAGTATGCACGACGCATCCCGGTCAAATTCATCACAGTAAAAGCGCATTTTTTCAAAAAGGCTTTTTGTCAATGCACTTTCCTTCAAATCCAGCATATCGAGGTCGTCCGGTATTTGCTCCAGAAGTCCCTCCGGCAATATGGACGGTTCAAAGTATATTCGATACCGTTCATAGGGCTCGGAAGTGTTGAAAGAAATGGAATGCACAACCGACGGCCGGGCGATCAGCAATGTATCTGCGCCTGCCTGGTAGATCTTACTGTCTACAATGTAATTCAAATCTCCGGATTTGACCAGTATCATTTCCCAGGCACAGTGGGTATGGGGAACAAAGGGGAGTGTTCGATTGGATACGGTATGTGAAATGTGCAGTGTATTTGACACATAGGTAAAAATTCGCATTTACGACCACACTCCTTTGCTGGTTGCGTTTATGCTGTGACGGTGAAGGTTTCCTCGTTGGCCAGCATACCGTTGAAATAAATGTGAACGGTGTAGGTTCCGGCCGCCTCCGGCATATTAGGCACATCCAGCTTGCAGTAACCTAAGCCGTTCCACAGATCTGTCCAGGCGTAAGTTTGGTCCGCAAAGCTGACGATCTTACCTTCTGCGTTGTAGATCACATAGGAAATGTTGGTAGAGGTGGAGACTCTTCTGCTGGTAGTGCCGGTACCGAGACGAACCACAAAGGATGCCTTCTGGTTTAATGCAAAGGTGGTTGTGTACTCTGCATTGACATATCTGCCGCTGGACCAGCTTGTTTCTTTGCACATACGGAAATTCAGATTATTGCGGGTGACCCGCTGGGAATTGTAGGTGCCGGTGAAATCCGTTGCTTCCGGAACTGCACAGATGATCTGACCGCCGAGAAGGTCGTTTCCGTTGTTGTCCTGCAAGGTGACAGTATAGCTGCAGCCGGGAATGACAGGGGAGATGTTTGCAGAGTTTTCCTTACAGGTTACGGTAGACTGGATTTCCGTGCCGTCGATCCGGTAATGAAGGACCCATCCGTTATCCGGAACCGGCTGGGAGGTGTTCCAGCTGAGGGAGATACCGGCGGAAGTAAGGCTGTCTGCCTTCAGATCGGTAACGGTTACAGAGTTTTCGGGGACATAGACCCGCTGACTTACACTCATACCCGCCGCAACCACTTCAACGGTAAAGCCGCCTGTGTGGTCAAGATTTTCAAAAACGGCAGTGGTGTTCGGCGTGATGACAGTTTCATTGTAATCTGCATTGTTGTAGCAACGAACGGTCCAGCTGTCAACAGTTACATCTGCGGGTGCAGACCATACTGCAGTCAGCTTGTTATCCACACAGCTGACGACCTGAAGCGCTTCAGCATATATCAGCTCGCTTGCAGTATATGTGATTTGCTCAATGCCGGTCAGGTACAGATCTTCGTCGGAAGATAAGGTGAAGGTGTATACCTTGTCCACATCCAGACCGGTCAACGTAACGGTATGGGCGGAGAAAATTTCTGTTTTCGGCTCTTCCCCTTCGGCAGCATAGGTGACCTGCCAGCTTTCGGAGTCCTTACCGTCCACAGTGAAGCTTAAGATCACACTGCCGTCCTCGGAGCCTGTGACTGCGTTAAACTGAACGATGGTGGTTTGCGCAGGTGTAGAATACTCTGTGGAGGTTTGACCGGTAAGCTTATGGAAGCCTTCTATCTGAACATAAATGTTATATCCGGTATCCGGGGTCAGATTGGTAAACACCGCTTTTCCGTCGGTGACCGGTGCGGGGATCTGTGTGCCGTATGCATCAGAGCAGATGACAGTGAGCTTGCTTTCATCAATACGGGTATCCACATAGACTGTCAGCGTATCCTCGTTGCCTACGGTTTTCACGGATTCAATAGGCTGGAGATAATAATTGATGTAGTAATAAACACCAGCTGCCAAAACAGCCAGGAACAGCAAAACAGGAATTAAGATACCAAGCCATTTTCTGGAGGATTTCTTCTTTTCCGGTTGGGGATCGGGAACCTCATCTGCATCTTCGTCCTCATCCCGGCAATCATCATAATCCAGCAGTTCCTCAAAGGACTCCTCAGTCACTTCTTCAGACGCTTCTTCCGGAGCTTCTTCAGAAGGCTCCTCTTCTTCCGGGAGCGCGGGCTCAGGAATTACGATCTCAATGGGCTCTGGTGCCACCACCGGATCGGGAACGGAGAGTTCAGCCAGCTCATCTGCCTGGGAAAGGATCTGAGAGGTCTCATCCGTAAGGGTCTCGTAGGCGATCTCCGATTCTTCCTGTTCCAGAACGATCTCGTTGGACTCCAGCGCTTCCAGGAAGGTGAGATTTCCTTCCGGATCCTCGTGGAAAATTTCTTCCGGTTCAGAAGATTCGGACTCTGCAGAGGCTTCCTCTGCAATTTCTGCAGCTGCAGGTCCTTCTTCCGAAATCAAAGTATCAGTATCAGGAATTTCAATATCCTCAATTACAGGGGCCGGGAGGACGATAGGGGTGTCATTTGCACCGTTTCGCTGCATATAACCAACCAGCGCCTGACCCATTTCCACAGGGTCCTGCCAACGGTCTGCGGGATCCGGGGCACAGGCCTTAAGGATGATCTCCGACATTTCGTAATCGGCAAACATAGGCGGTGCGAACACATCATCGGGAGCCGTGTCACCGGTAAAGGGCAGTTCACCGTTGTTGTATGCCTGATACAAGATCAGACCCAATGCATATACATCCAGCTTGTCATTTAAGGAAGAAAAGGCGTCCTTGACTTCCGGAGCTGTGTAGGCACTGCGGTATTTGTCCGGTAGGGATGCATATTTCAGCGCGTCCATACGCACAAAACCAATATCACCGATCTTGAAATTCTGCTCAGGGGTGACGAAAATGTTATTGGGCTTCAGGTCCGCACACAGGTAACCGGAACGGCGGCATACAGCCAGCGCCGCACACAGATCCAGACCCAGATTGATTGCACTTAAATGGGTCATAGGATTGCGCATAAAATGTTTTGTCAGCGTGCGGCGATAGGGGCTGAGCAGGTAAACATCGTATCCGGTTTGATCCTCCATAGGAACGACCTGTACCTGTTCGTAAGGGATAAAGCCGTCCAGCCCGGAGAGCTTTTGCAGAGTATTTACCTCTTCGACGGTTTCATCGGCCAAGGACTTAAAATACGCCAGCGCAGACGCGGCATCCGGATATGCACCGGTTAAAAGCAGTGCATCAAGCTGTGTCTGTGAAGATGGGATAGAAATAATTTTAACTATGTATCTGTCGTCCGAATCGTTTTTCATTGCAGGACAGCAGCGAACACCGTGATGATCGCTGATGGGATCTCCCATAGCAAATTGATCGAGCATTGGCGAAATCAGCTTCGGTTCTGACATACAAATCGCCTCCTTTTTACATTCCTATATATCATAAAATATATTTTCAAAAAAAGCAACATCTTTATGGTTGTTTTATTCATCAGAAAATGCTATAATTAGCAAAAAGGTGCGGTACTATCCCCCGCACAGTACAGGAGGGCAATATGAGTAAGGTAATTTGTGAAGTTTGCGGTACATCTTATCCGGATACAACCGTGCAATGCCCCATTTGCGGCTGCGTGCGTCCCGGTAATGCACAAAGTGTTTCCGGCAGTCAAAGAGGCGGCGATAACGGTGGCTATACTTATGTAAAGGGCGGTCGTTTTTCCAAGGCTAATGCCCGCAAGCGGGGTGTAGTTCCGATGTCCGCTTCCCCGAAAAATGACGATAATAATTCCAATAGAGGCCTGGTGATCACGGCGATCGTTCTGTTCCTGGCAATTATTGCAGTTGCGGCGTATATTCTTATCCGCCTGTTCTGGCCGACCGATGCAACACCCAAGGAACCGACACCGCAAAATACAAAACCGTCCCAATCGGTTGTGGATACCCAGCCCCAGAGTGTTCCCTGCAAGTCCTTGAAGCTGGAAGCAGATCAGATTGTTCTGGATAAAGAGGGCACGGCGTGGATGCTCTCTGCTCAGTTAAGTCCTGAAAATACTACGGATAAGCTTGTATTTAGCAGCAGTGACGAAGCTGTTGCAAAGGTGGATACAAAGGGCAAGGTGACTGCGGTGGGTTCCGGCCAGGCAATCATTACGGTTACCTGCGGTAAAAAAACGGTGCAGTGTACTGTAGAATGTACCTTTGGAGAACCTACGGAAGAAACCACCCAGCCGGAAGAAACCACAGTCCCGGACGAAGAATTTGTGCTCAATCGTAAGGATATTACTTTTAACAATAAGGGCGACAGCTGGATGATCTATAGCGGCAGTCTCAGTCCCACACAGATCAAATGGTCTACGGATGATGAGAAGGTCGCAACCATTGATAATGGAAAGGTAACAGCTGTAGGCGGTGGTATGACGACCGTTTACGGTGAGTATAAGGGAGAAAAGGTCGGGTGCATTATCCGCTGCAACTTTGAAGCCTCCGATGATACCGGTATCAGCGGCAGTGGCAGTGTATTTGAAGACGGCGGCGGATCATCTGACGGTAGCGGCAACGCTTCCACAGGCGGAACTTACCACCTGAAAAACCTGATTGGCAACAATGCTTCCGATGTGACATTGTCTGTGGGTGCAGGATTTACACTGGCACTTGTGGATGAAAATGAGAAGACAGTCAGTGGCGTTACCTGGACAGTCAGCGATTCTTCTGTTTGCTCCGTTTCCGGTGGCGCGGTTACTGCTCTGAAATCCGGAACTGTAACGGTTACGGCTACCTATAACGGAAATACATATTCCTGCATTGTTCGTGTATCTTAAATAAATGCAGTAGCGGCAGAACCAACCGTTCTGCCGCTATCGTTATTCGTCGCTGCTGCAACAGTCCGTTTTTTTACGAAACAGCAGACTGATGCACCAAAGACCTGCCAGCGCAATGACTGCATAGATGATCCGGCTGATGATCGCATCCTGGCCACCGAAGATCCAGGCCACCAGATCAAATTGAAAAATGCCTACAAGACCCCAGTTCAGGGAGCCAATGATCGAGAGAATGAGTGCCAATGTGTCCATAATTACACCTCCATAAATTACAGACGGGTCGGTGCAATGAATGCACGCGATACCGTCATTTACCGGATAGTGCTAGTATGGCTGATTGACTAAGAAATATGCATTGTATGTTGCAAAAACCGGCATCATTCGTTATAATAATAAAACAATGCTATGATCGGAAGGAAGAAATTATGGTTACACTGTATGAAGGCGCGTTTGCAAAGGTGAATTTAACACTGGATGTGCTGGGAAAAAGACCGGACGGTTATCACGATCTGAAAAGTGTTATGCAGACCGTTTCCGTGCGTGATGATATTGAAATTGATTTGGACACAGGTAAGCCCTGGGTGCTTTCCTGTGATAAGGAAGGAATTCCCACCGATGAGCGAAATCTTGCCTGGAAGGCGGCTAAGGTGTTTTTTGATACCTTGAAGAAAGATCCCAACGGTCTGGAAATTCGCATACACAAGCGCATTCCCTCTGAGGCAGGTCTGGGCGGCGGAAGTGCCGATGCGGCGGCGGTTTTGCGCGCATTAAACCGCCATTACGGCGAACCCTTATCCATTATGGCGTTGGCGGAATTGGGTGCGCTGGTAGGCAGTGATGTGCCGTTTTGTACCCTTTGCGGTACGGCAATGGTAGAAGGCAGGGGAGAGCGCCTGCGGAAGCTGCCGGATTTGCCGGACTGCTGCTTCGTGATTTGCAAACCGGATTTTTCATCCTCCACTGCGGAATTGTACCGAAAGCTGGATGAGACTGCCATTGCAAAAAGGCCGGACAATCAGGCAATGGAAAGTGCGCTTCTGGCCGGTGATCTGGGTAAGATCGCGCAGAATGTTTATAATGTGTTTGATCCTGTGGTTACCCAGGACCATCTTGAGCTTAACTATATCAAATCTATTTTCAACAGCTACGGCGCAGTTGCTTATCAGATGACCGGCTCCGGCTCTGCTGTGTTTGCGATCGTGCCGGATTTTGAGTTTGCGGCTGTTATTTGCAGTATGCTTAAGGATAACTATCCGGAGGTATTTATTGCAAAACCTGTATAAATATAAAAAACACCGTCTATACTGATAGTATTTCAGTAAGGACGGTGTTTTTATGCGGTTTATTTTCAGATCGTGTTTGTTTGCTTTGGTGATTTATTGCTTTGCATATTGCGCAGGGCTGATATCTGATAATGCACAGCTTAAGAATAATTTGATTCGTATGCATATTGTTGCAAACTCAGACTCACAGGAAGATCAAGCAGTAAAGCTTAAGGTGAAGGATGCGATCGTTGCCTATTTGGAGCCTGCTATGGCAGAGCTTACCAATAAAGAAGACGCCTGGCAGTATATCAGTGAGAATCTGAAGGATTTGGAAGAAAAAGCAAATCAGGTGCTCAAAGATCTGGGGGAAACAGTCACTGCCAAGGTTAAGTTAACAAAAGAGTCTTTTGATAAGCGGGAATATGAAACCTTTACATTGCCTTCCGGTGTATATGATTCCCTGCGGATCGAGATAGGGGAAGGCGCCGGAGAAAATTGGTGGTGCGTTGCATTTCCAGCCCTTTGCATACCGGCAACAACAGAAGAATTTACGGATGCTGCAGTATCCTCCGGTTTTTCTCAACCCCTGACAAAGACGGTTACCCGGCAAGAAAATTATGAAATTCGCTTTTTCCTTCTGGACTGGATCGGGAAAGCAGAAAAAATTTTTCATTAAAGCTGTTTTTTGGATGAATTGTGTGATAGTATAGATATACAACGATACGCAGGAGGAACAATATGCTCACACTGGTATACGGTACAGACTGGGTGGCAAACCGGGATGTGATCTTAAATAGAATTGCGCAGGATGTACGCAGCTGCCAAGGCGGACGAATTCTGATGGTCCCTGAGCTTATCAGCCACGATACAGAGCGGCGGCTTTGTGCAGCTGCGGGGGATACGACCAGCCGTTTTGCTGAGGTTCTGTCCTTTTCCCGCCTTGTTGGAAGAGTGATGACTGCCGCCGGACGGGGGATCGCACCTTGTCTGGATAATGGCGGCCGCGTTGCGGCTATGGCCGCGGTTACTAGACATCTTCACGGCCAGCTGAAGGCATATGCATCCGTTGCTACAAAGCCGGAGTTTCTTACAGGGCTTGTAGATGCAGTGGATGAATGGAAGCGCTGTTGTATTACAACGGATGATCTGATGCAGGCATCCAGGAAAACGGAGGGGAGTCTGGCGCAAAAGCTTGAGGAATTGGCGCTGATACTGGAATGCTATGATGCCCTTTGCCTTCAGGGAAAGCGTGACCCCAGAGATCAGATGACCTGGCTGCTGGAACAGCTTGAGGACAGTGACTTTGCGGAAAACCATACATTTTACATAGACGGTTTTCCGGATTTTACCCGCCAGCATATGGAAATTCTCAAGCATTTGATCGTAAATGCGCCTCAGGTGGTCATTAGTATCAACTGCGATATTCCTGCTTCTTCCACTCCGGGTTTTGAAAAAGCAGGTGCTACCGCATCGGAGCTTCTCCGTTTTGCGAAAACGGCCGGCGTGGAAGTAATACAAAATATGATCGAACCCATACAAACACCGGTTTTACCGGTGCAAAAGCTTTTATTCCAGGGAGATATTACGCCGCAACACCAACTGCCGCTGTCTGTCTACAATGCGGATTCTGTTTATGAAGAGTGTGTTGTAACGGCAGATCGGATATTTTCCCTGATTCGCAGTGGCGTTCGATACCGTCAGATCAGTGTCGTATGCTCCGATATCAAAGCTTACAGAAATACCATCCGCACGGTATTTAACCGCTGTAAAATCCCTGTTTATCTGTCCGGAACGGAGAATATTCTGGACAGACCGGTAATTACTACTGTATTGTCTGCAATGGATGCGGCTTTAGGCGGTTTTGAACAACGGGATGTCATTCGTTACTTAAAATCTATGCTCTCACCCTTGGAGCTGGATATGTGCGATCGGTTGGAAAATTATGCGATTTTATGGAATATCAGAGGAAACCGGTGGCTCCAGGAGTGGACAAATCACCCGGTCGAGCTTGGGGGCAAATGGACAGATGATGCAATTGCCGAGCTGGCTGAATTAAATAAAGCAAGACGAAAGGCCGTGGAGCCCCTGGGTCAGCTGCAAAAGGATTTTCGGGATGCGAAGGATCTGCGGGCGCAAATTCAGGCCTTGTATAGCTTTCTAAGCAGCATCGATCTGGCAAACCGGCTTTCTGAAATCTCTCATATGCTGGAATGCTCGTCTGCTATGGCTGATGCCCAGATACTTGGACAGCTGTGGGAGATCCTGCTCACAGCGCTGGAACAAATGTATGACATTTTGGGAAACACAGTTTGGGATGCAGAAACCTTCACAAGACTTCTGCGGCTGATCTTAAGTCAGTATGATGTGGGAACCATTCCCACAGTGCTGGATTCTGTAATGGTAGGACCGGTTAGCGCAATGCGTTGTCAGCAGTCTGACCATTTGTTTGTCCTCGGCGTTCTGGAAGGTGCCTTGCCCGGTTATTCCGGTTCCACCGGCGTGCTGACAGATCGGGAGAGAATTACCCTGCGGCAGATGGGCGTGCCCTTGACCGGCGGTTCTATGGAGGGTATTCAGGCAGAATTTGCAGAGATTTATGGCGTTTTCTGCGGTGCCCGCCAATCTGTTGCAGTCTCCTGTCCCATAGGACAACCGTCCTTTTTGTTCCGCCGTTTGCGCCAGATCGCCGGTGGAATACAGGAAGTTGGCGAAGTTTTGGGTGCTGTCCGTGCTGATGTCTGGCAGGCGGCGGCATATCTTGCCGAATACGGTGACCGCGATGCCGCATGTGCACTGGGTCTGCAGGAACCTTATGAAAAAATTCAGAATAAGAAATCATATGATTTCGGAACTGTGGACAGAAAGAATATTCAAAAGCTCTACGGCTCACAGCTGTATTTGTCCGCATCTCAGATAGACCGACTGGCTGAGTGCCGTTTTTCCTATTTTTTGCAGTACGGTCTGCGCCTGAAGGAGCGGAAGACAGCAACGGTAGATCCTGCTGAATTTGGCACCTTTGTCCATTCGGTGCTGGAAAATACAGGCCGCGAAATAAAACAGCGGGGTGGTATTCGACAGGTTTCTCTGGAGGAAACTTTGGAAATTGCGGGAAAACACGCCCAGGAATATGCCAGAGAGCGCTTTTCGGAGCTGGATAATCAACGGTTGGCTTACTTGTTTGCCAGAAACGGACTGGAACTGAAAATGGTGGTTGAAGAACTGTGGCGAGAGCTCCAGTTGTCCAGATTTGAACCTATGGGCTTTGAGATCGAGTTCGGAGACCGGGGAGATATGCAAGCAGTTGAGATTTCCGGAAAGGATATGCAGGCGCACCTGCGTGGCTTTGTGGACCGGGTGGATGTTTGGCAGGAGGAAGGCCGGAACTATTTCCGGGTCGTGGATTATAAGACCGGAAAGAAGGATTTTGATTATTGTGATGTTTTTAACGGTTTAGGCTTGCAGATGCTTTTGTACCTGTTCGCGTTGCAGGATAAGGGTGAAAAGCTTTTGGGCAAATCTCCTGTACCGGCGGGTGTCCAGTATTTTCCTGCCCGCGCTCCGTTGATTACAGTTAAGGGTGTTATGACGGACGAGGAAGCAGCCCTTGCCAGAGAAAAAGAGTGGAAACGCAAAGGTCTGCTTTTGTCTGATGAGGATGTACTGCAGGCAATGGAACCTGGTGAAGTGCCAAAACGGCTGTCCTATTCCAGGAATAAGGACGGTGTCATTTCCGGTGACATAGCGACCAGGGAACAATTTGCCCAATTAAAGATATATCTGTCACGGCTGCTGGCAAATATGGTAGATGAGATCGCATCCGGCGCTGTAGCGCCGAACCCATACACCAGAGGAAGCAGTCACAATGCCTGCACATTTTGCCCTTATGGGGAAATTTGCCATAAGTATGAAGTGTCTGGGCGAAGAAATTATAAAACGATGAGCGCAAAATGGTTCTGGGAAGAAGTGGAAAAGGAGGTGGGCAGCCGTGGCTGAAGAACTGACAAGGGAACAAAGGCAAGCGATCGGGGATCGGGGCGGAAAGCTTCTTGTGTCTGCCGCCGCCGGTTCCGGTAAGACGAAGGTGCTGGTAGATCGACTGTTAAGTTATGTTACAGACCCGGATGCGCCTGTCAATCTGGATGACTTCCTGATTATTACATTTACAAAAGCCGCGGCAGCGGAACTGCGGGGGAAAATTGCCGCAAAGCTTACAGAACGCATTGCACAGCAACCTCATAACCGTCATCTGCACCAACAGATCCAGCGCCTGTATCTTGCAAAGATATCCACGGTCCATTCCTTTTGCGCGGATATCTTACGGGAGTATGCTTATTGTCTGGATTTATCCTCTGATTTTCGTGTTGGAGATGATAAGGAATGTATGCAGCTTCAGATGCAGGCTATGGAGCAAATGCTGGATGAAGCATATGCCGGTGCGGATCAGGATGCAGATTTCAGGGCTTTTGTGGATACGCAGGGACTGGGGAGAACTGACAGTCAGATCCCACAGATCCTTATGAAGGTCTATCTCAGCGCCAGATGCCACCTGAATCCGGATAAATGGCTGACCTGGTGCACAGAATCTGTGGAAACAAAAGGACTGGATGATGCCGCACAGACCGTCTGGGGAGCGTACCTTATGGAGGACCTTCGCAGATATCTGGATCTGAACATTAGTGCATTTGAAAAATGCATCCGCAAGGCTGCAGATTTGGGCGATATGGAAAAGCCGCTGGCTGTCCTGGAAGACAATCTGTCTCAGCTTCGCAATTTACGGGAAAGCCGCAGCTGGGATGAGGTCATTCGCCGTAAGGATTTTAAGTTTGGCACCCTTTCGTTCAATAAAAAATGCACAGACCTGGAATTTAACGAGCAGATTAAGGCAGTTCGCAATGCCTGCAAAAAAGGTCTTGCAAAACGGTTGACCGCCTTTACAGACAACAGCCAGCAGATCCTGCAGGATTTGCAGAATATTTCTGCTTCCGTTCGGGGACTTGTTCGCCTGGTCAGACGGTTTGAAGAGATTTATGAAAAGCTCAAACGCAGTCGCCGGGTGCTGGATTACGGGGATCTGGAACATAAGACACTGGATCTCCTTCTTGGAAAAAACAGAAGTATGCCCACTGCATTTGCTTCTGAGATCGGTGCCCGGTTTCGGGAGGTTATGGTGGATGAGTATCAGGATACCAACGCGGTTCAGGATGCAATTTTTTGCGCGCTGACGCAAAAGAAGCAAAACTGTTTTATGGTTGGTGATGTGAAGCAGTCCATTTATCAGTTCCGGGAAGCAGATCCGGGGATCTTTATCGAAAAGTATAACGCCTATGTTCCCTCTGAACAAGCGCTGGCAGGACAGGGAAGGAAGGTTTTGCTCAGCAAGAATTTCCGTTCAGGCAACGATATTATTCAGGCGGTTAACGATGTGTTTTCCAAATGTATGTCGGTTCAAGTGGGAGGATTGATCTACGGAGAGGAAGAAATGCTCCGGGAGGGGATCTCCCATATTCCGCTGGATGAGACGGCTGTGGAGCTGTACGGGATCGAGGTCCAGGCGGATACATATACCGAGGAGGCAGATTTTGCCGCCCGGAGAATTGCAGAGCTTCTGGACGGAAACCATAGAATTCGCGACGGAAAGACATTGCGCCCGATTCAGCCGGAGGATATCGTTATTTTGCTTCGTGCCCATAATTCTGTGGGACACCACTTCCGGTATGCTTTGGAGAAACTGGGCATACGGTGCATTGCCAGCGGCAGTAAGGATCTTCTGCAAACAGAAGAAGTTGCCTTGCTGTGTTCTATTCTGAAAATTATTGCAAATCCGCTGCAGGATATTCCCCTTGCCGCAGTCCTGATGAGCCGCTTGTTTGGCTTTACAGCTGACGAAATGGCGGAGCTTCGCAGTCTGGATCGGAAAAGCAGCTTGTTTTATGCCTTGCAGAAGGTCCCGAAGGCAAAGGAATTTTGTGATATTCTGACACAGCTTCGCCTTGCGGCGGGTATGTGTCATATACCGGAGCTTTTGGAAAAGATATTCCTTTTAACCGGTCTTGACACATTGTACGGTGCAATGGAAGACGGGGCAGAGAGAACGGAAAACCTGCAAGCATTTTGTCAATATATCTCTGGCTTCAACGCCAGTGCCGGTCGTGATCTGGGACAGCTGCTGGAGCATTTGGATGCAATGAATGAGCAGGGGCTGAAGATC
Source organism: Faecousia sp. (assembly GCA_045587925.1). Lineage (GTDB taxonomy): Bacteria > Bacillota > Clostridia > Oscillospirales > Oscillospiraceae > Faecousia. The sequence goes on from JAZNDF010000164.1 coordinate 15,788, forward strand.
GAGACCGAAAATCAATTACCCGGTTATGTATCCATTATGAGTGTCCACAAGTCAAAGGGCCTTGAATTTCCTGTTGTATTTTTGTGCGGTCTTTCCCGAACCTTCAACCAGGAAAGCCTTCGTCAGCCCGTTCTGTGCGACAGAGACTTGGGATTGGGGCTTAACTGCGTGGAGAACCGTCAGCGCATTCGGTATCCATCCATTGCAAAACGGGCGATTGCTGCGAAGATGATGACGGACAGCATCAGTGAAGAATTGCGGGTGCTGTATGTGGCAATGACCCGCGCGAAGGATCGCTTGATTATGACCTATGCGGTTCATAATTTGGAGGCTGACCTTCAGGACATTGTACAGCGGTCGCAAATTTCAGACAGAGATCTGATGACCGGTGAAGTCAGCTGTCCCGGCGAGTGGGTACTTCAAACAGCCGTAACACGCACCGAAGCCGGAGCATTCTTTGCTCTGGGTGGCAATCCGACCGATGTGTCTCTGCGGGAGCCTGTCTGGAAAATTCAGGTCGTGGACAGCGAGGAAGACAGTGTCGATGCGGAGGATACGCAGGATACATCGGTATCTGTACCCCAAAATACGGTTGAAAAACTCAGAGACGACCTTTCCTTTGTGTATCCCCATCAATTTGCAGTCAAAACACCCTCCAAGCAGACAGCGACCCAGCTGAAGGGCAGACTGAAGGACCAGGAAGCTGCAGAAAATACACCGCCGCCTTCTACCCATCAGCAGTTCCGTGCACCTTCCTTCGTGAAGGACAGCAATCAGGCGGTACAGTACGGAAATGCCCACCATATTTTAATGCAGCATATTCAGTTTGACTGCTGTAAGGATATTGCGGGAATAGAAAAGGAAGTTTTACGGCTGTCACAGCAGGGACTGCTGACACCGCAACAGGCAGAGCTGATAGATACACAGCAAATACTGGCCTTTTTCCAAACGGAAATCGGAAAGAAAATGCTTTGTGGGGAGGAAGTGATCCGGGAATTTAAGTTCTCTGTTTTGGATGACGCATCCAAATATGCTCCCGGAATAAAATCAGAACAGATTTTGCTGCAGGGAGTTGTGGACTGTGCCATCATCGAACCGGATGGAATGATCGCGATCGATTATAAGACGAATTTTGTTACCGAGGATACCTTGACGCAGGTAGCAGAGCAATACCGCAGTCAGGTGCAGGTGTACACGCAAGCACTGGAACGGATCTACCAAATGCCTGTTAAATCGGCGCAACTGTATTTTTTCCGGTTAAATCGTTTTGTTCCAATTAAATAATAACTTTGGGGCGCGTGCGATGCACGCGCCCCACTTGCAATTAGTACTTGTTCTGATTGCTGTTCTGATTTTTGTTCTGGTTCTGATTCTGATTCTGATTCTGATTCTGGTTTTTATTCTGATTGCTGTTTTGATTTTGGTTCTTGTTCTGATTGTTCATATCTGTAATCCTCCTGTATTTCCTGCGGTAATTCCACCGCTGGGGTTAGGATGCCCGGAAAATCAGGATTTATCCTTTGCCTTAAAAATCAAACTTACCAGTAAACCTGCCGTTATTGCGGCAGTAATGCCTGCGGCGGTCGCTTTGAGACCGCCTGTTAACACGCCAAGAAACCCTTCCTTGTCTATGGCTTCTTTTACGCCCCTTGCGAGATTGTACCCAAATCCGGTCAATGGAACGGTTGCTCCGGCACCTGCAAAATCTACCAGAGGTTCATAAATGCCGATTGCACCGAAAAATACACCGGCCACCACATAACTGACCAAAATTCTTGCAGGTGTCAGCTTTGTTTTATCGATCAGCAACTGACCGATCAGGCAAAGAATTCCGCCTACCAGAAATGCTTTTACATAGTCCATCGACTAACCTCCTGTAATGGATACTGCGTGACAAACACCGGGAATGGGAAGTCCTTGTTGCGTTGAGGTGGGGGAGAGGAGCGCTCCGGTTCCGCAAAACAGAATGTTTTTCAGTTTGCCGGTTTTTAGTTTTTCCAGCAGATATCCGCATAAAGTAATTCCACTGCAACCGCATCCGGAGCCGCCGGAGTGGACATCCTGTGCAAGCACATCAAATACCAGTGTGCCGCAATCTGTTAATTTCCCGCCCAGGCCTAAGCCTTCCCGCTGAGAGAGGGTCAGGAGAACTTCTTTTCCAAGCTGCCCCAGATCGCCGGTTACGATCAGATCAAAGTCATCCGCACTTACCTTCAGATCTTCAAAGTGGGCACGAATAGTGGAAAGTGCGGCCGGTGCCATTGCGGCGCCCATATTATTAGCATCCTTGATTCCCAGATCTGTCACAGTTCCAACGGTACAGGCAGTGATCCTGGGCCCTTTGCCTTCTCTGGAAACCAGTGCGGCACCGGATCCTGTAACGGTCCACTGGGCGGTAGGTGTGCGCTGACCGCCGTATCCCAACGGGAAACGGTACTGCCGTTCCGATGAAGCAAAATGAGAGGAAGTCATTGCAACCGCATTGTTAAAGTAACCGCCCCCAACGGCTGTAGAAGCCAATAATAGACTTTCTGCCATTGTGGAGCAAGCCCCGTATAATCCCAGATGGGGGATGTTTTTATTTCGCAAGGTAAAAGAAGACCCTATGCATTGGTTGAGCAGATCACCGCTGAATACCAGCTCAAAATCACCGGTTTGCATATTGGCTTTTTGTGCCAGTGTATCCAGTGCAATTGCCTGCATTTGCTTTTCAGCCTGCTCCCAGGTTTTCTGACCGAAATATGTGTCTTTATCTATCACATCAAAATAAGCCTTCAGAGGACCCTCGGATTCCTTTTTGCCGGCAACACTCGCCCAGGCTGTGATCACAGGAGGTTCCGAAAGCTGAAAGCTTTGCTTGCCTCGCTTTTGATTTTCCACACACTTCATCCTTTTTTGTTTTTTTGTTAGTATGTGCTGCAGATAATACATTATTACAAAATATCAAAAGGAGCCGGATAACTTCTCCTCAGAGCAATTTCATTAAGTTAAGCAAATATGTCATTTCGAGACCACTCTGCGGACTGGTTTTGAAAAGACACTAACCTAATGACATTGCGCCTCAGAGGAGAAGGCTTTTTGCAGAAAACGGCGGGGAGCGCATAATGCGCTCCCCGCCAGATTTGTATGTTATTCTTGAGAATACTTGGATGTTATTTACCTGCCAGGGCTCTTTCCAGCCATACACAGCCAAAGTCCAGTGCGGTGTAAAGACCGGCCTTCTCGCCCTTCTTTACCACACGGTCACGGCTTTTTGCAGTGGGATCCGTCAGCTGCAGCTGGACGGCTACACGGGTAGCGATCTCGGTGCCGTTGACGGTCTTTGTCTCCAGTATCTGGAGCATAACAATGTGACTGTCTGCCATAGAACCGTAGTAAATCAGGTTATCCTTTCGCATCAGCGGATGACCCTTATAAATCAGTCCGTTAAGATTTTCAGACATAATGACCTCCTAAAGAATATAGAATCGGGAGGCATTGCGGTGGCAAAGCCTCCCGGCGGGGTGATTATTTTTCAAACAGATAGAAGCGAACCAACTCCTGCAGAAGTTCATCCCGGTCAATTTTACAAATCATACTGCGCGCATTATTGTAATTTGTGATGTAGGTGGGATCCTCTGTGAGCAGGTAGCCGACGATCTGATTGATGGGATTATAGCCTTTTTCGTTCAGAGCGTCGAACACACTCCGAAGCACAAGACGCATATTATCCTTATCATCACAGGGTACGGTAAATTTAATGGTATTTTGGGCGTTATCCGGCATTGGAACGACCTCCTTTCGAATATTATGGATATTATATCCCAAATTTTCTGAGGTGTAAAGCCTTTTATCAGAAAAAATATAAATTTTGCCAGTTAGCGAAGGGTTGCGCCCAGCTTTTCAGCCAGTGCGGTCAGCACATTGGAAGTCACCTTTTCAGAATCAGCATCTGTCAGGGTGCGGTCGTCAGCACGCAGTTCCAGAGAGAATGCAAGGCTCTTCTTGCCTTCTGCAATACCGGTACCTCTGTAGATATCGAACAGACGAATGCTCCGCAGAAGCTTACCTGCGGCCTGGGAAATGACCGCTTCCGCCTGCGCCACAGTGACCGTTTCGTCGCAAATGATGGAAAGATCTCTGGAAACCGCAGGATACTTGGGCAGCGGCACATAGCTGACATCGGGCAGCTGATGATCCAGGAGCTTTGTGAAGCTGAGCTCGGCACAGTATACCTCACACTCGATGCCGTAGTTTTTGGCGGCAAGAGGATGGATTTGTCCGATATAGCCTACATTTTCTCCCTCAACAGTGACCATTGCACAGCGACCGGGGTGGTAGCTGGGATTATCCTTTACGGCTGTGAAGCTTGCTTTTTTGATGCGCAGATTGGAAAGCAATGCCTCAACCTGACCTTTCAGTGTGAAGAAGTCCTCTTGCTCGCCGTAGGAGCCAAGAACAAGGACCTTCGGTTCATCGGGAAGGACCTGACCTTCCACAGGCAGGTAGATCTTGGCGATCTCGTAAATCTTTACATTTTTGTTGTGATAGTTATAGTTTCTGGAGAGGATGTCCAGCATAGAGGGCAGGGCAGTGGTACGCATTATAGAGGTGTCCTCGCCCAGCGGGTTCTGGATTTTTAAGGTGTTGCGCAGCTGTGACTCCTTAGGCAGACGGATCTGATCGAAAATTGCAGGGGATACGAAGGAATAGGTGATGATCTCGCTGAAGCCGAGACTGCGGCAGATGCTTCCGGCTTTGGCTTCCAGCTTCATTACGGGAGAATAGCCGCCCTGTGTGGAAGTCTTAAAGTCGGTGGTGGGAATTTCGTTATAGCCATAGGAACGGCCAACTTCTTCTGCAATATCTGCCATCAAATTCAGGTCGGGACGCCAGGAGGGCACAAGGATCTGATTGCCTTCCACAGGCACCTCCAGCAAATTCAGATACTTTACCATATCCGCTTTGGAGATGTTGGTGCCGAGCAATGCATTGATCTTATCAGGCTCCAGGGTGACGGACTTGGGCTGGGGTACATAATTGATAACATCGATCGTTCCGTCAAGTACATCGCCGCATTCCAGCATTTCCACCAGCTCACAGGCACGGTTTACTGCGGGCATTGTCATCATAGGATCCAGGTGCTTTTCAAACTTGCCGGAGGCATCGGTACGCATACCCAGCGCCAGCGCAGTCTGACGGATGGAAGTGCCGTCAAAGTTGGCAGATTCAAACACAACAGTCTGGGTATCGGGCAAAATTTCGGAATTTTCTCCGCCCATAATACCTGCAAGACCAATGGCACGGTCTTCGTCAGCAATTACTAACATACCGGGCTTCAGATTGCGAACATTGCCGTCCAAAGTTGTTAAGGTTTCACCGGCTTCGGCTTCCCGCACGATGATCTTACCGGAGGATACATAGCGGTAATCAAATGCGTGCATAGGCTGGCCATACTCCAGCATTATATAGTTGGTAATATCAACAATGTTATTGATGGGGCGAACGCCGTTTGCGCGCAGGCGCTGACGCAGCCACTTGGGGGAAGGTCCGATCTTAACATTGGCTACCATCCGCGCGGTGTAACGGTTGCAGAGATTTTCTGCAGGCACTTCCACATCCAGCTTGTCGTATATAGAGCCGGCATTGCTGCCTTTGACTACAGGCTCGTGGTGCTTCATAGGCAGACCGAAAGCGGCGGCAGACTCTCTGGCAAGACCGATGATAGAATAGCAGTCCGGGCGGTTGTTGGTGATCTCAAAATCCACAACTGTATCATCGTTTCCAATGACAGCATTGATATCATCGCCGGGCTTGCAATCCTCCTCAATGATCCAGATGCCGTCCTCGATTGCGTAGGGGAAATCGCCGGCAGTCAGGTCCAATTCCTTCAAAGAGCAGAGCATACCGTTGGATGCAACACCGCGAAGCTTGCCCTTGGTAATATGAATACCACCGGGCAGCCAGGAGTTGTGCAATGCGGCAGGAACTAGGTCGCCTTCCTTAACATTTTGTGCACCGGTAACGATCTGCACAGGCTCTTCCTGTCCCACATCGATCTGGCAGACCCACATATGGTCGGAATTTTCGTGACGGACGATGGATACAACCTTGCCCACCACTACATTTTTAATTTGTGCATCCAGCCGCTCATAGGTTTCTACCTTCTGACCGAAAACAGTCAGCTTATCCACATATTCCTTATCGGAAACACCGCTAAGATCTACAAATTCTTCGTTGATCCATTTTCTGTTAATTTTCATTTCCAGTGCCTCCTTAGAACTGATTCAGGAATCGGGCGTCATTGTCAAAAATCAGACGCAGGTCGTTGATCTTCAGGCGGCCCATAGCGGTCCGCTCCAGGCCAATGCCAAAAGCAAAGCCGGAATATTTGTCGGGGTCAATACCGCAGTTGCGCAGAACCTCAGGATGCACCATACCGGCGCCCAGCAGCTCGATCCAGCCCTCGCCGTGGCAGGTAGAGCAGGTTTGACCGTCAATTTCGCCTACACCGTGACACTTGTGGCACTGCATATCCATTTCACAGCTGGGTTCGGTAAAGGGGAAGTGGTGGGGGCGGAAACGAACATTGGCATCGTGACCGTAAATCTTATGCATAATGGTAATGAGTGCGCCCTTCAGATCGCCCATTGTGATGTTCTCAGCAACCACCAGACCTTCGATTTGATGGAACATAGGGGAGTGGGTGGCATCGGCTTCGTCCTTACGGAAGACACGACCGGGAGCCAGCATACACAGAGGAGGCTTATGGTTTTCCATATAGCGGATCTGCATAGGGCTGGTCTGGGTGCGAAGGAGGACCTTGTCTTCGTCGTCAAAATAGAAGGTGTCCGAGCGGTCTCTGGAGGGATGGCCTTCTTCGATGTTCAGACGGGTAAAGTTATAGTCTGCAAGTTCGATTTCCGGACCGTCAACGATTTGGTAACCCATTCCTACGAAGATGTCCTTGATCTGCTGAAGCACCTGATTCATAGGATGCTCGTGACCCATAACGACTGCCTTGCCGGGGATGGTAACATCAATAGCCTCACTTGCAAGCTTTGCTTCCAGCACAGCCGCGCCGATTTCTGCCTTACGGGCATCGAGCTTCTCTTCAATAATAGCCCGCACAGAGTTTGCCACCTGACCCATAACCGGGCGCTCCTCGGCAGACAGACTGCCCATCTGCTTCAAGACTGCAGTCAGCTCACCCTTTTTACCAAGATAGTGAACCCGCAGCTCTTCCAGCTGTGCAGGTGTGCTTGCGGCATCCAGCGCCAAAAGGGCTTGCTGTTTGATTTGCTCTAACTGTTCTTTCATCTCTTTACTCCTTCCTGAAATACAGGTAAAATGATAAAAAATAAACCTCATCCCAAAAATCGGGACGAAGTTTCCTCCGCGGTACCACCCGCAATTCGCCAACAGGCGCAGCTTTTCGGTGCAAATACACCTTTGATCGGTAACGGGATCAGCCGGTAAGTCCTACTTTGGTTCAGACTACAGCTCCTGGGAGAAGGCCTTGCACCTTGTATAAGCGGATCACACCATCCCGCTTTCTCTGAAAATACACAACAGGAACAAGACAGCCCAATCTCTGCCTTTGAAATATCCTGAACATTCTATCACAGGTTGTAAAAAAAAGCAAGTATTTAATGGAAAATACATTAATAAGAAAGTTTTCAAATAGTGAAATATGGAAATTGACTTTTTGTCGTATTTAGGTTATTATATGAAAAATGTATAAAAAACTGATATCGTGTCCTTTACGATAGAAAGCAGACAGAAAGGCAGATACATATGTTTCGATTGATAGGATTCTATGACTATACGGTGGTTTTGACATACTTAAGTCTGATCTCCTCTTTATTTGGCATTACCAAAGCTTTTAGCGGCGATTATAAGGTGGCAATTTTGTGCCTTGCCTTTTCCGGTATTTGTGACGCCTTCGACGGGCGCGTTGCCCGCACAAAGAAGAACCGCACCAATGATGAAAGAAATTTCGGAATTCAGCTGGACTCCTTGTGCGATGTGATCTGTTTTGGTGCTTTCCCTGCACTGATTTGTTATTTGCTTGGTGTCCGTGGATTTTTGGGACTGACGATCGTGTTCTTTTACTGCATCTGTGCAGTGATTCGTCTGGCTTACTTCAATGTTCTGGAAGGCAAACGGCAAGAGACAGAAGATGGCTGCAACAAGGTTTACCACGGCTTGCCGGTCACTTCCATCTCTTTCATTCTTCCGGTCGTGTTTTGGCTTCAGTTTATCATTCCGGATTCTGCATTTCGTATCGTGCTCCACTTGATTTTGGCAGTTGTGGGCTTCTTGTTTGTGTTGGATTTTCGTCTGCGTAAACCGAGCCTGAAAGTGATTCTTATTCTGATTTCAGCCGCAGCAGTTACAGTCGGTGCTATATTTGCTTATACAAAAATGAAGGATTCCGATTCCACAGATGACGCCAACCAAATTGTTGACGAATTGATTGAGGGCTTGTATGAAGCAGAAAACCCGTGACAATGTTTTGATTTGTGCGCAGGGCAATCAGGACAATTCCATTCGTTGGCTCTACCGAAGCGCCTTTGGCAGATTTCTCTTAAAGCTGATTACCAGACCCTTTGTGTCGAAAATTGCGGGATGGTTTTTGTCGACCAGAGCATCCTGCTTCTTGATCAAGCCCTTTATTCGCAAAAACGGCATTGATATGAGCCAGTTTGAGCCGGTTAAGTATCGCAGCTACAATGAATTCTTTTCCCGGAAAATCCTTTCGGAAGTCAGACCTGTTGATACCGATCCCCGGCATCTGATAAGCCCTTGTGACAGTAAGCTTACCGCCCTTTCCATTACGGAAGATTGCAGCTTTTGTCTGAAAAACACCCAATATACCGTAGCTTCTCTGCTTCGCAATGAAGCGCTTGCCAATGCATATAACGGCGGCTATGCGCTGATATTTCGCTTAACTGTGGACGATTATCACAGATACTGTTATATTGCTGACGGAACAAAAGAGGAGAACATTTCCATCCCCGGCTTTCTTCACACGGTTAACCCCATTGCAAACGATCATTTCCCGATATATAAAGAAAACTGCCGTCAATACAGTATACTCCATACCGATTTTTTTGGAGATGTTGTTATGATGGAGGTTGGCGCTATGCTGGTGGGAAAGATCGTCAATCACCACCAAAAAGCTGCCGTAACACGGGGGCAGGAAAAGGGATATTTTCAATTTGGCGGCTCAACTGTTGTACTGCTTCTAAAAGCAGACTCCGTGCTGCTGGATGAAGATATTTTGAAAAATTCACGGGACAATATTGAGACGATTGTCAAATACGGTGAAAAAATAGGCATTTCTTTAACATCATAAAAAATTAAAGGTACCGCTTTTGCTTGCGGTACCTTTTTGATTGATTATGAAATATTATTCCTTGTCAGCAGCAGTGACATATGTGTATAAAGCTTTGCTTTCAAATTCATCTGTTTTATATTTGTTAGGACGGGGAAAATTCAAAATCAGAGAAAACAGAACGCAAAGCAAGACCGCACCGGCACAGGCAGTCATCCACAGGCTTCTTTGACGCAGAAGCTCCTTGGAAATATGCAAGTAGCCAAGGCATAATCCGGATATGAGAATACAAAGAACAGCAAGAATGACCTTTAGCCAGATCACGCCAGTGCCTGCACAGATCAGATATAAGATAAAAAGCACCACATCTGCAAGCAGGGCATAGGTCATATACCGTTCCATTTCCTTATAACGATTGCGCCGCTGTGCCATAGAGCATCCCTCCGAAACAATAGTATATTTTATTTATATCACATTTTGTCGGAAAATGCAAATTATTATCTTAAAGAGGTTTCCAGCCTGGATTTTTAGTGCTTGCACTGATGGACAAACAATGCTATAATGTCTGTAAATATTTGTATGGGGAATAATTATGGGAGAACCGCAATACCGTCTGGAGGGAATTGTCCGTACCCGCAGTGAGGCTATGGAGGATTTCGAAGGCCCTCTGGATGTGATCTTTCTGCTTCTGAGCAAAAATAAAATAGAAATACAGGATGTTTCCATTACAGCGATCCTGGAGCAGTATCTTGCGTATCTGGACGAAATGAAACGGCTGGATATGGAAATTGCCAGTGAATTTATTACAATGGCATCCCATTTGATGCTTATTAAAACGAAAATGCTCCTTTCTGCCGCTGAGCAGGCGGAAGCTGAATCTGAGCTGGATCTGCTTCGCCAATCCTTGATCGAGCGGCAACGCAAAGAAGCGATTGAACAAATTCGTATGGCAATTACTGTTCTTGAGCCCAGAAACGAGATCGGCAGAAGTATTTTTGTCAAACAGCCTGAGCCCTTGCGTCGGGATAATACCTATCGATATAAGCACGATCCTTCGGATCTGCTCCGGGCGTTGGATGAAATATCTGAGCGCAATCAGCGCCGTCTTCCGCCGCCTACTGTCAATTTTAAGGGAATCGTGGGCAAAGAACCTTATCCTGTTTCCCGCAAGGCAAGGGAAGTGGTTCGCAGATTGATCCTGCGTGGCATCGAGCGGCTTAAGAATTTGTTTAAGGGAAGCCGCAGTCGCAGTGAGATCGTTGCCACATTTTTAGCAATTCTGGATTTGTGTAAAACCAATTCTGTATGTTTGGAAGATGACATCTCCGGAGAAAATCCAAATATCCGCCTGCTCAAGGAGCCGGAGGAACAGGAGAACGCATAATGGAACAAATTGAATTACAACGGGCAATTGAAGCTGTGCTGTTTGCAGCCGGTGAGCCTGTGGACATTGCCCGTCTGGCAATGACTTTTGAGGTGGATGAGTCAGATATCATTACTGCTGCAGATGCGCTGGCAGATGAACTGTCCTTTAACCGCAGAGGCATCCGCATCCTGCGCCTGGATAAGGGTTACCAAATGGTTTCCTCCGGTGAGATGGCGGAATATATCACTAAGGCGCTGGAAACCCGCAAACCACCCAAGCTGTCTTCCTCTCAGCTGGAGGCATTAACGATAATCGCTTACTACCAGCCTGCTACGAAAGCGCTGGTGGAGCAAATTCGTGGTGTGGATAGCTCTTATTCCATTTCAGCACTTTTGAATAAAAGCCTGATCGAGGATGCAGGACGGCTCAATGTGCCCGGACGGCCTATTTTGTACCGTACCACCCCTGATTTTTTGCGGACCTTTGGCTTGAGTTCGCTGGAGGAATTGCCTGAAATCGACAAGGTGGATCTGGCAGAGCCAATCGTTCCGGAGGATCCGGATCAGATGACCATTGAAGTTCCGGCCAATACAGAAGGCTGATCGACTAAACATTTTAAGAAAAGGCGGTATTCGTTATGAGCCACAAACTTCCCAATATGCTTGAAAATACAATTGCCAAGATCCGCGAGCTGGTGGATGCCAACTCCGTGGTGGGTGAGCCGATCTCCACACCGGACGGTGTGACGGTTATCCCGATCTCCAGAATTAGTGTTGGACTTGGTGGCGGTGGTTCCGACTTTACGACGAAGAACCAGAAATCTGCGGAAAATCCCTTTGGCGGCGGTGTTGCCGCCGGCGTAAAGGTATCTCCTGTTGCTTTCCTGGTGATCAAGGATGGCAATGTGCGTGTTGTGCCGATGGCAGTACCTGCCAGCACCACTGCAGACCGGATCGTGGAAATGATTCCGGATACGCTGGATAAGATTGCAGACTTTATTGAGTCCAGAGCGGAGAAAAAAGAAGAAAAAGCTGAATAAAATGCTCCCTGCGTGCCAAAATATCCGCAGGTGATGGATATGAAAAAACTACTCGCCGGGATGACAGCAGCACTGCTTGCTGCCATCCTGGTTTTTCCCTGTAAGGCTATTTCGGCTGAAAGCGCTATCTTGCTGGATGCACAGACCGGTCGTGTTTTATATGAGAAAAACGCAAATCAGCAGAGCCTGATCGCCAGTACGACCAAGATTATGACCGCCATTGTTGTTTGCGAGCAGTGCAATGTGCTGGACAGAGTTCGTATTCCAAAAGAAGCAGTAGGTGTGGAAGGCTCATCCATTTATCTGCAGGAGGGAGAGATCCTGACTGTTCAGGAGCTTTTATACGGCTTGATGCTCCACAGTGGCAATGATGCGGCAGTTGCACTGGCAATATACTGCGGCGGTACGGTGGAAGGCTTTGCGGAAATGATGAACGATAAAGCCCGGACACTGAAAATGCGCGATACACATTTCGTCAATCCGAACGGACTGGATGCGCCCGGACACTATTCCACTGCTGAGGATATGGCAATTCTTGCCGCTTATGCGATGGAAAATCCCATTTTTGCCCAGACCGTTTCCACAAAAACCGTTAATATCAAAAACAGAAGCCTTCGTAATCATAACCGCCTTTTGTGGCAGGTGGAGGGCGCAGACGGCGTTAAAACAGGCTACACAAAGGCCGCAGGCCGCATTCTGGTTTCCAGTGCCACAAGGCAGGGACGCAGACTGATCGCTGTGACAATGAATGATCCCAACGACTGGCAGGACCATAAGAATTTGCTGGAACAGGGCTTTTCTGCCTATCAGGTTTGCAAAATCGTCAACCGCGGGGACTGCCTGGGCTATTTGCAGATCGCTGGCGGACGGGTAGGTGCAGTTGCGTTGCTGGCTGCAGAGGATTTTGAATATGCGCTGACTGCGGAGGAAAACCCGCAGATCATACTTTCCGGACAGGATTTTGTGTATGCACCGGTGGTCCGGGGAGAGGAGGCCGGCACTGCCTATGTATGCCTTGGCAATAAAACTGTCGGAAGGATCCCAATGGTTTACGGTGACACAGTAGAACAGCTTCCGGAGCCGGAAATCTCAACTGTAAAAAAGATCCTGTTATGGATCAGAGGAGAACTATGAAGGAACGCTTGCAAAAAATTATATCATCCAGAGGACTGGCATCCCGCAGACAGGCTGAGGAATGGATCACAGCCGGCAGAGTTACCTGTAACGGACAGCAATGCAAATTAGGAGATCAGGCAGATCCGGATGTGGACATCATCCTTGTGGACGGAAAACCGCTTCCGTCCCAGGGAAAAACGGTATATTTGATGCTTCATAAGCCTAGAGGGTATGTTACCACCTTGCGGGATGAAAAGGGTCGTGCAAATGCGGCCCAGCTTGTTGAAGGGTGTGGGGTTCGCGTATACCCCATAGGCCGCCTGGATATGGATTCTGAAGGGCTTTTGCTGTTCACCAATGACGGCGACTTTGCCAACCGACTGATGCACCCCAGGCACGAGATCGACAAGGCGTACCGGGTGCTCGTCAGCGGATTTACCCCGGAGGGCCTGGAGCGTCTTAAAAAGCCTGCTGTGATCGATGGTTATCAGGTCAGTGCGCCGAAAATTTCACTGCTGAAGAATCCGGATGAAAACGGGAAAGCGCTTTTGGAAGTGATCATTCACGAAGGCAGAAACCGTCAGGTGCGAAAAATGTGTGCCCTTGCCGGAATGGAGGTTTTGCGTTTGATCCGAGTCCGGGAGGGTGCTGTGGCGTTGGGGAATTTGCCCCGCGGGAAATGGCGGTACTTAACGAAGGCAGAAGTAGACCTTCTGAGAAAATAATTTTGCAATATACCCCTCTTTTACTTGCAAAAGAGGGGTAATTTTGTTATGATATATTAAGATATAAGTAACTTAACTGGAGGATATTATGGGAGATGATATACTTTCCGTTTTGAAATCCAAGGCAAAGGATTTTTCCAAAAGTCAGCGCCGAATTGCAGATTATATTACGGAATGCTACGATAAAGCGGCTTTTATGACAGCCAGTCGTTTGGGCAATATTGTAAATGTCTCTGAATCTACTGTTGTGCGTTTTGCAACGGAATTAGGTTACGATGGATACCCCAGTATGCAGAAGGCTATGCAGGAAATGGTTCTCAACCGACTGACCTCTGTCCAGCGAATCGATGTTACCAATGACCGCCTGGGAAATCAGGATGTAATATCAATGGTTCTGCACGGGGATATGGAAAAGCTTCGCCAGACCAATGAAACAGTCAGCCGGGAGAATTTTCAGAACGCAGTGGATGCGATCCTGAAAGCAAAACGCATTTTTGTGTTGGGTGTGCGCTCAGCATCTGCCCTTGCAAACTTTATGGGTTATTACCTGGATTATATGTTTGATAATGTGCACATCGTCACTGCATCCGGTGTCAGTGAGATGTTTGAAAAGCTTGTCAGCATTGAAGCCGGTGATGTGGTCATTGCATTTAGCTTCCCCAGATATTCCACAGCCACTGTCAAGGGCGTGCAGTATTGCCGAAGTGTAGGCGCATCTGTTGTGGGACTGACGAACAGCAATCTTTCACCCCTTGCGCAGAACAGCGATTATGTTTTGGTGGCGAAAAGCGATATGGTATCCTTGGTAGACTCCCTGGTAGCCCCGCTGAGCCTGGTGAATGCGATCCTGGTGGCACTGGCATCCGGCAGAAAAGAAAAGCTGGAAAAGAATTTTGATACACTTGAGCGAGTCTGGGAAGAATATAAGGTATATAAAACTCAGGAAGTGGATCTATGATTTATGATGGAATTGTCATCGGCGGCGGTCCTGCCGGTATGTTTGCGGCAATCATTGCGGCACAGCAGGGAAATCGGGTCTTGCTGCTTGAAGCAAATGACCGATTGGGAAAGAAGCTGCTGATCACCGGTAAAGGGCGCTGTAATGTTACTAATAACTGCCAAAGCCAGGAGGTTTTGCGGAACATACCCAGAAATGGCAGATTTCTTTACAGTGCAATGGATGCCTTTCCTCCGGAAAGCATTATGGCATTTTTTGAAAAGAATCATTGTCCGCTGAAAACGGAGCGGGGCAATCGGGTATTTCCGGTCACTGACCGGGCATCTTCTGTTTTGGATTGTCTGCAGGGACAGCTGCGCAAAGCAGGGGTCACAGTTCAAACTGAGCGGGTAAAACGCATCGTGTCTGAATGTGATCAGGTTACCGGTGTTTTGACTGATAAGCAGAAGTATGATGCAAAATGGGTGATCCTGGCGACCGGTGGCGTTTCCTATCCCACAACCGGCTCCACCGGCGATGGCTATCAAATGGCGCAGTCTCTGGGACATACCATCGTCCCCCCGGAGGGCTCCTTGGTGCCCCTGGAAACGGTGGGACCTGATTGCCGCGATATGCAAGGGTTAAGCCTTAGAAATGTCGGTGTAAAGCTTTTTGGTGCAAAAGGGAAGCTTCTGTATAAAGACTTTGGGGAGCTGCTGTTTACCCACTTCGGCGTATCCGGTCCAACCGTCCTGAGTGCCAGTGCACATATGAAGAGGGAAGGCTGTACGATCCAAATTGATTTGAAGCCCGCCTTGGATGAAGGAAAGCTCAATGATCGCCTTCTGCGGGATTTGGAGCAGTATAAAAACAGAACAATGGAAAACGCCTTGACAGACCTGTTGCCCCGTTCGATGATCCCGGTCGTTCTCAGAAGGCTGAATATCCCCGGTGACCTGCAGGCGAACTCGCTGAAAAAGGAACAGCGCAGAGCGCTTGTAGCCCTTCTGAAGGCATTTGAAGTGCAAATATCCGGTAAGCGCCCGGTGTCAGAAGCCATAATTACCTCCGGCGGTGTAAAGGTATCTGAGATCGATCCGAAAACAATGGAGTCCAAGCTTTGCAAGGGCCTGTTTTTTGCCGGTGAAATTATTGACTGTGACGGATATACCGGCGGTTTTAATCTGCAGATCGCCTGGGCAACTGCTTATGCGGCCGGTATCGCTGTGAAAAAATATTGACAAAACAGGGTGTATATACTAAAATACTTAAAGTATCAAAACCAATACAAATTGGAGGTTAATGACTATGTACGAAAAGTTAGTTACTTATGCTGCTCAGCAATTGGATATGGACCCTGCGGACATCTCTCCGGACAGCACTTTTGAGAGCCTGGGTATCGACTCCCTGGATATCGTTGAAATGATTATGGATCTGGAAAATGAGCTGGGTATCGAATTGGATCTGGAGGATCAGAAGATCACCAATTTCCAGGAGCTGGCTGATTTTATCGATTCTAAAATTAACTAAACAATAAAACCTGTTATGAGCAGACCGGCTCATAACAAGGTCGCACTAGTCGGGGAGATAGCGGTGCCCTGTTGCCTGCAATCCGCTATAGCAGGGATGAATTCCCACACCCGGACAAGCTTGAGTACTGTCTGGACTTTACAAGCGGTGTTGAAGGAACGGTCCTACGCAACGGGATCCCGTGAACCATGTCAGGTGGGGAACCAAGCAGCATTAAGCGGATCTTCCCGTGTGCCGTGGGACTGCCGTTCCAGAGCTGGCTGTAAGGAAACCGGGTGTTCGGTTTGTTCAAATGTGGGTGTGCGATCTTGTTATGAGCCGGTCATTCAATTCATACAGAGAGGAGGAAAAAACCGATGTATCAGGCATTATACAGAAAATACAGACCTCAAACCTTTGATGATTTGGTAGGGCAATCCGCTGTGACGCAAACACTGAAAAATCAGTTGCAGACCGGTAAACTGAGCCACGCCTATTTGCTCACAGGCTCCAGAGGAACCGGCAAGACCAGCAGTGCAAAAATTTTGGCAAAGGCTGTGAACTGTACGGATTTGCAGAATGGCAATCCCTGTAATCGGTGTGAATCCTGCCGCTCTATTGACGATGGCTCCTGTATGGATGTGCTGGAGATCGATGCCGCCTCCAATAACGGCGTAGATAATATTCGTGACCTGCGGGACGATGCGATCTATTCTCCCTCCCAGGTGAAGATGCGGGTGTATATCATCGACGAGGTGCATATGCTGTCTCTTTCCGCATTTAATGCACTTTTGAAAATTATTGAAGAGCCTCCGGAGCATCTGCTGTTTATTTTGGCGACCACAGAGCTTCATAAGGTTCCGGCAACGATCTTGTCCCGCTGTCAGAGATTTGCCTTCCGTCGCATTGGACAGGAAGACATTGCGGCAAGATTGCAGTATGTTGCCTATCAGGAAAACATCGATCTGGACGACTCTGCCGCCAGAGTACTTGCCCGTATGGCAGACGGCGGCTTGCGTGACGGCTTAAGCCTTTTGGATCAGTGCGCCTCTGCGATCAGCGGGGAATTGACTGCCGAACGGGTATACGCCTGTCTCGGTATTGCGGGAATACAGGAATGCGGCAAATTGATGCAGTGTATTGCGGATCACAATACAAGTATGGCACTTTCCCTGGTAAACCGCTTTTATGCGGACGGAAAGGATATGGGCGCGCTTTTGGATGAGCTTGCCTGTGTGACCCGTGATCTTATGGTCATCAAGACCGCACCAAAGGAAGGGATTACGCTCCTGTCCGGCGTTGCCACGGAGGGGGAAGTGTTAGCTCTTGCGGATCGGTTTTCCAGTGGGGAGCTTGTGCGTATGATGGGGCTGATCCAGCAGACTGCTGCCGGATTTACCAGAAGTACAAGCCGTCGAATGGATACAGAGCTTTGCATCGTTTCTATGTGCCAGCCGGAGCTGGACCTGAATGCGGATGCACTGAATGCCCGGCTGACCCGGTTGGAAAATGAGATCAAAAGCGGTAATATTACGGTAAAAACTGTGGCGCCGGAACCGGCGCAAGTCCAGGAGGAAGAATTGCCTCCGCCGCCGGATGACAGCGATGCGCCGCCGGAATTTTCACCTGCGGAAACGGCAGAAGCCCCTGTGGGATTTTGGACGGATATTGCATCAGAAGTACGCAAGGAGCTTAAGCCTCCGCTGATCGGCTTTTTTGCTACATCCCCCAATGCACCGGTACAGGGTGTTCTGCAAGGAGACAAACTGGTGCTGATGTGTTCAGCGCCCTTTATAAAGGAAATGATCAACAAGCCGGAGGTCCTGGCGTTGATAGAAAACAAAGCTTCTGCGAAGCTGGGGCGTAAAATTCGGGTCGTTGCCGATGATAAAACCGGCAGTAATGAGAGAAATGCACAAATGGAGCAGCTTTTGCAATTTGGCAGAGCTCACTCCGATATTGTTAATATTAAGTAATAGGAGAATGAATAAATGGCTAAAGGCGGATTTCGGGGTATGCCCGGCGGAATGAATCAGGCCGCAATGATGAAACAGGTTCAAAAAATGCAGCAGGATATGCTCCGTATGCAGGAAGAAATGGAGCGCAAGACCTACACAGCCACCACAGGCGGCGGTATGGTTAAGGCTGAAGTAAACGGTAAGCACGAGATCGTGTCTCTCCAGATCAACCCGGAGGCTGTGGACCCGGATGATGTGGATATGCTTCAGGATATGGTGATCGCCGCGGTGAACGAAGCTATGCGTGCGGCAGAATCGGATGCGGCAAGCAGTATGTCCCAGATGACCGGCGGTCTGAACCTGGGAGGTCTGTTCTGATATGCAGTATTTTCCCGCAGCTTTGCAGGAGCTGTCTGATCAGTTTGCGCGGCTTCCCGGCATTGGCGGAAAGACGGCACAGCGGTTGGCATTTTATGTGTTAGGCCTGTCTGAGGACGATGCACAAGCATTTGCGGATGCGATCCTTCAGGCAAAACAAACGGTGCATACCTGTCCTGTTTGTCAGAACCTGACTGACCGGGAGATCTGCCCTATTTGCGAAGACCCGATGCGTGATAGGGGACTGATCTGCGTGGTTGCAGAACCCAAGGATGTGATCGCTATGGAGCGCAGCCGCGAATTTAACGGACTGTATCATATTCTGCACGGTGTAATTTCTCCTCTGGACCGGGTAACACAGGATGATATCCGCATCAAGGAGCTCCTCCAGCGGGTCAGTACCGGTGAAGTCCGTGAAGTGATTATGGCCACCAATCCAGATACAGAGGGTGAAGCCACTGCTATGTACATCTCCCGGCTCCTGCGCCCGATGGAAGTAAAAGTCACACGCCTTGCCTACGGTGTGCCTGTGGGCAGTCAGCTGGAATATGCTGACGAAGTGACCCTGTCCCGTGCCCTGGAAGGCAGACAGGAAATGTAATTAATCTAAAGCAAGGAACGACCCGTGCCGTTCCATAAAAAACAGGAGATGTCTCAGCGGAGACATCTCCTGTTTGTCTGTATGGGCGTTTCCGTGCCCTCCTGTAGGGGACGGTTTCCCGTCCCGCCAAAAGTAGATTGCCACGGGCGTAAACGCCCTAGCAATGACACGCAGGTACGATAGCCATTCGTAGGGGACGCCGGGGTCGTCGTCCCCTACATAAGGTTTTGAAATCTTCCCGTAGGGACACCCCTCCTGGGGTGTCCGGAAACCTATGGAAACAAGAAGGCGTCCCAACGAACGGATGACCGGTGCCTGGCCCGTAGGGGCGGATGCCCACATCCGCCCAATAAATGCAAAGGTTGACGATAGGCTTTTGGGACGATGTGGGCATCGTCTCCTGCGAGTGCTATTTTATAGCTTGGCGTATACTTTATCCAGAAAGCGCTGTGCTGTGATCACGGCGCGCTTGTGGGTACCTTCGCCGATTTTGCCCGCTTCGTCGTAAGCGGTCAGCTGGAAGGTGATCGTATTTCCATCGACTTCAGTGACCTGCGCTTCTGCACGAACCTCCATTCCCACGGGCGTGGCCGCCAGATGGGAAATGTTCAGTGCAATCCCTACAGATGTTTTTTCTTCCGGCAAAGCTTCTGCAATCGCCTCACAGGCGGCACCTTCCATCAATGCCACCATACAGGGCGTAGCATACACCAGCAAGCTGCCGGAGCCGACCTCCAGGGCAGTATCTTCCTTTTCTACCAGGGTGGTTACTTCACCCTTCATACCAACTGTAATTTCCATATTCATTCTCCTTCAATGCTTTACATATCGTAAATACCCATAATCAGGATACCGGCAAAGGTGACAAAGATACATATATAGTGCTTCCAGCTGAGCTTTTCCTTAAGGAAAATTCTGCTCCACAAAACGGAAGCCATACAGTAAGAAGAAATGATAGGCGCGGACATTGCTACGTGCTCGGTATCTGCCAGTGCATATATGTAAGCAAATTGACCGGCAGTTTCAAACAATGCGCCAACATACTTGGGAATTTCCACCTTCCGCTGGATCTTCTGCTCCTTAAAGATGACCGTGTAAAGGAAGCAAACGACGCCGGCGGCAAAGAAGGTCAGCTCGTATGCTACATTTGCAGAATCTTCATTGAGGGTTTCCAGAACGATGGCATCTGCAAAGGTACCGGCAGCATCCAAAAGACAATAGGCAATGGGAAGTGCAAGAGCAAGCCAGGATTTTGCATACTTATAGTTGGAAGCGGATTGCCGTGCAACGCGAAGGTTGTCGTCCTCCCGTGCTTCAACAAAACCCAGTCCGATCACACCGGCGCAGGCAAGACCGATCGCCAGATACTGGGGGAACTCCATCGCGTCGGCGGTGCCGGTGATAATTGCAATGATTGCCACCAATGCACCGGATGCGTTGCAGATAGGGGAGGAAATGGAAAGCTCAATATAACGCAGGCCAACATAGCCAAGCGCCATAGAGCCAATGTAAAGCAGGGAAACAGGGAGATACGCAATAATAACATCCCAGGAGATCTCGACACCGTTGATAATTTCGATAAGCGCGTGAATGCCCATTACAAGACCGACAGCCATAATCATTTTGAACTGACTGAACTTGTCCTTTGCATCCCGACAGCCGATCTTGGAGAAAAAGTCAGAACCGGACCAGCACAGAAGGGCTACAATTGCAAACCAAAACCAATTCATAAATATACCTCTCTTTTATAATTTGATTAAACCTGCATCAACCATTTTTTGCAGACTCATTAAAATGCCAAGCTTCGCGTGATACCAAGTCAACCCGCCCTGGAAGTAAACTGCATAAGGGGGACGGATGGGGCCGTCTGCAGACAGCTCAATGGATGAGCCCTGCACAAATGCACCTGCCGCCATTATCACCTTATCGTTGTAGCCGGGCATATCCCAGGGCATAGGTGTTGCGAAAGAGTCTACCGGTGCGGCAGCCTGGATGCCCTTACAGAAGGCGATCATTCCTTCCTCACTGCCCAGCTCCACTGCCTGAATTATGTCGTGACGGCTTTCTGTGGCGTTGGGGACGCATCGATAACCCAAAGGCTCATAGAGATTTGCGGCAAAGACTGCGCCTTTTTCCGCGCCGGCTACCACTGTGGGAGCCAAAAACAGACCTTGATACAGGCTTGTCATCAAGCCAAGGTTTGCGCCAACCTCCTGGCCGAGACCGGGTGCAGACAGTCGGTATGCACAGCGGCTGACACAGGCTTCTGTGCCGCAGATATAGCCGCCAATCGGCGCAAGACCGCCGCCGGGGTTCTTAATGAGAGATCCGACGGTCATATCCGCACCAACATCGGATGGCTCAATGGTTTCCACAAATTCACCGTAGCAGTTGTCCACCATAACCAGCACATCCGGCTTGACAGATTTGCAGAAAGCGATCAGCTCACCAATTTGTTTCACAGAGAAGGTGGGGCGTGTTGCATAACCCTTGGAGCGCTGGATGGTCACCAGCTTTGTTTTTTCATTGATCGCGGCACGAATACCGTCATAATCAAAAGTGCCGTCATCCAGCAGATCTACCTGCCGATAGGTAACGCCGTATTCCGCAAGGGAACAGGCACTGGGACGGATGCCGATCACTTCCTGCAGTGTGTCATAGGGCAGACCCACCGGGCTTAAAAGTTCATCTCCGGGCAACAGATTTGCAGAAAGCGCAACGGTTAAGGCGTGGGTGCCGCAGGTGATCTGGGGACGAACCAGTGCGGCTTCTGTGTGGAAAACATCTGCATATACTTTTTCCAGGTTATCACGGCCGACATCGTCATACCCGTAACCGGTGGTTGCGGCGAAGCAGGCGGCAGAGACCCTGTTTTTCTGCATTGCGGCAATTACCTTTGCCTGATTGTGTTCTGCGATCTTGTCGATCCCATCAAAACGGTCCTTAAGGGCAGAAATTGCCTTCTCACCGTATTCATAAACTGCGGGGGAAATTCCCATTGTATTATACAATTCTAACAACTCATTCATCGTCTTGCTCCTCGATTCTTCCACTGTCAAAAATTTGGTCTGCCAGCTCTCGCAATAGCTCCGGTCTGGAGACGATCAGTCCTTTTCCTTCTTCACCTAAGATAAGAAGGGTATCCCCAGGGCGAATATTGAACAATTCTCTGGCTTCCTTCGGTATCACGATCTGACCACGGTCGCCAACCTTGGCTGTCCCGAATACGCGCTGAGAATTTTGCTTACCCAGAATATGTTTTCCACCGGCCATAGGAAGCTCCTTTCATACAATTCATACTTTTCATACTGGATACTATACAAAATATTGGAGGAATTGTCAAGATAAGGAGTAATTAGAATATCTGCCGCGGAAAATATTGTGCTTTTAGATGAAAGGAAGGATAGAAACAACAGCGCAATTGTCAGATCTGCCAAAATGCCAAAATTTAGCATATTACCCCTTTACAACTTTAGCACGATGAAGTATAATAACCCCATCCAAAACAAACCAAGGGTAAAAGGAAAGGAAAATTTATTATGAAAAAGTTAGTTGCATTGATTTTAGCCGTGCTTATGCTGGTGGCTTGCTTCGCAGGATGTACCGCGAAGGATGCTGACACTGCAGATACTGCAGACACGAACACCCCGAATAATGCTGTGGACACAACTGCAGGCGCGGACGATGAGGATGTTAACGAAGACAATGCCGAAAAGAAGGTCATCGTTGTTGGCTATACCATTTATGAACCTATGAATTACTTTGATGAAGACAATAATTTTGTAGGCTTCGATACTGAGCTGGCAAAGGCTGTTTTCGAAAATCTGGGCTACGAAGTATTTTTCCAGGAAATCGACTGGGGCTCTAAGTATACAGACCTGAATTCCGGCACGATCGACTGCGTTTGGAATGGCTTTACCTGCAATACAGCCGATGATGACGGCATTGCCCGTGCTGATAAGGTTGATTTTTCCTACAACTATATGGAAAACCGTCAGGTCATCGTCGTTAAAAAGGGTTCTGACATTCAGACTGCCGATGATATGAAGGGCAAGTTCGCCGCGGTTGAAGGCGGCTCCGCCGGCGAAAGCTATGCCGCAGATATTGACGAAAATATCGTTCTGACCAAGTGCCTGAAGCAGACCGATTGTTTGACAGAAGTGCTGTCCGGAAATGTTGACTATGCTGTCCTGGATGCACAGCTGGCAAAAAGCTATGTGGGCAAGGGCGATTATGCGGATCTGGAAGTCGTTGAAGACCTGTCCAGCGATGTTGAGTACTATGCTATCGGCTTTAAGAAGGGCAGTGATCTGACTGCGCAGGTCAATGCTCAGCTGGAGAAGCTGGCCGCAGACGGTACAATTGCGGCACTGGCGGAAAAGTACGGTGTTTCCAACACTGCGATCACAGATTTTTCCGATCAGAAATAATACACACTTAGGAGCACTGAAATGTCGTTTTTAGAAGTTACTAAATTCCTTCTCGACGGCTTTTGGATATCTCTTTTAATCTTTGCGGTGACGCTGCTTTGCGGCGCACCGCTTGGTTTGCCTATTGCCTTTTGTTCTATGAGCCGTTTTAAGGTGGTTAAGGCGATATCTAAAGTAGTCGTTTGGATCGTCAGAGGCGTGCCTTTGATGCTTCAGATCTTTATTATTTACTATGTTCCGGGCCTTTTGTTCGGCAATCAGATCTTTGGCAAGCTGGACCGGTTTATGTACCTGCAGTATGGCATTCGGGATGCCGGTCGCATTACGGCTGTACTGATTGCTTTTACCCTAAACTACGCCTGCTATTTCTCGGAAATTTACCGGGGCGGCATTGAGAGTATTTCCAGGGGACAGTATGAGGCAGGATATGTTTTGGGTCTTACAAAATCCCAGATTTTCCGTAAAATCGTTCTTAAGCAGGTCCTGCAGCGCATTGTGCCGCCTATGTCCAATGAGATCATCACACTCATTAAGGATACGGCATTGGCAAATTGCATCATTGTCTGTGAGATCATTAAGCAGGCGAAGGAGCTGGCGGCGACCAAGGCAATGGTGTGGCCTCTGTTTTATACCGGCGTGTTTTATCTTATTTTTGTGGGTATTCTTACTATCCTTCTGGGTAGATTGGAAAAGAAACTCAGTTATTTCAGGAGTTAGAATATGGCATTGTTGGAAGTTAAAAATATAAAAAAGAACTTTGGCAAAGTGGAGGTCCTTAAGGGAATCGACTTTTCCTTGGAAAAGGGTCAGGTTCTTGCCATTATCGGATCCTCCGGCAGCGGTAAAACCACACTGCTTCGCTGCCTGAATTTTCTGGAAACCCCGGATGAAGGTCAAATCATCGTAGGGGACAATGTCCTTTTTGATGCAGAGAATCGGAATAAGCTCAATGATGAAACCATCCGACAAAACCGTCTGCATTTTGGCTTGGTATTTCAGAATTTCAATCTGTTTCCGCAGTATACCGTGCTCCAGAATGTGACCCTGGCTCCCACACTTCTGAAAAAAGGAACGCAGGCGGAGATCGAAGAAAATGCAAAAAAACTGCTTGCGCGAGTAGGACTGTCTGAAAAAATGGAAAACTATCCCTATCAGCTTTCCGGCGGTCAGCAGCAGCGCGTTGCCATTGCCCGTGCACTGGCAATGAATCCGGAGGTATTGTGCTTTGATGAGCCTACCAGTGCATTGGACCCGGAGCTGACCGGTGAGGTTTTGCGGGTCATTCGCGGGCTGAAAAGTAAAGATAATACAATGATCGTTGTGACTCACGAAATGGAATTTGCCAGAAGTGTTGCCGATGTGGTGATCTATATGGCCGACGGTGTCATTGAAGAAATAGGCACACCGGAGAAAATATTTACATCCCCGCAAAGTGAGAAAACGAAGTCCTTTATTACCGGTGCGCAGGAGAAAATTTAAGAAAACAGCGGGGAGCGCACAATGCGTTCCCCGCTAAGAGTTTGATTTATTTTCTGCTTTAGATTTCTTCAGGCTCCATTGCTTCAAACAGGGTGTCCGTGATCGCACCGCGGAAAACGGAATATGCCTGAGAATGTAAGGTTTGCAATGCGCCTGCAGAAATATTTAAGGGAATATTTCCGGTCATAAACAGGTCCTGATCAAAGATGAAGCGCACCTCGCTGTCCTGTTTGCCGTTTACCTTTACCAGACCCGGACCGGTATGGATCTTCAAACGACAGCCTCCGGGGATGGACAGCTCTGCATCCACACTGTTTCGGGATGCAGTATGTTCCGGAACTTCTTCATCTGCAAGCAATCCCAAATAAGGACTTTGAAACAGCTGGGAAAAGGGCGTGCCCTCCAGCGAAAGATCTTTTCTGGAGATAAAATTCAGGTAGCGCAAGCCGACTCTTGTAAAATATGCGGGATTGTAGATTTGGATAAAGGACGCCAGGGGCTTATCCAAATGCTTCGCAAATTCCTCCCAGCAGGTATAGCGCGTGCAGGCAAGGCTGATAAAATTACTTGTTAAATTTATCCGCCAGATGCCATCGGCAGAGACAAATTGATAGTTGACACCGGCCGGTTGATTGGATACAGAAAAATTGCCGGGAGTTCCAACGATTTTAGGCGGCATATTTTCTTTCCGTTGAGAATATTGGGGGAAATCACTGCGAATCATTTCCTGAAATTGGGCCGGCACTTTTTCGTTGATCATTAAAATCTCAGGAAAGCGAAGCTGACAAATAACTTCTGCCAGCTGATTATTCTTAAGTATACACCGTTCTTCTTTGGAAAACATTGGAACACCTCTTTATAAACTGTTTTCTATATTATAGTATTTCCGCGGCAAAATGGCAAGATGAAAACAAACGCAAATCTTTACTTTTGAGCATTGCCACTGTATAATGTTATAGAAATGGAGGGAATGAAATGGATTTTCTATATTGGCTGGAAGGCCTTCGCTTTCCTCTTCTGAATAAATTTATGCTGCTGATTACCCAGCTGGGGGACGAGAGTGCATTTTTGATCATCGCGCTGACTGTATTTTGGTGCGTGGATAAGCGCAAGGGTTATTATTTAATGTCTGTTGGCTTTGCAGGAACCATTGTCAACCAGTTTATGAAGCTTTGGTTCCGTGTCCCAAGACCCTGGGACCTGGATGGCAATTTCACTGTTTTGGAGTCGGCGAAAGAAGGCGCCGGCGGCTATAGCTTTCCCAGCGGTCATACGCAGTGCTCTGTAGGAACATTCGGCAGCATTGCATATATAACAAAGAATAAGCTTCTGCGCGTTTTGTGTGTCATTACAGCAATCGTTGTTCCTTTTTCCAGAATGTATATTGGTGTCCACACGCCAAAGGATGTTCTGGTTGCGGCGGCTATTGCTGTTGCGCTGATCGTTTTACTGCGCCCCCTCGTTTTGGGGCGTGAGGGAAAGAATATCCCTTATGTATTGGCGGGGATGGTCCTGCTTTGTGTTGGTTATTTGCTGTTTGTTGAACGGTATCCCTTTCCGGCAGATATCAATATGTCAAATCTTGCTTCCGGAAAAGAGAATGCCTACACACTTCTTGGCGCTGTTATGGCTGTGGTGACCGTATATTATGTGGATGAAAAATTTTTGAATTTCCGCACAAACGGTGTATGGTGGGTTCAGATTTTGAAGGTTGCAGGCGGATTGGCGCTTGTGCTTGCGGTAAGAGGGGGCACAAAAGAAATTTTGAGCGACATTCTTGGCGAATTTGCAGGCAGATCTGTTCGCTATTTCCTTACGGTGATCACTGCCGGTATCCTTTGGCCGTTAACATTTGCCTGGTTTGAAATGCTTGGATACCGCAAAAAATAAATTGGAGGGCGTATTATGCATTACGCTGCAATTAAAAGCTGTGACATTGCCAACGGTCCCGGCGTGCGGGTTAGCCTGTTCGTATCCGGGTGTACCCACCGGTGCAAGGGCTGTTTTAATGAAGTGGCCTGGGATTTTGCGTACGGTGAGCCTTTTACCCAGCAGACCATTGATGCTATTTTGAAAATGTTAAGTCCCGACCATATAAAAGGCTTGACGATTCTGGGCGGAGAACCCTTTGAACCGGAAAATCAAGCGCCGGTATTGGAACTTTTGCGACAGGTAAAAAAGAAATATCCCAAAAAATCCATATGGGCTTTTTCCGGATACCTGATGGACCGGGACATTCTTTCCGGACGGCTGGGCCCCTGGGAGATCACACAGGAGTATTTATGCTATCTGGATGTTCTTGTGGACGGCCCGTTTGTTTTGGAGAAGAAGGATCTGTCCTTAAGATTTCGGGGATCGTCCAATCAAAGACTGATCGATGTGCCTGCAACACTGGAAAATAACACTGTTGTCCTTTGGGAGGACTGGCAGGGAAATGGGAGAGGATTAAAATGAGTGTAATTCGTGTGAAAAAAGTAAGAGAAAATGCAATTCTTCCTACTTACGGATCGACAGAGGCGGCCGGCGCCGATCTGTATGCGTGCCTGGATGCCGATGTGGTTATCGGAGCAGGGGAGAGTGTTTTTATCCCCACAGGCTTGTCTATGGAGATCCCCAAGGGCTATGCAGGCTTGATTTATGCCCGCAGCGGCCTGGCGTGCAAGCGGGGATTGGCACCTGCCAATAAGGTCGGCGTTGTGGACAGCGATTACCGGGGTGAATT
This sequence comes from Faecousia sp., assembly GCA_045587925.1. GTDB lineage: Bacteria > Bacillota > Clostridia > Oscillospirales > Oscillospiraceae > Faecousia. The sequence goes on from JAZNDF010000164.1 coordinate 43,367, forward strand.
TATGGTAGTGCTTCACAACCACGGCTCAGAGCCTCAGACGGTGACCGATGGAGAACGGATCGCACAGCTGGTGGTTACGCCGGTACTGACACCCGATTTTGTCGTCTGCGATGATTTGTCTGATACACAGAGGGCGGAAGGCGGTTTTGGTTCTACGGGAAAATAATTGAAAAGTAAATTGAGGGGAGCAAGTTTCATCCTGCGTTTTATTGCAGGGAAGAGACTTGCTCCCGTTGATTTTTATTAATAGAACAGCAAATCGGAATAAGTGGGGTAGGGCCAATAGGACTTATCGGTCAATGCCTCCAAAACATCCGCATCCTGGCGCAAAAGTTCCATACCGGAAACAATTACATCGTGATAATAGGCAACTGCCTGCTCGATCTGCTTTGGAACTGCGGTAAGATCTGCGCGAAGCTTCTCACAACGGCTGTACAGAGAATCCGATGTTTCGGACAGCTTGTTTGCCAGGGCGGCTTCAGCCTTGCAGGAAATGCCGGCGGCCGTTTTGCTGATAATTCCATCGCTCAGAGCCTTGGAATAGGCCAGTGCGGCTGGCAAGATCTGATGCAGAACCATATCAACACTGGTAAGCGCCTCTATGTTAATGATCTTACAGTAGGATTCCATATGGATCTCGTGGCGTGCAAGCAGCTCTGCTTCCGTGAAGATCTTCCGCTTTGTAACCAGATCAATATTCTTCCGGGAAATGTAGGAAGGCAGACTTTCTGCCACAGTGGAATGATTGCTCAGGCCGCGCCGCTTGGCTTCATCCTTCCATTCCTGAGAATAGCCGTTTCCGTTGAAAATGATACGCTCGTGCTTTGTAAATGCATCACAAACCAGCTTGTGCAGTGCCTCGTCAAAGTCCTCTGCTTTTTCCAGTTCGTCTGCGAACTTTCCAAGCTCCTCAGCCATAATGGTATTCAGAGCCACATTCGGATCTGCAATAGATTGGGACGAACCAAGCATACGGAATTCAAACTTATTACCGGTAAAGGCGAGGGGAGAGGTGCGGTTTCTGTCAGTAGTATCTCTGGGAATAGAGGGCAGTACATCCACGCCGACCCGCATATATGTTTTTTTCGGATCCTTGTAGTCAGTGCTGTTAATGATGGACTCTACAACGGCGGTCAGCTCATCACCCAGGAATATGGAAACAATTGCCGGAGGTGCCTCGTGTGCGCCAAGACGGTGATCGTTTCCGGCGGTTGCAACCGTACAGCGCAGGAAATCCTGATATTCATCCACACCCTGAATAAATGCGGCAAGGAAAAGCAGGAATTGTGCGTTCTGTCTCGGCGTTTTACCGGGACTAAACAGATTTTTTCCCGTGTCAGTGGCAAGAGACCAGTTGTTGTGTTTACCTGAGCCGTTTACTCCCTTAAAGGGCTTTTCGTGCAAAAGACAAACCAGGTTGTGCTTTGCGGCACATTTTTTCATTACCTGCATTGTCAGCTGATTGGCATCACAGGCACTGTTTGCGCCGGAATAGATCGGTGCAAGCTCGTGCTGACAGGGTGCCGCTTCGTTGTGCTTTGTTTTCGAAAGAATACCCAAGCGCCAGAGCTGTTCGTCCAGATCCTTCATAAACTGACTTACCCGATTTCGGATCGTGCCGAAATAGTGGTCATCCAGCTCCTGTCCTTTTGGGGGCAATGCGCCAAACAGCGTACGACCGGTCAGGCGGAGATCTTCCCGCTGGGCATACATATCCCGCGGCAGGAGGAAATACTCCTGCTCTGCGCCTACGCAGGCGTCCACGCGCACTGTCTCATTATCACCGAACAGTCTGAGAATGCGCACAGCTTCTCTGGATACTTCATCGATGGAACGTAGAAGGGGAGTCTTCATATCCAGTGCGGCACCGGTGTAGGAAAAGAAGCAGGTAGGAATGTACAGGCTGCCGTCACGAACGAATGCGAAAGCCGTGGGATCCCAGGCGGTATAGCCTCTTGCTTCAAATGTGGCACGCAGACCGCCGTTGGGGAAGGAGGAGGCGTCCGGTTCTCCGCAAACAAGGGATTTTCCGGTAAATTCCATAATCACCTTACCGTCGTTGGCAGGCGTGATAAAAGAATCGTGTTTTTCTGCAGTAATTCCTGTCATAGGCTGAAACCAGTGCGTATAATGGGTTGCACCTTTTTCAATGGCCCAGACTTTCATTGCTTCTGCGATCTCGTTTGCTACAGAAAGCTCCAGAGGCGAGTTGGTTCCTATGCATTGCTTCCAGGCACGATAGATCTCCGGCTGAAGGCGCTGCTGCATAACTGTTTCACTAAACACATCGCTTCCAAAGATCTCCGGAACATTCTTTATTATATTCATTGCAAAGCTTCCTTTCTTGATAACAACATCTCACATTAAATTCTATGCGATATTCTGGAAAAAAGCAAGTATAGAATGATAAATATTTTCAAACAGATTTGTGCATTTCTATAATATCTGATAAACACACTTTGCAAGATTTAAAAATAATTATTCATTTTACCACTTGCGTTTGTGCACAATCAGGTGTATAGTATATCCAATGTCATATTTTAGCGATTGAAGGGATGAATTTAGATGTGTGAGTATTCTTCGATGTCCAGAGCTGCTCTGGAACAGTCATATCGTGAGGTTTCCGCCCATTATGATGTTTGCAAAGCAGAAAGGCTGAATTTGAATATGGCCCGCGGCAAACCTGCAAAAATCCAGCTGGATATGGTCAGCGAGCTTCTGACTGTACTTTCTTCTCCGGAGGATTGTATAGACGGGGGGATCGATGTTCGTAATTATGGTGAACTGGCAGGCATCCCCAGCGCCCGCCGTTACTGGGCAGATGTGCTGGATTGCAAGCCGGAGCAGACATTTATCGGCGGCTCCTCCAGCCTGAATTTTATGTTTGATGTAATTTCCCGCGCATATACGCACGGTTTGCTTCGCAGTCCCCGTCCCTGGTGCAAGGAGGATTGCGTGAAGTTTCTGTGTCCCAGCCCCGGATATGACCGTCATTTCCGGGTAACTGAGTTCTTTGGCGCAGAGCTGATCGCTGTTCCGATGACCGATGAGGGACCGGATATGGATATTGTGGAAGCATTGGTGAAGGATCCCCAGGTGAAGGGTATTTGGTGCGTTCCCAAATATTCAAATCCGGACGGTATTATTTATTCTGATGCTGTGATCCGCCGTTTTGCAAATCTGAAGCCTGCCGCTCCTGATTTTGCAATTATGTGGGATAATGCCTACTGCGTTCACGAATTCGAAGGGGAGTATGTACCGTTTCCGGACATTATCCGCCTTTGCGCGGAAGCCGGAAATCCGGATATGGTCTATGAATTTGCATCTACCTCCAAGATCACCTTTGCAGGCGCCGGTTTCTCTGTAATGGCAAGCTCGGAAGCAAACATTGCTTATTTTACAAAGCTTTTTTCAGTGCAGACCATTTCTCAGGACAAGGTCAATCAGTTGCGTCACGTGCGCTACCTGAAGGATAAAGCCCATACTATTGAGATTATGAAGAGGCACGCCGATTTGATCGCACCGAAATTCAACGCAGTTTCCGATGCCCTCAATGCACAGATCAAGCCTTGCGGCTTCGCCCACTGGAATCAGCCCAAAGGCGGTTATTTCATAAGCCTGTACACGATGCCCGGAACAGCAAAGCGGGCGCTGGAGCTGTGCAAGCAGGCCGGTGTGGAAATGACACCTGCAGGTGCGTCTTATCCCTATGGCAACGATCCGCAGGACAGCAATATTCGTATCGCACCCAGCCTGCCTCCTGTAGCAGAGCTGGAAAAGGCTATGGATGTATTTTGTACCTGTCTGAAGCTTGCGGCACTGGAAAAATTGCTTGACCTGTGATATAATCAAAAGGAGGGTCTATCCGATGTCTGCTGAAATGGAATTATTTTACCGGAAGCAGGGAAAACTGCTGATAAAGAATTTGCAAGCCCGGCATTTTGATGCCTATTACTGTGATACTTGCGCAGAAGCGCTGGATAAGGCACTTTCGTTGATCCCTGAAGGTTCCAGTGTCGGCTGGGGCGGCACCGTTTCTGCCCAGCAGATAGGCCTTATTGACGCCGTTAAGAAAGGGAACTTTCAGGCAATCGACCGGGATACCTACGAAGATCGGGATAAGGCAATGATGGATTGTTTGCTGGCGGATGTGTTTATTACCGGCGCAAACGCCCTGAGTCTGGACGGTCAGATGGTAAATATTGACGGAACGGGAAATCGTGTTGCCGCAATTTGCTATGGACCAAAGACGGTTATTGTTATCGTTGGTATGAATAAGGTCGCACCGACCTTGGATGATGCCATCCGCCGTGCGAGAAATGTTGCGGCACCGATGAACCAGCAGCGGTTTTTATTGGATGCACCCTGCACGGCAACTGCCACCTGTGCCGATTGCAAGAGCCAGGGCTGCATTTGTAATCAGATTTTGGTTACCCGTCACTGCCGCGGCGGCAGAATTAAATTTATCGTAGTGGGTGAATCACTGGGATTTTAAGAAAGAGAGGTAATACGATAATGAAGATACGGGACTTCTGCAATAAATATAAAAGCTTCATACTGTATCTGATATTTGGCGTATTGACCTCTCTTGTAGATTATTCTATCTATTTACCTCTGGTTTACCTTTTGGATGTTCCCGCAGTCATCAGCGATATTCCATCCTGGACTGCCGCTATGATCTTTGCATTTTTTACCAATAAATACTTCGTATTCAAGAGTCAGGCTCTCTCAAAGCGTAAGATATTCAGAGAGTTTTTGTCTTTTGCCCTTTGCAGGGTCGGGTCTTTTATATTGGAGCTTGGTTTCTTATTTGTAACGGTCGATATATTTTCGTATAATGAGATCGCAATGAAACTTCTTATCAGCATTATTGCGGTTATGCTCAACTATATTGGCAGTAAACTGTTTGTTTTCAAAAAATAATATTTCCCCGGTAATATTCTACCGGGGGAATTCTATGTAAAAACAAAAGTTTCAAAAAAATGAATTTTCCTATATCTTTTTTTCGCAATATGTGATAAAATAACGAAGTGTGTTTATTGAAAACATAGAAAGCTTCAACAAAGGAGTATATTATGAACACTTCTGCTTTTGAAAATTATGAGTCCTCTGTGCGTTCCTATTGCCGTAATTTCCCGGCTGTTTTTACCAAAGCAAAGGGCGCAATGATGTATGATGAGGACGGTAATGGCTATATTGACTTTTTCTGCGGTGCCGGTGCGCTGAACTACGGTCATAACAATGATTATATTCTTGGTAAGCTGATCGATTACCTGAAGGAAGACGGCATTCTTCATGGTATGGATATGTATACACCTGCCAAGCGGGATTTCCTGGACACCCTTCAGGAAAAGATCCTGAAGCCCAGAGGACTTGACTATCGTGTGATGTGCTGTGGTCCTACGGGTACAAACTCTGTTGAAGCCGCATTGAAGCTTGCCCGTAAGGTTACGGGAAGATCCAATATTTGGGCGTTTATGGGCTGTTTCCACGGTATGACACTGGGCTCTCTGTCCTTGACGACGGAAGCTTATGCACGGGATGCCGCCGGCGTTGCACTGACAAACTGCACGCACATTCCTGCGCCCTATATGTTCCCGGAGCTGGATGTGATCGCTTATATGCAGAGAATGCTGGATGACGATCACTCCGGTGTTGCAAAGCCTGCGGCTCTGGTGATGGAGACAGTACAGGCCGAAGGCGGAATTTATCCCTTCAGTCCGGAATTTTTGCGGGATTGCCGTAAATTCTGCGATGATAATGATATTTTGCTGATCGTTGATGATATTCAGGCAGGTTGCGGCCGTACCGGTACATTCTTCTCTTTTGAAAGAGGCGGCATAAAGCCGGATATGGTAACACTGTCCAAGTCCATCGGCGGTATCGGTATGCCGATCGCGTTACTTCTGATCCGTCCGGATAAGGATATCTGGAAGCCTGCTGAGCACAATGGCACATTCCGCGGTAACCAGCTTTCCTTTGTCGCCGGCAAAGCGGCGCTTGAGTATATGATCGAGCATCAGCTGGATAAGGAAGCAGTCCGTAAGGGCAAGATCGTGGAGACCTTTATTCAGAATGAAATTCTGCCGCTGGACAGCCGTCTGACCTACCGTGGTATCGGTATGATGTGGGGCATTGAATGTGAGGCATTGGGTGGCGATGTCTTCAGCAAGGAGATCATCAGAGCCTGCTTCAAGCGCAATTTGATCCTGGAGCGCTCCGGTCGTGACAGCAGTGTGGTAAAGCTGATGCCTGCGCTGGTGATCGAAGATGAAGTGCTGTTGAAAGGCCTGCAGATCGTAAAGGAAGCCTTTGTGGAAGTGCTGGGTAAGTAAAATATAAAAATCCTTGGAAGATTGTACTTCCAAGGATTTTTATATTTTATTCCAAATATTGACGATATACGCGCTTGTTAAGCTGACAAATGGCTTCTTCTGTGGCACCGTGAATATGCCGGGCGATCTCATCCAAATGGCGATTGTCCCGAATTAAAACAACCGTATCACCGTTATAAACCGAGCTGTCGACCAAAATCAATGTAATATCCATTGTAACGGCAACGATGGGATACCGCCTGTTGCCGATAAACACATCCCGACCAATGTTTACTTTAGAGAAACCGTCTCCGAAACCGATGGGAATGGCGGCGATCTGCTCTCCGTCGGATTTCGCGGTATATGCGTGGGAATAGGCAACACTTTGCGCTTTGTTTAAGGAATAAACGGACAAGACCTGACTGGTAAGCCGGAAAGTATTTTCCAGTGTTTCGTCTTCCGATTCAATGCCATACACGATGTTTCCCAGCCGGCAGGCATTGCAGTAGGGGAGCTTTGACATATGCGGTAAAGTCAGACTGCAGCTGATGCTGACCATATCCAATTCGCTCAGGTCGATGTCCTCGGTCAAGGCCTCGAAGCGGTCATATTCCTTCCGGGTTTCCTGGGAAGACTCGCCGTTGTAGCTGTGCAGGTAAATACCGGACAGCTTGCATTTACCACTTTTCAGTGTGTCGTAGATAGCCTGAAAGCCTTTTTTATCCGTAGGACCGCCTAATATGTCACTGCCGCCATTGGCGCGAATCAGGACACGCAGGCCCTCAACACAGGCGGCAGCCTGGGCCTGTTCCCAATTTGCAACGGTTGCCATTAAATCGTTTTCAGCCAGAACGGGCAAAAGCTCCGAAGCCACAGGGGTAAAAAGCAGAATGGGAATATTGGGGTAAGCATTCCGAAGTGTTAGTCCTTCTTCCAAAAGACTTGCGGCAAGACAGTTTACACCGCCGCCGAGCATTGCGTCAATGACCCGGTTGCCCCGATAGCCGTAGCAATCCGCTTTTACAACACCCATATAGTACCGGTAACCGGGGTACTTTTCAATAATTCTCCGGGTGTTTCGCCTGATCGCACCTAAGTCGATGGTTGCCTTGGTAGGACGGTAATGATCCATTTTTGTCAGTCCAGAGCCAGACCCGGCTGCTGGAATTCCTTTCTTTTACATTCATAGCTTTGATACAATGCATCCTCAAAGGGAAGTGCCGGATCTTCAACCCCCAGCTGTGCCAGAAGCCACTTGGAAAAATCCGGATTGGAAACAAGGAGCGGTCCAAGCAAATAGGTTGCAATTACCCGACCTTGACGGATGCCTTCGAATTTTGTATCCGGGGCAGAGCCGGTTCCGATCTCAACCTGACAAAATGCCATATCCTCCGGGATGCCGTAGGTGTCCGAAAAACGGCTGGTATAGCCCAGCAGAGTCTTATTTTCAAATTTTGCCTGAATGAGGGTATTGAACCGATTGGGGCTATGACGGACCGAATAGATATCATAAACACCAAGGCCTGCAACCTTTGTTCCGTCCTCCCGCTGGATATACTGACCAAACAGCTCCAGAGAATTTCCCAAAAGTAAAAACAGGGTCTTTCCGTTCTGCAATTTATCTGCGATCTCATCTTTCCACTGCATAAGGCGCCCAAGAATGCGCTCCTGGCTTGCCTCACTCATAGAATACATACAGCAAAGATCAATATCCTCTTGCAGGAAAAGCGGCTTGTCGTTAAGCTGTGTGTAAGCAAACTGGGCATCCGGCAAACATTTTTTCAGGAACAGTGTGTTACCTTTGTCGCCGTAAAGGCAGCACAGTTCAGGATAGAGAATTTCAATTTTCATTGTGCGCCTCCAGCTTCTTGATAAGTTTTTCTTTCATTTGGCAGGACAGGGAATAGGTGGAAGTATCGTAGAGAATGTAGACAGAATTGATCTTCTCCTTATTGATCATATCAATGCCGTCCATTTCGCTCAATGCGCAGGAAATCTTATCTTCCCCAATGCCTGCAAGGAGTAAGCGAACCTTATGGTCGTAGCAACGGGGTCCTGTGGCAATAACCTGCTCCACACCGTCGCGGGTCAAGAATTCATAGTCCACATCATAGATCCAACCTGCATATTCAACACTCTTTTTTCGGTCATACGCATCATCAACTGCAATGACCACAGCCTTTTTTCCGGGCTGAGAGGATACATAGTCAAAAGTACGGCAGGAGGAGATACAGCTTTGGCCCTTGCTCATTGCCTGTACGACCTTAATTCCGCCAACCTCAATGTGGTTCAGACGGGAGTCGGGAACCTGGATCTTTGCCACCATTTGGTGAACTTCATCGCAGGAGTAGCCCAGCTCCAGCAATGTGGCAATTACAGTCAGCTCGTTATAAATGTTGAAAGTCACATCACTGATCAGGGGGAAGGAAACTTCCTGTCCCTTTACAGAAAGGACCAGCTTCATATTTTGCGTATCGACTTTCGTTACCAGATATTCAGCATCCTCAGAGTGGAAATCACAGGCAGGACACCGGGCATAGCCAATGTGATGATAGCGAAGATAGTCATATTTTAATTTGGTGCCGCATTTGGGGCACAGTGTATAGTCGGCAACGATGTTTACGGTTTCGGTGATATCGGTTTCCAGCTTGCCAATGCCGTAGAACACGCGTTGATTAGATGCCTTGAGCATACTGCTGCAAAGCTCATCGGCGTTCAAAATCAGCTTGGTGCTGTCCGGGCAATAGGTATCGATCACACTGAAAATATAATCCGGATGGGCATTGCGCTTCAGCGAATCCCGAAACAGATTGGTAACCACCAGATAATCCGGCTTTACATAGGGGAGGATCAGGCGGGATGCGCGCTCATCCACCTCAAATACAGTTGCATCTACCTTACATTTTCCCCAGATGTTCAGACTGTTCAACAGGTTTGTGGTACAGCCGGGAACGATGTTGGAGCCGGTGCGGTTGTTTACAACGCGCTTGCCGCTCTCACGCAGGGCATCAGTAAGAAGATTGGATACAGTTGTTTTGCCGTTTGTACCGGTCACACAGATGGCTAGGGGCGCTTTTGGCGCTTTTGACAGAAAATTGGAGCAGAATTTCAGTGCAATTGCACCGGGGGTGTGAGAACCGTCTCTGCCGGACAGTCGAATGATCCAGCCGGCAAATTTAGCGGCGATCACAGCCAAATGAAAACGAATACCAGACATATCTTTCTCCTTCGTGAAAATTCTTACAATATTTTACCCCGAAACCTGTTATATGTCAATGCTACTTGCATATCCAAAATATTTTGTTATAATATAAGAATCACGGAGGGATTGGCTATGAACATAAATTATACATATTATCCGATGCATATGCATCTGCACACCTGTTTTCAGCCGGGTATGTCTATGGCGGCGCATATGCATAATGCGCAGAAGCTAGGAATGAAATATATTTGGTTTACTGACCACGATACAGCCACCGGGATTGGCCGCAGATCCATCAGGGGGTATTCCTTTGCAGATGGGGACTTAAATAAAGGAGACCACGGCTTTTGGGAGGCAGAATTTACCGAGAAAGCAGCATTTTCCTGCAAAGTTGCCGATTCAGCGGCGAAGCTGCTGGCACAGGCTGATGCGCGGGATGTCTGGCAAAGCGGCGGTATATATTTCCACTCTACCGGTCACCGTCATAATCCTGCACTTCTGATGCAGACAACCTTACGATTGGCATTGGCGGTTGGAGAAATTACCCGCAATGCACGACTGATTTTAGATATTACACTTTCACAGCGCCCGCCGGAATGCAAGAAATCCCATATCCTCTATGTGTTGGGAGACCCTTCCGGATTGGAAGCACCTGACCATCAGATATTACCCTTGCAAATCATAGACGGACAGGCAGAATTACCCCTTTATCAGGATGTGTCCGACGATATTATGATCGGCGGAAAGGATAATGTGTTTGACACGATCACGCTCACACTTCAGGTGCGTTCCGGCGCTGAGCTTTCTGTTGATTTGCAGGATTTTCAGATCTCTTTTGAAAAGAATTTTGAAGATGCCCACCAGGCGCAAAAGGAGGAAGCTGCACGGGTCGGTAAGCTTTATGATGTTACCCCCTTTGTTTCCTTTGAGTTTTCCCGTACTGAGCACAAGAACTGCTTTTCTACCCAAGTGCCCACATTGGATCTCGCCCAGCGGAATTGGACTGTTTCCGATGTGGAAATAGGGGAGTATGTGAAGAAGCATAACGGAATTTTTGCGATCAATCATCCGCTGGCGATCAGTGTGCTCAAACGGAAGGAATTTACACCGGAACAGCGATTGACTGTTGCAGCCCGTTCTGCGGTAACTCTGCTGAGCTGTGATGCTTATGGCGCTTCCCTGGTGGAAGTGGGCTATCCTATGGGAAGAAACGGCTTTGATCTGCAAGCATTTTTGATGCACTGGGATCTTCTTTCAGCAGGCGGGCTGTTACTTACAGGCTACGGCTGTAACGATTGTCACCGCAATAACGAAAACTGGTTCGAGGGCAATAATTTTGCCACCTGGATCGGTGTGGATGCAGGACTTTCCCATCCGGTACCGGAGTCTGCATTTACGCAGGCACTGCGTTGCGGCCGTGTATACACCGGCGACCCTGTAAAGATCAAGGGGGCAGTTTCCTTTACAACAAAGGACGGTTATCAGCAGGGAACTGTATTTACAACCGAACAGACAGAGTCTGTTGAGATCGTTTTTAAGGCTGAACAGACAAAACCCGGCTGGCGTTTTCGCCTGGTTCAGGACGGTTATGAAGTCTTCAGCGAAGAAATCTGCCAGGAACAATATATACATTCTTCCACACTTACGAAAGCCCGCTCCGCTGTTACATTCCAGCGGGCAGAGCTTTACGATACAGACGGCAGATGTATCCTGTTGACAAATCCCATATACCTGATCAGATCCGATGAGATTTCCCGGAAAATACCCGAATGCAGACTGGCGGAGGTTCAAAAATGAAATATTATGTGGTAAGCAGTGCCCAGGCTTTGGGTTCGCAGGACCCGCACCTGACAGAGCTTGGACGCAAACAGGCTACACGCCTGGGTGATTATATCAAGCATATTGGATATCAGGGGAATATATATACCAATTCCTGCAACAGTGCGATGGAAACCGCGCAAATCATCGCAGATATTGCAGGTTTGGAAATTTCCGACTGGACGCCGGAAATGGATCGTGCCGAATGGGCAGAGGATGTTCTGTTTGTGGGAGATGCTCAGCGGGCCGACAAGCTGATCCAGAGTTTGAATTTCAGAAAATATAAATCTAACACACCTGATTGCTCTTTTTCGGTTTTGGACACAGAAGGAAAACTGGAACCGCGATGCAAGGATACTGCGCACATTCCCAATGCTATGATCAGCATCGGGGAAGAAATGGTCATTGAAAGAAAACGGTCGCGGGTGCGTGCATTTATGGAAACAGGCGTTACTGTCCCGGAGGAAATCACGCAAACAAAGTCCTTAAAGCTTTTGCATATTGGCGATACCCACTCGGAAGCCTATTGCTATTATGCAGACCTTATCCGTAAAGTCCGGCCGGATATCATCCTGCATACCGGTGATTTCGTGGATGAAGTAAAAGTTGGTCGAATGATCAATACAGAGGAAGAATATGAGGCAGGTCTTAAGGTAATCGCGGAGATCTTGAAAAACTCCGGCGCAAAAAAGATCATTGTTACATCCGGCAATAATGACCTTCCGGATATGATTCGCCGTTATATGCCCTTTGCACAGTATGTTCAGCCAAATTCTGTGGTTGAAATAGAAGGCATTTCCTGCGCCATCGGTCACGAGTGTTTCAATACTACTGCCGATGCCCGCTGGTCCTTCTACGGTCACGGCTTAACAGGGGAGACCTGGTCACCGGACAAAAACGGCGATCTTACAGATACCTGTCGCTTTAATGTTACCTGGGGTCAAACCCTGATCCTCCTTCCGGAATTGGAAAAATTCAATTTCCGGGAACCGTAAAAAATAAAATTTTGGCAGTACTGAGTGATCCACCCGGTACTGCCAAAAAACATTTATTAAGCCTTTGAAACAGAACGCAATTTATTTGTAATTATGCGTCTTCCTTCTTCAGCGCTTCCTTGAGCGCCTGCGCCAGCTGATCAGGGCAGGAGGTTTGCTTCATACCGCATTTTGTGCCTTCCAGTCGTTGGATAACGGTATGTACATCCATTCCTTCCACAAGCGAGCCGATACCTTTCAGGTTGCCGTTACAGCCACCCATAAACTGAACATTTTTCAGCTTTCCGTCTTCGATCTCAAAAAAGATCGCCTGAGAGCAGGTCCCTTTTGTCCGAAACTGATACTGCATAATTTCATTCCTTTCTGTACACTATTAAAGCTATTATATGTCAGAATTTGAATTCCTGCAAGTGTGAATTATTTTCCTTGCACAGGTTATGCTACACATAGCAAAATTGGAGGGAATGTTATGAACGAAAAGAAAGATACAGATATCAAACAGCAGGAGCTGGAGCAGATCGTTGAACTTGGCTCTGATGTTACACGCAGCAGTAAAGGCAATATATATACACTTACGATCATAGGGCAGGTTGAGGGGCATCAGGTTCTGCCGGAAACGGCAAAGACCACAAAGTACGAGCACGTTCTGCCACTGCTTGCAGGCATTGAAGAGAGTGAGGAGATCGACGGCCTTTTGTTACTGTTAAATACTGTCGGCGGAGACATTGAGGCAGGCCTTGCCATAGCGGAAATGATTGCCGGAATGAAAAAACCAACGGTATCTCTGGTGCTTGGAGGCGGTCACTCCATTGGAATACCGCTGGCGGTCTGTACCAAGAAGTCCTTTATCACCCCAACGGCGAGTATGACAGTTCATCCGGTGCGAATGACCGGGCTCGTAGTCGGTGCGCCTCAGACATTCCGTTATTTTCAGCGCATCCAGGAACAGATCGCAGATTTTGTAACGGAAAATTCCGGCATCTCCAAAAAACAGTTTGAAAGCTATATGATGGCAACAGGGGAGATGGCAACCGATGTGGGTACGATCCTTTACGGCAAGGAAGCAGTTGCCTCCGGCCTGATCGATAAATTGGGCGGTCTGAGTGACGCACTATCTGCCTTGCATAAAATGATCAATAAAAACAGAAAGAGTCAATAAATTTTCAATCTCTACTGGAAATTTGCGCGAAGGTATGTTATTATAAATTAGATAAATTATTGGGAAGGAGATTGGTAGCAAAATGAGTATCATTCAAAGTATTATATACGGCTTGATTTCGGGCCTGACTGAGCTTCTGCCGGTCTCTTCCCAAGCCCATCAGGGGCTGATGCTTCATTTATTTGGTACCCACGCCCGACAGCCGTTGCAGGACCTTCTGGTTCACAGCGCGATTTTGTTTGCACTGCTTAACGGATGCAATTCAGCATTTTCCAGACTTCGCAGGGAAAAGAGCAGTCTGAACGCCCGCAGGGCAAAGCGCACAGTAAGTGAAAGTACATACGAACTGCGTTTGATCCGCAGTGCTACAGTTCCCATCCTGATCGTTTTTCTGATTTATATTTTCACAAGGAAGATGGAAAGCAATTTAACGGTCCTGGCATTGCTGTTTGTTATTAACGGAATCGTGCTTATCATACCGGAGTATACACGACAGGCCAATAAGGATGCCAGTTATATGTCCGGTTTGGATGCCATCGTATTTGGTATTCTTGGCGGTCTAAGTGCATTGCCCGGCATTTCAAGAATTGGTATGATCAGTTCTTATGCCCTCATAAGAGGTGCAGACCGTCAGCGCGTTGTAAATTGGGCGTATCTTTTAAGTATGCCGATTTTGGTCCTGTTATGCCTGATCGACCTGGTTTTGATCTTCACCACAGGTTTTGGCGGCATTACATTCATTTCCTTATTGGGATATATTTTATCAGCCGGGTTTGCATACCTTGGCGCATATTTAGGAATTATTTTTATTCGCTTTCTGACTGCACGCACCGGTTATTCCGGCTTTGCCTACTATTGCTGGGGTGCGGCACTGTTTACACTGATATTATATCTGATCGTTTAAGGGAGGATACTATGGCAGAACATAAGAAAAAATCGCAGGCAGAGCGTGCTGCTGCAAATGGAAAAAATGCAAAACACACGCCAAAGGATACCAAGGGCTCTGCTCCCGGTAAGGAGGCAAAGGCAGCAAAAACTGTGACCGAGGATAAAGAAAGGAAAATTCCTGTACGGGTAATTACCGCCCTTAGTTTTCTGGCAGTATTCATTATTCTGTTAGTTACTGTATTGCAGCCTGACGGAGCAATCGTTAAGCTGGTTCGTGATAAGATTATTTACGGACTGATCGGTAAAGCTGGCTTTTATGTAGCAATTCCTGCATTTTTATATCTGTTTATCATTCACGCCTTCAGCGGAAAGCGGCCGGTTATGATGCGCACAGTCTGCTTACTTCTGTTTATTTTGATTTGCGGCTGTATTTCTCATCTTGCGATGGACCCTGATAACTTATTAAAGGCCGGCACACTGTACACCGGAGGAATCAACGGAACAGCCGGCGGTATGATCTGCGGATTGATCACCAAACTGTTCAATTGGGCCTGCGGTTCTATTCTCTCGTATATTATTTTTATCATTGCGGCGATTCTTACCCTTCTCGGAAGTATGAACATCACGATTCCGGGAATTATTCGCGCCATTCAAAATCGCCCCCGCGCTGACTGGGAAGATGATGCGCAAATCGAAGAGCGTCCTGAGCCTGCGACCATTATCGTTAATCATATTGCCAATAAGCGGATCGAGCATTTGGAAAACCGTCGCAATCAGGCAGCTGAACGAAATACTCCGGCACTCTCAGAGGAAGAGGCAAGCAGTAAGGTGGCAGAAATTATGCGTCAAATCGACAGCGATGTGGAAACACCTGTTGCGGCGGCTTCTGTACCGGTTGAGGTTGTTGCTGAGCCGGAGCTTGCACCGGCTGTTGACGACATTCCTGAAACGATGCCGGTATTCGAACCTGAGAAAGTACAAGAGCCTGTTAAGGAAGTAAAGCCTGAGAAGGTTAGCGCAAAAGAAGCGAAAGCATCTGCAATTGAAGTGGCACAGGAAATCGAGGAAGCTGCCAACGCACCGGTGCAGGATTACAGCTTCCCACCCATTGACCTTCTGAAGCTTCCCAGAGATGGCGGTGCCGACGGCACGGCTGAAATGCGCGAGAATTCCAGGCGTCTGAATGAGACACTTGCCAGCTTTAAGATCGAGGCGCACATTATCAATGTGACCCGCGGTCCCAGTGTTACCCGTTATGAAGTTGAGCTGGAAAAGGGTGTCAGACTAAGCAAATTGACTACTGCGGCAGATGATATTGCACTGAGCTTAGGTGCCACAGGTGTCCGAATTGCGGCTGTCCCCGGTAAGATCTCTGTGGTAGGCATTGAAGTTCCGAACAAGGCAGTTACAACTGTTTCTTTGCGTGAGGTCATTGATTCTGCTGATTTTACAAAAGCGGCATCCAAATCCTCCTTTGCGGTCGGCAAGGATATCGGCGGCAACTGCATTGTAGGCAACATATCGAAATTGCCCCATATGCTGATTGCGGGTACCACAGGTTCCGGTAAGTCTGTTTGTATGAATTCCATCATTATTTCCTTGCTTTATAAAGCAAGTCCCGATGATGTGAAATTGATTATGGTTGACCCGAAAATGGTTGAGCTGGGCATCTACAACGGCATTCCCCATTTGCTGATTCCTGTGGTCACCGATCCCAGAAAAGCCGCAGGCTCCCTGCAGTGGGCCGTATCTGAAATGATGCGCCGTTATAAGATTATGTCGGATGCAGGCGTCAGAGATCTGGACTCCTACAACAGCATTGTGGAAGGTCAGGAGGATGCCGGTCAAAAGCTTCCCCAGGTGGTAGTTATCATTGATGAGCTGGCGGACCTGATGCTTGTTGCCGCAAAAGAGGTGGAAGAATCCATTTGCCGAATTGCCCAGATGGGCCGTGCGGCGGGAATTCATTTAATCATTGCGACCCAGCGGCCCTCCGCGGATGTTATTACCGGCCTTATGAAGGCGAATATTCCCTCAAGAATTGCTTTTGCTGTTGCATCTGCAATGGAATCCCGGATCATTCTGGATACCCAGGGCGCAGAAAAGCTTGTGGGCAAGGGTGATATGCTTTATGCACCCATTGGTCACGGCAAGCCGAAACGGGTTCAGGGCTGTTTTGTCAGCGATCCGGAAGTGGAAGCAGTGGCAACCTATGTAAAAAATAATTTCTCTACAAATTATGACCAGCAGGTACTGGAAGAAATCGAGCGGAAAGCAGCTCAGACAGGAAGTAAGTCTGCTGCAGCCGACCCGGAGCCCTGTGCCGACGAGCTGGGTGGTGACGAAATGCTGCCTGCAGCAGTGGATGTGATTTTGGAGACAGGTCAGGCATCCGTCTCTATGCTTCAGCGCCGGCTGAAGCTGGGCTACGCAAGAGCCGCAAGAATTGTGGATGAAATGGAAGAAAAGGGAATTGTCGGTCCCTTCCAGGGAAGTAAGCCAAGAGCAATTCTGATCACCAAGGAGCAGTGGGAAACGATGCGCTCCGGTCAGAATGCGCAGATGGATTTCGATGATCTGGAGGAAGAAGCAGACGATGCCGATCTGTTCTGATTGTCTATTGCGGGTATGACCCGTTTTGGAACCAGCCGGATTTCCGGCAAATAATATGCATCGCATCCGGACAGCCGGAGCGACAGCAAGGAGGAAAATATTTTGAAAACAAAAGTAAAGCGTATGGTCGGAGTGGCACTGATGATGGCACTGGTTGTTGTCTTTCAGATGCTGGGCGGAGTGATTCCATCCTTTGGTGGATTCAATTTTAGCCTTGTTTTGATCCCCATTGTGGTTGGTAGCGCAATTTACGGTGTAGGCGCAGGCGCAATTCTGGGTGCTACATTTGGAACAATTGTTTTTATCAACTGCTACACAGGCGTGGATGTTGGTGGTGCTATGGTTTTCCAGGCAAACCCCTATCTGTGCTTTGTGGTAGTTATGGGAAAAGGTGTTCTTGCAGGTGTTGCATCCGGTTTAGTATACAAACTACTTAGAAAACGCAACACTTATTTTGCAATGCTGTGCGCCGCTATAATTTGCCCGGTTATAAATACAGGTATTTTCGTTGCTTGTATGATGACCTTCTTTATGGATATTCTTTCTGTATGGGCAGGAGGCGGAGAGGTGATTGCGTATGTATTAACAGGACTTGTTCTGGCTAATTTTGTGCCGGAGCTGATTCTGAACATTGCATTTAGCCCCGTAAGTAATAGACTTTGTATTGCAGCAAGAAAAAAACAATTTTAATTGAAATAGAGCCGACGGCGAAAGCCGTCGGGTTTTTTATGTCAATTACAGCTTATATCCTGCATAGGCTTTTGCAGGAGTGATGCATATGAGATGCGCTTGGCAGGAATATATCAATCTGCTTCCAATTTGGATGCGTCAGGAAGTGGACAGGCTGGGCAGTAAGACACTGCAGGAAATTCGTTTAAGATTGGATTTGCCGCCGGAGCTTATTAAATCCGACGGAGCGACTTGCTTAAAGCAAGTTGTGAGTAAAGAGGATATTTCTTATTGTATCAATGCCGCATCCCGCTATTCTCCCTGGACAGCTGCTACTTCGGCTCAAGGGTATATTACAGCTGTCGGCGGCCACCGCATAGGAATATGCGGAACGGCAATTATGAATAGCGGCGTAATGAACGGAATTAAGGATCCTTCTTCACTTTGTTTGCGTGTTGCCAGGGATTTTCCACAGATCGCAGAAAAAGCATCCGGTGTTTGCGGTTCTGTGTTGATCTTAGGCAGACCGGGAAGTGGAAAAACAACGCTTCTGCGGGACTTGATCCGACAAAAATCAGATCATTGCGGTGATTGTGTGGCGGTGGTGGACGAGCGTGGTGAATTGTTCCCGAAAATCCAGGGAAATAATTGCTTCTCACCGGGTAAGCACACCGATATTCTGACCGGCTGTACAAAAGCCCAGGGTATTGATGCAGTATTGCGAAATATGAATCCGACCTATATTGCAGTAGATGAGATCACGGCACAGGAGGATTGTGATGCACTGATACAGGCTGGATGGTGCGGTGTTAAATTTTTAGCGACCGTTCACGCAGGATGCCGAAATGATCTATATACCAGACCGATTTATAAACCTTTGATAAAAAGTGGGATTTTTGAGTACCTGATCATTTTACAGTCGGACAAGTCCTGGCGGATGGAAAGGATGGATTTATGGGGATAAAAGTCATTGGTGTGATTTTGGTGTTGGCAGGATGCGGCGGCTTTGGCTTTAAGGTGGCCGCTGGTCATATTAAGGAGGAACGAACCCTTCGTCAGCTTATCCGTATATTAGACTATATGGAGTGCGAGCTTCAGTATCGCTTGACACCCTTACCGTCCTTATGCAGACAAGCCGCCTCAGAAAGTGATGGCGTGTTGAGGAAATTATTTTATTCGCTGGCATTGCAGCTGGAGGATCAGATCTCACCGGATGTGAACGGTTGTATGACGGCCGTGTTATCCTGTCAGAAGGATATTCCCCGGTTGACCCAGAAGGCTATGGAGATATTGGGAAAATCATTGGGTCGCTTTGATATTGAAGGGCAAACAAAAGGAATTGATGCGGTAAGACAGGAATGTAGAATAAATCTGAAGGAGCTTACGGAAAATCGGGATGTACGCCTGAGAAAGTATCAGACATTGGGGCTTTGCGCCGGTGCAGCCCTTGCGATTTTGCTGTTATAACTATGGATATTGAACTGATATTTCGAATTGCCGCTGTTGGCATAATTGTTTCCATCCTTAATCAGGTGCTGTCGCGATCAGGGCGCGAGGAGCAAGCAACTATGACGACCCTTGCAGGACTTGTTGTGGTGCTGATGATGGTGGTACAAAAAATTTCTGAACTTTTTGAATTAGTCAAGGGGCTGTTTGATCTTTAATGGACATATTCTTAAAAGCTTCCGCCAGTGTTTTGGTGGCAGTCATTCTGATTCTAACCCTGACGAAACATGGCAAAGATATTTCGGTTTTGTTGATAATTGCGGTTTGCAGTATGATTGCAATCGCTTCCTTTTCATATCTCAGACCAATCAAAGATCTTCTTAACCGATTGCAGACTATGGGACAGCTAAAATCCGACACATTATCCATTATGCTGAAAGCTGTTGGCATTGGCCTGATTGCAGAAATAACCAGTTTGATTTGCACCGATGCAGGCAATGCCGCACTGGGAAAAACATTACAGTTTTTGGCCAGCACGGTGATCTTATGGTTGGCGATACCGCTTCTTAATGAGCTGTTGGAACTACTTGATAACATATTGGGGGCAATATGAGAAGATTTATACTCCTGATATTCATAACAGGAATTTTGATTATGCCGGTTCGTGCTATGGAATTTACTGCGCCGGATGCCCCGGATGGTGTAGAGGAATATATACCCGAGGATACCCAGTCCTTTGCAGAAGATCTTTGGTATGTCATTAAAACGGCTGTTTCTAAGCTGCAGCCAAGTCTTACAGAAGCTGCCGGCGTGTGTTTATCCTTAATTGCCATCGTTTTATTATCGTCGGTATTAAAGACCACATCGGATAGTGCAAAAAATGCCATTCATCTGGCATCCACTTTGTCAATATCTGTGCTTCTGTTTCTGCCTGCGAACTCGCTGATTCAATTGGGAGCAGAGACTGTTGCACAGCTAAGTGAATATGGGAAATTACTTTTACCTGTCCTTACAGCGGCACTGGCGGCGCAAGGCGGAACGTCTTCATCAGCATCACTATACGCAGGAACGGCGGCTTTTGACGCGATCCTATCCGTAATTATTGCACGCTTACTGGTACCGATGCTTTATATATATTTATGCCTTTGTGTTGCCTGCAGTATGGTCAGCCAGTCGCTTTTGGATAATCTTCGCAATTTTATCAAATGGGCAGTAACCTGGTGCCTGAAAACCTTGCTGTATGTCTTTACCGGTTATTTAGGGATCACAAAGGTTATCAGCGGCTCGGTTGATGCGTCTGCTATGAAGGCGACAAAGCTTGCAATTTCGGGTGCAGTGCCTGTTGTGGGCGGCGTTATTTCCGATGCCTCTGAGACGATCCTGGTAAGCGCAGGGCTAATGAAAAGTGCTGTGGGATCCTATGGACTGATCGCTGTATTGGCGATCTGGATCGGTCCGTTTTTGCAAATAGGGTGTCAATATCTGTTGCTGAAAATGACAGGTGCAGTTTGCAGTGTGATTGGCGGCAAGGAAAACTCCGCTTTGATCACGGATTTTACCGGTGCGATGGGGATGCTGCTGGCTATGACCGGAACCGTTTGTTTGCTGTTGCTTGTAAGTACTGTTTGCTTTATGAAGGGGGTAGGCTGATGGACGGAATTCGTAAATACTTATTTTCCGTAATTTGCGCGGCAGTGATCTGTTCGATCGTCAACACTCTTTCCGGGAAGAAGACTGCGACCGGGGCAATTATCCGTCTGATATCAGGTCTTTTTATGGCGCTGACATTGATCGCACCCCTTGTGGAAATTCGCCTTGCCGATTATGGCGATTATTTCAAAAATTTTTCCGTTGATGCAGACACTGCGGTAACATTCGGTGAATCGGCGGCATCAGATGAGCTGCGCGCTATCATAAAGTCCCAAACCGAAGCATATATCTTGGACAAAGCTGATTCTATGGACGCGGCGATCGATGTGGAGGTGACGCTGAATGATGAGTACCCGCCGGTTCCCTGTGGGGTGAGGATCACCGGATCCATTTCCCCATACTCAAAAGAGACACTCAGCCAATTCATTGCCAATGATTTAGGCATCTCGAAGGAGGACCAGGTTTGGACATAAAGCTTATCCAAGGGAAAATCACGGATTTTATAAGAAAATATAAATATGTTGGGCTCGTATTACTGGTAGGACTTGTTTTTATGATCGTTCCTTCCGGAAATAACAGGGAAGCCGCACAATCTGTCGTTGTACAGGAACAGAAGGAACAAACACAAATAGAAGAAAAACTGGAGCAGATCTTAAGCCAAATCTCCGGGGCAGGGGAGGTTCAGGTACTGCTCAGTGTGGAATCCGGTGAAGAAACAGTTTATCAAACAGATAATAAGCTGTCTGTATCACAAGATAACAGCAATACACAAAACGATACAGTTACGGTTACGGATTCCCAGCGAAATCAGACAGGTTTGATCAAGCAAACGATTTCCCCCAATTATCGGGGCGCTGTCGTTGTGTGCGAAGGTGCAGACAGCGCAATGGTGCGCCTGGCGATTGTAGAGGCGGTAGCAAAGGTTACAGGACTGAGCTCAGATCGGATTTCTGTCCTGAAAATGAAATGAATGGAGGCAATTTATAATGAAAAAATGGAAAAAGAATTTGGTTGCAATGGCGGTGTTGTTTGCAGTCTGCGGAGGCATCTATGTTAACTGGTTATACAGTGAAAGTGAGCGGGTAGTAAATCTGGAGGACACGCTGGATACCCAGAAAATTTTATCATCGGACACCCTTGTTATGAGTGAGGATACACAAGAGCTGACCAGTTCGGCAGATACGGTAAGCGAGTATTTTTCTGCGGTACGCCTGTCACGGCAGGAAGCAAGGGACAGCGCTGTGACCCTTCTTCAGGAAGCTATGGCCTATACGGACAGTCCGGAAGCTGCCCAGTCAAGCGATCAGCTGGAGGATATTGTGCAGACGGCTTTGTGTGAAGCACAAATTGAAAGCCTTGTCATTGCAAAGGGATATGCAGATTGCGTTGCATATATTGCCGATGAAAGCATTTCTGTTGCTGTTGCGGCACCGGAGGGAGGATTGCAGGAAACAGATGTTGCGGTGATCGCTGATATCGTTCTGACACAATCAGAATTTGAAATGGATGATATATATGTAGTGGAAGTGCAGTAATTTTATACAGCCTTAAGAAACCTCCCGAAAGAAAATAGTTGTAATTTTCAGGATATATGGTACAATATAGGAAAGTATGTTCTGTAAGAAGCAGACAACCATTAGGAGGTATTTCTATGGCAGACAACAAACAGTATATTACGCAAACTCAGGATAACGGCACATTACTGATCTCTGAGGATGTGATTGCAGCAATTGTTGCGCACGCACTGAAGGATGTGGAAGGTGTTGTTGGCTTAAGTACAAAGATCGGTGCTGAAATCGTGGAGCGGCTCGGCAAGCGGAGCAAAGGTGTTAAGGTCGTTGTAGCCGGCGATAATTCCATAACCGTTGATTGTAATATTGTTATTTATTATGGCAAGAGCATTGTTGCAGTCTCCAAGGAAGCACAGCTTGCTGTGACAAATGCAATTTCCGCAATGGCAGGTGTTGAAATTTCCGCTGTGAATATCAATGTTTGCGGAATTGCACGCCAGTGAGGTTTATCCAATGACAAGAGCAAATGCCAGAGAGCTTGCCATTCATCTGATCTACGGGCGTGAATTTACCGGTGAGGAGCCGGAAGCCGTTGTTGCGACCCGATTGGAAAAGGAATACTATGCCAAGCTTTCCCAGGAGAATGATATCTATTCAGAACGCCCCAGCCGGGCACAAATGGCGTACATCGACAATGTAGTTTCCGGTGTTGCAAATCGGGTAGATGAACTTAATCAGATCATCAGCCAGTTTTCTATTGGCTGGGATGTCTCCCGTATTTCCAGATTGGCGCGTACAACAATGCAGTTGGCCATTTTTGAGATACTCTATGTAGAGGATGTGCCTACCGGTGCGGCGATTTCTGAAGCTGTCCGTATAACGAAAATTTATGATGGCGATGAAACCGGTGCCTTTGTTAATGGCATTTTAGGTTCTTTTGCCAGAAGCTTAACATCAGAGGTTCCCCAATGAGCGTAATTGGCTTTGATACCAGCAATTACACAACTTCCATTGCTTATTTTGACGGCACCAACGGCGAAAACTGTTCAAGGCTCCTGCCTGTAAAAGAAGGGGCACTTGGTTTGCGCCAAAGCGATGCTGTATTTCATCACACTGCAAGCCTGCCGGAGCTTTCCGGCAGGCTGTTTTCCCATATATCTGCGGACAGCATTACCGCCGTGGGTGTAAGCACCCGTCCAAGGGCAGTAGAAGGAAGCTATATGCCCTGCTTTACGGTCGGATTTTCCCACGCAAAAATGCTGTCTGATGCGCTCCGTGTGCCTCTGATCGAATGTTCTCACCAGCAGGGCCATATCGCCGCTTCTCTGTGGAGCGCATCGAGAATGGATTTGATGGATCAGCCGCATTTGGCGTGGCATTTATCCGGCGGAACCACAGAATTACTTTTGGTGGAGCCGGAAGGCGGCAGGGTGCACTGTAAGCGGATCGGCGGAACTACGGATATTTCTGCCGGTCAGCTGATCGACCGCACCGGTCAACTGCTTGATCTGGCGTTTCCGGCCGGGAAACAGCTGGACATTCTCAGCGCGCAATCAGAAAAAAACGATGTTTTTTCCGTTAAGTGCAGTAATATGGAATTTTCTTTTTCCGGTGTGCAAAATAAAGTTCAGCAATATTATGCAAAGCATAATGATCCTGTGGAGACCGCGGCTTTTGCACTTCGTTGCGTGTGCGATGGAATTATTCGGGCAACGAAGCAGGCAATGACCTGCTATCCGGGTCTGCCGGTGGTATTTTCCGGCGGCGTTGCGTCCAATTCTATGCTCAGAGACCTGTGCAAGCCTTTTGATCCGATTTTCGCTCAGCCACAGTATTCTACAGATAATGCCTTGGGTGTAGCTGTGCTTGCCTACCGATTACAGGAGGGGTAATATGACCCAGAATGCACTATCCATCACTCAGGTAAATGAATATATCCGCGCAATGATGGACAACGACCGGTTGCTGGCAAATCTGGCTGTCCGGGGCGAGATCAGCAATTATAAGGTTTATCCCTCTGGACATCATTATTTCACCCTTAAGGACCAGGAATGTGCGTTAAAATGCGTGATGTTTCGGGGGAATACGCAACGGCTGAAATTCCGCCCGGACAACGGTATGCAGGTAGTTGCTGTGGGAAAGATCAGTGTGTACCCCAGAGACGGTGCATACCAGCTGTATTGCAATGCGTTAATGCTGGACGGAGTAGGAGATCTGTATGTTGCATTCGAACAGCTGAAGAAAAAGCTTGCAGCGCAGGGACTGTTTGATCCTGCACACAAGAAATCCCTTCCGAAGTTTCCCAAGGTGATCGGTATTGTCACAAGCTCCGCCGGTGCGGCGGTGCACGATATGCTCAGAATTCTCAGGAAGCGTTACCCGTTGACAAAGGTCCTGTTACTGCCGGTACGGGTCCAGGGCGCTGAGGCTCCGGGGGAAATTTCTGCCGCTATTCGCTATGCCAATCGCCACAAGCTGGCTGATCTGCTGATCGTAGGGCGGGGTGGAGGCTCTATTGAAGACCTTTGGGCATTTAATGATGAATTGGTTGCCCACGCGATTTTTGAATCACAAATCCCTGTCATTTCGGCAGTCGGTCACGAGCCGGATGTTACGATATCAGATTTTGTTGCTGATCTACGGGCCGCAACGCCATCGAATGCGGCAGAACTGGCAGTGCCTGACCGGGATGCATTGCTGCAAGGCTTGGATAACGCCCTGTCTGCAATGTCTACGGCTTTGGTAAGGCATTTGAAAAGTGCACGCAGACAACTGCAGATATTGTCATCGAGTCCTGCACTTGCTGGTCCTGCAGTTTATTTGAACCAGCGCCGCAAGGATTTGGAGCTATTGAGCAATCGTCTGATCGCTGCTCAAAAATATAAAATCAGCAACCAGCGCCAGCGATTTTTAACATCCACTGCTAAGCTGGATGCTATGAGCCCCTTAAAGGTTTTGTCCCGCGGATATGCTATGACGCAGGCACAGGATGGCACAGTTGTGCGAACGGTTAAGCAGATCTCGATTGGCGATGCCGTAAATATCCGTTTAGGTGACGGCAGCTTTTCTGCGGCGGTAACGAATATAGAGGAGGAAGGAAAATGAGTCAGAAAAGTCAGACTTTTGAAGAGAAAATTGCCCGCCTGGAGCAAATCGTCCGCTCTATGGAGCGAGGGGATGTGGCACTGGAAGAGTCCTTAAAGCTGTTTCAGGAGGGCACAGAGCTTGTTCGAAGCTGCGGAAAGCTTTTAGACGAAGCTGAGCTTCAGGTCAGCAAAATCAGTTCTGCGCCGGACGGAAGCCCTGTGGAGGAGGCGTTTACAGATGAACCTGCCTTTTGATGCCCATATGGAGGCGTATTTGACCTATATTGAAAATTATCTGGACGAAAAGTGCTTTCAATATGAAAATGAGCCTCAAAAAGAGCTGTTTGATGCAATGCGCTACAGTTTATTGGCAGGCGGAAAACGCCTGCGGCCGGTACTGACCTTTGAATTTTGCAGAATGTGCGGCGGAGATTGGAAAAAAGCCGCACCCTTCGCCGCTGCTGTGGAGATGATCCATACATACAGCTTAATTCACGACGATCTGCCCTGTATGGACAATGATGATTTTCGCAGGGGCAAGCCTACAAATCACAAGGTCTACGGTGAGGCGATCGCCGTTCTGGCGGGGGATGCACTTTTAACTGCCGCCTTTTCCTGTTTAGCGGCGGCGCCTTACAGTGCGCAGACGCGTATTCGTGCCGTGGAGATTTTATCCGGCTGTGCCGGTGAACTGGGTATGGTTGGCGGACAAGTCCTGGATATGCAATGCGAGGAAAGACAGTGCACCCGTCAGGAGGTTTTGGATATCCAAAGCCGAAAAACCGGCGCATTGATCCGCGCTGCCTGTATGCTTGGTGTTTTAGCAGGCGACGGAAATGAAAGTCAGCTAAAAAGCGCTTCTGCATTTGCGTCTCACCTGGGTCTGGCATTTCAAATCCGGGATGATATGCTGGATGTTATTGGCGATGCCGAAAAATTGGGCAAAGCCGTCGGGGTGGATCAGAATAAGAACACCTTTGTTCATCTGTATGGACTTGATATATGCGATCAGATGGTAATGGACCACACGAAAATGGCGATCGATGCCCTTTCTGACTTTGGCGACAGCGAATTTATGGCCGAACTTGCCCATTTTCTTACAAGCAGAACAGCATAACGAGCAAAAAGCTGGCACCGATTTAAGTGCCAGCTTTTTTCACAGCAATTCAATTTTCAATTATTTTTTTGAAAGCCAGACCTGTTTTGCAGGTCAGTTCCAGCCATGGGAGTGTAAGTGCAGGATCAAAAGCGCGGATCTTACTGAAATGACCGCCCAGCTCGAAGCTAATATCACCACAGTATCCCACGGACTTTAATGCCTTGCAAATGCTGTCCCATTCTGCATTGCCTGCAAGGGGCACCAAATGCTGATCGGCAAAGCCGTTGTTATCGTTCAAATGCAGGCACTTGATACGCTTTCCAAGAATGGGAATGTATGTACGGGCGTCCTTGCGGACAATGTGCATATGTCCTGTATCCAGACAAAGACCGAAAATTTCCTTTCCGGCTTTTTCGTTCAGCTCGTCAATTAACTGAGCAGCTGCATAGGGATCTGCGGCAGGACCTTCAACAAAAATATCGTTATTATCGGTTTTATACTTGCGGACATAGAGATTCTCCATACAAGCCATTACATTGTGCTGCAGAAGTTCGGGAATCAGAGATTCGAATAAATGTCTGTTCAGCCGATCGATCTCCTCCGGAGGATCGACGGTATTGTCAAATTTGTAATCTACACCATGGATCACCAGACGGGGACAGCCAATGTATCCGCAAAATTCGATAATGCGCTTATAGATACGAATGCAGTATTCTGTCACCTCCGGATGACCTGCCACATAAGCAGGCTGGGGGGCGTGACCCTGGGTGACAAACAGGCCGTGCTTGCGGATAGCGGCCAAGGTTTCTGCATAGTATTCCAGCACTTCGTCCAGAGACTTTTCAAAAATACACTTACCCTCATAGTCCAGATCTCTGGTATTGGCCCCACCGCTCATACCCATATCGATTGCAGTAAAGCCAGCCTTGGCGAGCAGTCCGTACCGCTCCTCGGCAGTCATTTCCAATCCGCTGATGGCGGCGTTGTTTACACTAATATGCATATTAATTCCTCCTGTTATTGTTCAAATTGATACCAATGATCCGGTACAAAATCTGCAAGTTTTTTATTGTCCATCGGCAGCATAATTCCGTAGCCTGGGTCATTCCAGTAGCAGCTGTCAAAATTACGGCTCATATAATATAGCTCGCCGGTAGGATCGTAACAGTTTTCCATTACGGTATATACCTGACCTTCCTGGCCCCGGTGCTTTGTGTGGATACACTCCACATCGGAGTAACGGAACTGCATTCGCATCATACGAATATTGTTTCTGGCAAAGGGCGTGGTGGCTGCAGCCAAAGCCTTGTCAAAGAAGCTGTAACAGGCATCCTTGTCGATATGCTCCATCAGATACAGTCCGGCAAATTTAATGGCGACCTGACCTTCCAGTGTGGCTTCAGCAATGCGGATGATCTCTGCAATATAAGGCGCACCCTCGCCAAATATCCGGGTAAAACGGGACAGGTGATCTTCCATAGAGAAGCGGATGTCATAGCCGGTTCTGGCAAAGCAGTAGTAATTGAAAATGTGATTCCAGAAATTATAATATTCGATCTGGGTGGAGCTTCCGGAAATACCCACTTGGGTAAACCGCGTCCAGATACTTTGCATTTCGTCAGCGGCAGGAATGTACCGCTGACGGGCGGACTGATTGCCCATATAGTAGTCGTAAAACATCAGCTTAGCGCCGGTTTTGCCCCATTCCAAAAGGTCTTTCTCGTAGAATGTACCGATCAGGCTTGTGCCGTCGGCTTTACCGATCTTCCGCAGTCCGGTGTGGTGCCATACGGCTTCACAAACGCAGATATTGGGCTCCAGGGTAAGGCCTTCCGGATAGTTCCAAATATCTACATACATTGTCAGAATAATTGTGATCTCCGGATGGGTCTTGCCAATGATCCTTGCAACAGTATTTATAAAAAATACATAATTCTCTCCCTTGGTATACTTACTGCATTCCTCACAGCAGCACTGGGGGCGTTTGCCGTCCAGGGGCAAAATAGAGATCGTATCTACCTCCGGGTTCAGCTCGATCCACTTGAGAATGTTGTTGGCAAATACCTCCGGCAGCTCCGGATTTCGACTGCACAGTGCCCAACCGCCCCAGTGGTCTGTGATCTTGAAGCGGGTGCCGTCCTCCATAAGCTTGTAATATTCCGGATGGGTTTCGTAATAATGCTCCGGGAAGTAAGCATTTCCTTCCTGGGGGAGGAAGTAGGGGAGCATATCGTGGTAGCCTGCCATAATGCAAATACCCCGGCGCTCGATCTCCTCGATCAAGCCGGCTTCCTTTGCCTGGTCAAAGGCGTACATCCAGTTATAAATCCGATTGTAGCGGTTCTTGGCAAGCCAGTCAATAAAACTGCGGTTAAGAGGCTGATCGACCTTTCTGTGATGATATTCAACATTGGCAGTGCGGAAAATATTGTCGCAGGTAGCCTTTATATATTCAATCCCCGAAAGATTGATCTTTTCCAGCTGGGGAACATATTCACCGCCGGCAATGTCGGGGTTTGTATACGCGGCAAAGCTGCAGCCGAAATACCGCTCCAGCAGCTCGTAAACCGCGTAGATCGTACCCCGCTCCCGCTCGTTTACATTCTTGCTGCTGCCGGCACATATGAGGGTGTCCTCACCGTAGGCTTTTATAAAAATACCCTCCGGACCGGGAACGATCCGGTCAAATTCCGCTTTTGATATGTATCCGGCAGTCAGGGAATTGTGCTCCGGTCCGCCGATGATGATTTTCAGACCTGCAGGCGTTTCATTTTCTCCGGTCAGGGAGATCCGGATACCGCTGAAGATCATTTCCAGATATTTGACCAGCTCTTGTGCTGCAAAGGTTTCCCGGCTGGTAGGTGTATTCGGGATCACAACAGCCAGCTGCGATGTCTTTGAGAATATCATATAATGCCTCCGTTGTCAGAACTTTGCGTCCAGCATAATATTATACCAATGTCGAAATGATTGTACATTGCTAAAACAGCTATTATTATTTCTTAATGTGTCTATTATGACCTATGACGCAGTTTGAATTCCTGGGGTGTTATGCCTGTATGCTTTTTGTACAGCCGGTAAAAATTGGAATAATTCTGAAAGCCGGACTGATGACAGGCACTTTCAATGGACCAACCTTGGTTTATCAGATTGTTAAAATGATTGATTCGGCGGAAGATCACATAATTCCACAGGGAAGTACCTACATTTGCCTTGAAAAGGTGACTTAAATAGGATTTATCGATGTTGAATATTTGTGCGATCCGGGCAATGCTGATATCCTCCTGAAAATGTGCACCCAGATAAAGAAGGACATTGTGGATCAGCTTGTTTTCGTAAGTAGGCGCTTTTGTGATCGAAGCAGAATCGGTCAGTAAGCGGTTTAGTGTCGCAAGCAGCTCAATGGTCTTGCAAATTACCAGAGCGGTGTCCACAGACCCGTTGCTTTGGATGTGTCTATAGATACTGTTCACGATTGTATCCAGCCCGTTTTCTGCAACGGTTTGGGCCGGGATGTGATTTCCGTAGCCCTTTTGCCGATTGTAAAAGGTGTTGAGTAATTCGTGGCAGTCGCAGGGAAAATCCTGCACAACGGTGTCATCGATGTGCACAACAAAGCGCTCGTGGTATTTCGTGCTGTCTACTGTGCAGTGAAACATCTCTGTAGGGTTGATCAGAACCATATCTCCAGGGCTTATTTCATAGTTTCTGCCTTCTATTTTGATATTCCCCGTTCCCTGGAGAAAGAAATAAAGCATAAATTCCGGTGTGGAGTGGGGGAATGCCAATGTAGATGCTTCCGCCGAAGAACCCATCGTATGGTTCAGTCGAACGCCGTGACCGGTTGTGTATCTGATTTTTTGATAGGTTTCTTCCATAATAACACCGCCTTATAAATTATAGCAGGATTATACATTTAATCTCCAGAATTGTCAATTGTTATTTCTCTTTGTATCCGTTATATTGATACTAGAAATAAAAAGGAGGCATATCAATGACGAATCTAAAACGATTTTTTGTATTGTTGCTGGCACTGGCACTGATGCTCAGTTTTGTTGCTTGCAGGGATAACACCCAGCAGGAAACCACGGAAGCAACGACTGAAGCAACCACCCAGCCCACAGAGCCGAAAGAACTGACCCCGGAAGAAAAGATCCTTGCCGAGCGGCGGGATATTGTTGAGAGCTATATGCGTGGTATGGCTACCGTACTTTGGAAATCTGATGTGGATCTGGAATATAATCTGGCATCTTCCGGTGGAACACTCCATATCCGTGCCGGCAGAATTTATCAGGGACTGCCCTATGCTTTTGGCGCCAGCACAACAGCTTCTTTTTTGGAATTTGCCGGCGAGCCGGATGAGAACGGCATTTACACCATTTCCGGCTTGGAGTCGGATGCCCTCGGTGGCGGGAAAAGCTATAAAAATGCCCGGATCGGCAATGCTTGCTCCAGTGCCGTGATGCTGGCTTGGAGTCAGGTGAGTGACAGTTTTACTGCCCGGAGCAGTACGCAGTTCCATCAGAAATACGGCGTCTATCCCGTAGGCGACTATGTGCTGGAAATCGAAGGGGACGAAATGAATATGACCCCGGAAGTGATTATGGCAAACGGCAGAGAGAAAATCATAGAATGCTATGCAAAATTGCAAAAGGGCGATGCCATTGTCCACGTGGAAGGCGGCAAAGACCACGCTGCTCTGGTAACAAAGATTGAGGTCGTCTATAAGGAAGACGGCTCTGTGGATCCGGCAAAAAGCCGTATTTACTTCCTGGAGCAAACAAGAACCAAGCAAAAGGCTCAGTCGATGGATGATGCGATCACAGATGAGGTGTTCCAGATTTATGGCGTAGATTCGGCGCTTACATTTAAGATGGCGATCACCGATAACTATATTCCCGTTACCGTTAAGGAGCTGCAGGATGCATCCTATACACCTGCAGAACCCACCATCACGGATACAGAAACGGAATTTAATAAGGACACCATTTTGGCAGGCACCATCTCCTGTAATTGGATGTTCGATAGAATTACAATGACCATTACAGACGAAGCCGGTGCAGAGGTTCAGAAGATCACCGCAAGAACCGACCGATATTCTATGAAGGACTTCGTTATGGAACGCTTTGTTACAGACCTGCCGTCTACTATGATCGGCAGCCTGGACTTAGATGCACTGCCTTCCGGTAACTACCATTGTGCCGTGGTGTGCCTGTTAACAACAGGTCAGGAAGTTAGCGCCCGTGACTTTGATTTTACAGTATAAGGGAAGGGCATAAAAATGAAAAGAGTATTTGCGATCCTGCTTGCACTGGCACTGATCCTCAGCTTTGCCGCTTGCGGCGAAAAGCCGGTAGAGCAGGAAACCACCGAAGCAACCACCCAGGCAACCGAACCCACAGTAAAAGAACTGACCCCCGAGGAAAAGATTCTGGCAGAGCGCCGGGACACCGTGGAGCAGTATATGAGAGAAATGCTGACGGTGAAATGGAAGGTAGAAGAGGAGATAGAATATCAACTTGCCACCAAAAATACGCTCAGACTCAGAGCCGGAAGAATTTATCAAGGATTGCCTTATACTTTCGGTGCGGGTACACATACTTCTTTCCTGGAACATGCTGGCAAGCCGGATGAAAATGGTGTTTACACCATTTCTGGGCTGGGTGCAGATGCCCTTGGCGGTGGAACCTACGAAGAAATGCGCTATGGAAACAGTTGTGTTACCGCTGTAATGCTGGCCTGGAGCCAGGTCAGTGATTCCTTTTCTTTTATCTCTTGCAAACAAATGCACCCCAAGTACGGTGTTCTTCCTGTGG
>JAZNDF010000165.1:0-2858 GCA_045587925.1 Faecousia sp.
CAAATAGGAGTCCAGCTCGTCCTTGCTGGGGAAAGCAATGCCGTAAATGCGCTGGAGCATTTTCCGGTTGCTATCGCCACGCCAGTAAGCACCGCAGGACTTGGTCAGTTTAAAGCCATTGTGCTTTACCCGTCCGGTGTGATCCAGGTGCGGACCGGCGCACAGATCGGTAAAGTCGCCCTGGGTATAGAAGGAGATGACTGCATCTTCCGGCAGATCCTGAATTAACTCTACCTTGTAGGGCTCATTCATTTGCTCCATATAGGCAATTGCCTCTGCCCGGGGCTTTTCGCTACGCTCTAAGCGGATGCGCTCCTTGCAGATCTTCTTCATTTCCCCTTCGATCTTCTCTAAGTGCTCCGGGGTAAAGGAGAAGGGGGCATCAAAGTCGTAGTACCAGCCTTCGTCGATGGCAGGACCGATGGCAAGCTGCACTTCAGGCCACAGGCGCTTGACAGCCTGCGCCATAATGTGAGAGCAGGTGTGCCAGAAGGTTTTCCGGTACTCAGGATTTTCAAAGGTGTACAGATTTTCTTCGCTCATAATTTTTACCTCCATTTCAGCAATTGGGGAGAGATGACAGAAGTCAGCTCGCAAAAACAGATTTTCGTGCAGCCGGCCGGGAATTTTTCGCAAATCGCTTTTTGAAGACTGAAGGAATACTTTGTGTATTTCAAAGGCTTTAAAAAGATGAGTTGCGGCAAAAGGACGGTCGGTTGCCGGAAAGATGTTTTCAGAGTTGACTAAATAAAAATCCCACCCCTGATTGTTCAGGGGTGGGATACAAAAGTATTCCACGGTTCCACCCTGGTTGCAGATAATATCTGCCACTCATTGACGCAGTAACGGGCGCACCCGGACTGCCATTTCCGGCAGTCGGCTCAGAAGTGGTAGCCGCTTTGCAGGGGTACAAAGCCATTTCACCAAACAGGCTTCTCTCTGGGAATCTTACAAAGGGCTGTGTCTTCCTCACAGCTTTTCACTAAAAATCAATATATCATAAAATTAAATGCCTGTCAACAATAGAAATGTTGGCACAATTGTTCTGGCAAAAAAACGCAAAGTGTGTTATAGTGAAAGAAGAAGGGGGTGAGGGTATGCGTCCGTTGGGAGAGAGAATCACGGTCAATTTTGCGTTTCATAAGTTCAAAGCCAGCAGATATTCCGCCTATGCCAACCGATCTGTCTATGAAAATGACCGAAAGGATAGCCATATCCACGATTTTGCACAAGTCTGGTATTGCTGCTACGGTAAGTATACCCATAGGGTAGGAGATCAAACCTTTGAATGCACCAAAGGCTCTGTCGTGATCGTCCCCTCCGGCACATTCCACGAGATATCCGTTGCAGCAGGAGAGGCAGAAACAATGGAACTGAGCTTAAGCTACAAGCTGTTTCTGGAAAGTTCCCCGGAAGGGCTGGTCAATACCATTGCAAATCTGTGCCTGTCTGCTTTTTCTCAGGAGCTGGGGTGTTCGATTCCCCTGTATGTAATGCTTAGCCCCCGGTCCTGTGAGCAGGCGGAGGAATATTTATCCTGGCTTTCAATGCTCAGATATATTCCCAAAGAGACGGTGCGCAAAGAGGAAATATACGAGAAGCTGGAGGCACTTTTCTCCCTTCCGGAGTTTGCGCTGCCGGAAAAATACCGGGAAAAGATACTGCACATTGCCCAGACCCGCCTGTTCCCTGTTTTGCAGATCCTGTCCTACTTAAATATCCATTATCCGGAAAAGATCCAGGAAGAAAAGCTCTTGCAGGCGTGCGGAATCAGCCGCAGAGGTATGTACCGGTACTTTAAGCCGGTTGCAGGCCTTAGCTATTCCCAGTATTTGCAGCAGCTGCGGGTTGCCCACGCGCTTACCCATTTGCGGCAATCCAGATACGCCCTTTCCCACATAGCGGATCTTTGCGGCTTTTGCGATGTGAGCTATATGTCCCGGGTGTTCCAAAGATGTATTGGAGAAAGCCCGAAACGGACACACGAGATAATGAACAAATGTAAAAAAACAGAAATTTGAAACAGGGTAATCGATCACGATAGAAGCCACGGCAGGAATTGTCCTGCTGTGGCTTTTTATACAACAATGGAAGAAAAATCCGACGCCATCCTGACAGAACGCACAACGAAAGGCACGATTGTCCAACACAAAAACCTGTGAATATGATACTCTGTTGTTGTATAAAAGCTTTCGTTTAGGAGGAAGGATTTATGAGAAAAACATTTACCCGTCTGATGGCAAGTGTGCTTCTGATCTGTATGCTGGCAACCTTTATTGTACCGGCTACCTTTGCAGAAGATCAAACTGTCCTGACCTATGTTTTCGACCAGTTTAATCTGTTTACAGATGCAAACGGCAAGCAGGCATTTAAGGAAGATAAGGATATTTTGTTTAGCGGAACGACCTATCACGGCTGTGGCAAAGCATCAAAGGAATGCTTAAAGGAGTGCTTCTATGATGCCGGTCTGGTGAACTGGGCAGTAGATGACTATTCCAGCGCTGCAAATGTCCTGTTCCGTGGAAGTCGCAGAAGTGATACGGCCTTGCGGCTGAATACTGAAGGCACCTGGGTGTCTATCCGCCTGAAGGTGACCGAGGCAGGCAAGTATGATATTGCCCTGAGAAGCTTTCAGGCTCGTAAGGCGGATGCGTATATCTTCCCCGCAGCCGAACTGACTGACGGAAAGACTGCTGTGGATTTTATGACAGCAGAGCATAAGCTGGACGATATTGCCTTTGCGGCAGTGGAGGGCGGCGTTGCCGCAACACTGGGCGAGGATGTGGCACTGACAGCAGGGGAACATATTATTGTGTTCCAGATTTCCAGTGAAGACAGCCGGTTCTATATTAACGAGA
>JAZNDF010000166.1:0-39804 GCA_045587925.1 Faecousia sp.
CGAGGCTGCTTTCTACGGACCGAAGCTGGATATCCAGTACAAGAATGTGTTCGGCAAGGAAGACACCATTGTCACCATCCAGATCGATATGCTGCTGGCACAGAAGTTCGGTATGGAATATGTGGATGCAGACGGTCAGAAAAAGACCCCCTATATTATCCACCGCACCTCCCTGGGCTGCTATGAGCGCACTCTGGCATACCTGATCGAGCGCTATGCCGGCGCACTGCCTCTGTGGATGATGCCGGAGCAGGTTCGGGTAATGCCCATTACCGACCGGGCGCACGAATACTGCAAGGGCCTTGTAGAGGACCTGAAAAATGCAGGCATCAGCGCTGAGGGTGACTACCGCTCCGAGAAGCTGGGCTACAAGATCCGGGAAGCACAACTGCAGAAAGTTCCCTATATGCTGGTGGTTGGCGACCGGGATATGGAAAACGGCACCGTTTCCGTCCGCACCCGTAAGGGTGACGACCTGGGCGCAATGACCCCCGCAGACTTCACCGCAAAGTGCCTGCTGGAGATCGCCACCAAGAGTAAAGAAGTATAATTAACGATATAGCAACCCCCGGCGGAAACATCCGCCGGGGGGCTTTTTAATCTTTAATTCCCTGATATTCCTTTTGCACCTGCTCGTAGCTTTGGAGATTGCCAATGTCATAGCGTCTGCCGGGCATTTCCATCGCGTGGACAGGAAGCTGTTTGCACAGCCAGGCAATGAAGCTGCCGGGGGCATCTGTACCGCATCCGGCTGCAATTCCGGTCCGGACCATTTTCGCTGCCTCTTTCGTGTAATAATAGAAGGGTGGGCAGCACCAGTTGGACTTGGGTTGGGCAGGCTTTTCCTCCATACACAGCACCCGGTCGGTTTCATCAATCTCTACCACGCCGCTTTTGGACAGCTTCTGGGGCTCTGCCTCGTAATAGCGGAGGATACAGGGCGTTCCCTTTTCCTTTGCGTAGCGGACAAATTTTGTCAGGCTGAAATCCAGCACATTGTCACCGGCAATGACCACCATATCGTCATCCAGCTTTTCCTGTTCAATGGCAAACTGAATGTCCTTCACCGCGCCCAGACGGGTCTCGTTGGTGCTGGTGCCGTCATCCACAACCGTAATTTTTTGTGCCTTGGTCTTTGCCCAGCTTTCAAAATGATGGGCAAATCGGTGATTGGAGATCACCACATATTCATCGATCAAGCCGGCAGTGTCCAGATCGTCCACCAGCCAGTCTAAAATCGTTTTCTCCTGCACCTTCAGCAAGGGCTTGGGGAAATTTTCCGTCAAGGGGTAGAGCCGGGTGGCATACCCAGCCGCCAAAATCAAGCATTTCATCCTTATTTCATTCCTACTCCATCGGCGCTTTGGCAAATATGCACCGAGTATTTATCAACCAGATCGGGGAACTTTTTCAGGTATTCCCGTTTGACCGTTTCTACGATAGCTTCTTCGTAGGCCGGGTCG
Organism: Faecousia sp.; assembly: GCA_045587925.1. GTDB lineage: Bacteria > Bacillota > Clostridia > Oscillospirales > Oscillospiraceae > Faecousia. The sequence goes on from JAZNDF010000166.1 coordinate 1,464, forward strand.
ATCAGCGCCATACAGCAGCCTTTGAAGCCTGCGCCGGAGAACCGTCCGCCGTAAATGCCATCGGTGCGGGTCATAATCTCATAGAGCGCTTTCAGCTCCGGAGAGCCGGTTTCGTAATTGTAAATGGAGCTCTGGCCGCTTTCAAAGGACAGCTTGCCGAAGGCTTCCAGATCGCCCTTCCGCCAGGCCTCCACCGCCTGCTTCACCCGCTGATTTTCCAGGTAAAAATGCTCGGCGCGCTTTGCAAAGGGCTCCGGCAGACGGTGCTTGTACTGCAGGAATATCTCATAGGGCACTTCCCGTAAATTAGTATCTGCCACCTTGCCGTACTCCATATCCGCAAAGGCTTTCAGACTATATGCGGCACTGCGACACTCATCTACCCGTAAGTTATATTTAGAGCCTGCCAAACTGCGCTCCAGTCCGGAGAAGAAGATCGCGATCTTATAGGGCTTCATATTCTCAGGTGTGGGAATGAGCTCGTAGCTGCAGTCCCTTGTGTCCAGATAGAGCAGGTGGTCCTTCCGGGAATAGACCTCACAGCACTGGTCCAGCAGTCCGCAAGATACGCCCACATACTTATTTTCCGCCGCTTGTGCCGTGTAAATCAACTCTTCATCAGAAATTACCAAGCCGTTGACCTTGCACAAAGCGCATAAAAACGCCAAAATCACCGCCGCAGAAGAGGACAGTCCCCCAATGGGCAAGCTGCCCTCCACAACGCCGCACAAGCCAACCGTCAGCCGATGCTTCCGCGCCAGCATTAAGGTCGCGCCCCGAAGCTGATCTGCCCAGTCGTTTTCCTTGCTTTCCGGCACAGCCGCCACATGCCACTGGGCCCGCTTGGGAAACTGCAGAGAAACCAGCTCCACAACGCCGTTTTGCTTGGGGCTGTAGGCAATGTGGATGCCCTTGTCCAGCGCAAGACCGGTGATCCTGCCCTTGTTGTGGTCCACATGGGCACCTACCGGACAAACCCGATAGGGACAAAACGCCACCCCCTCCGGCTCCCGCTTATATATAGATTCATAAATCTCAACGCAGTTCATAACCGTACTCCTTAGAAAGCTACAAGGCCAATGCCGGTTTCCTAAACCCATTCTAAATCAGCATTGCAGGCAGTAAGCTTTTCACTTATAAATAGAACTCTTTATACCACCGGGCAAATCTACGCAAACCTTCCCGAAGGCTGGTGTTTGGCTTAAATCCAAAATCGTGCTCTAATGCAGAAGTATCTGCGTAGGTCACCGGAACATCTCCCGGCTGCATCGGCACAAGCTCCTTGTGCGCCTCAAAATCATAATCCTCCGGCAGAACACCGGCAGCGATCAGTTCCTGCTGCAGGATGTCCACAAAGTCCAACAGGTTTTCCGGGCTGGAATTTCCAATGTTGTAAACTGCATAAGGAGGAATCGGCAATCCATCCTCGCCCATCTTCTTTTCCGGTGCATGCTTCATCACTCGCTGAACGCCTTCTACAATATCATCTACATAGGTAAAGTCCCGTTTGCAGTTACCGTAGTTAAATATCTGTATGGTTTCACCCTTGAGAAGCTTGTTGGTAAAACCAAAATATGCCATATCCGGGCGACCTGCAGGGCCGTAAACAGTAAAGAAACGAAGTCCTGTAGAAGGAATATTATAGAGCTTACTGTAAGAATGGGCTAACAGCTCATTGGATTTTTTGGTAGCTGCATAAAGTGAAACCGGATTATCCACCTTATCCTCCACGCTGTAAGGAACCTTCTTATTGGAGCCGTACACCGAGGAGCTGGACGCATATACCAAATGCTCCACAGGGTGATTGCGGCAGGCTTCCAAAATGTTATAAAAGCCGATCAGATTGCTTTCAATGTAAACATCCGGATTCGTAATAGAATACCGCACACCTGCCTGTGCTGCAAGATTTACTACAACATTTGGCTTGTATTCACAAAAAACGGACACGATCATTTCCTTGTCCGCGATATTACCTTTTATAAGGGTCCAATTGGACTCCGGATATTGCTGCGCACACTTCTGAATTTCTGTCAACCGCCACTGTTTTATAGAAACATCATAATAATCATTCATATTGTCGATACCTATGATGTTAACGGGCGATTGCTTTTTCAGCAGCTCTAAAACAAGATTTGCACCTATAAATCCTGCCGCGCCGGTAATAAGGATTGTTTTTCCTTTCAATTCTATATTAGGATTCAACATATTTTCACCAATTATTGTCCTTCCAATGCATCAGCAATTTTTACAGGCTATCTCCACTGCACCATGCCCTCCGGTGGTTGCCTATATGTGGTTCAAAAATCTCGCCGATTTTATGGCTTTTTTAATGCTTCTCGCAGTTGTGTACTGCTCGTCCCCTGGGTATAAGGGAAATACACAATTTCAACGCCCTTATCTTTAAAATACTCCTCATAACGGAGGAATCGTTCTGTGCCCTTGTAATCGCTTCCCACAAACAATTTATCATAATGCAGTGCATCGTAAGCATCAGAGTCCTCTGTAAAAGACTCTCGAACCTCGTCAACATACCGGACATTTCCCACAATCTCCAGCCGTTCCTCAAAGGGGATAAATGTCTCTTTTCCCTTCCATGCACCGCTTTTATGTACGCCGACGATCAAATAGTCGCACTGCTCCTTTGCTCTACGAAGCAGATTCAAATGTCCAATATGAAACAGATCAAATGTTCCGCTTAAGTAACCCACAACCACCTGGGGTTTTGTGGACATTCTTCCGCTTTTTTGCTTGTATGCATAGCTTTCAACACCATACTTCAATGGATCGTTACGGTACCGCTCCAACACATTTTTATAAACCTCATCATACTGAGGAATATACAGTGTCTGCCTTGCAAACATTCTCTCTAAAATATCCTCAGCCGTGTCCATCACCAAAGACAGTGAATTGCCATTGCCGTTGAAATTCGTACCTTTTAAAGAACCGGGAGACACATCCAAAATGCGGTTTTCAAAATCTGTCGCCGCCAATTCAGTATTCAGATTTTCAACAAAGGCGCACAATCCCGCTTTTGTCGCTCCGTAAACAGAGAACAAGGGGGATGCCACATGACCGGCAATGCTGCCCATCACAGCACAGTAGAAAGGCTGCCGGCTACGGATCTTACTGTAGTATTTTTGAATAACACGAATTGCGCCAAGCTGATTGCACTTAATCAGGTTGGTCACTTCCGGTTCCGTCAGCTCCTCGAAAGGGGCAACACGGCCAAAACCAGCGGTAATAATCAGTGTATCAATATCTGTTGCCGTATCAAAATAGTCATACTGCTCCTGTACCAGATCTACACGCTGAAAGCTTGTCTTGCTTTGAAACAGCTCCCATTCTGCACCCACATCTTCTGCTTTGGGCACATCCTTTCCTGCAATGTAGATATGTTCATAGCCTTTCTTCATCAGCGAAAAAGCCATCGCCAAGCCGATTCCGCTGTTTCCGCCTACTATCAGTGCCTTGCTCATAGCGCACCTTCTTTCTTATCGTTCGATCCAATCTTTTATAATCTTTGCAACCGTTTCTGCCGCGTGCCCGGTTTCACAATCGCCATAGAACTCCAAAATTTTCTTGCAATTTTCTTTTGCTTTTTCTTCTGTCATATCAGACAGAATCGCTTCCAACCCTTCTTGGGATTCCGCAATAAAATAGGGACTATCTTCCATATTGAAATAGAAGGTGCGATCTTTTTCCAAATACTCCTGGCGGTCTGCTTGGAACAGAATAATCGGTCTGCCCGTCAAAGCAAAATCGCCTGCACAGGAAGAATAATCCGTAATGAGCATATCCGAGATCAGCAAAAGATCCGCCATATCCTCATAAGAGGAAACATCAATAATTCGAGAATCCTCCCCTTCTACATTGAGTCCAACCATTGCAGGATGCGCCCGTAACAAGCAAATCCATTTACAACCATCTCTCTGCTCTAATTTAGAAAGAGTTGCTGACAAATCCAATTGCCTAATATCCTGTTTTTTTCTAGCCTCAGATGCTTCCCTGCGCAAAGTTGGTGCATATAACAAAACCTTTACATCTTTTCCTAACTCTAGTTTTTCTTTTATTGTTGAAGCCAACAGAGTATCATTTGCAACCAGTTTGTCATTTCTTGGTGTTCCGCACATTAAAACTTCACCTTCGTATCGAAATGCAGAACGATACTGTCGTTTACCATATTCCGAACCCGCAATTGCATAATCACAATAACCAGGAATTTGTTCCCCCAGTACCCGATTATAAGGCGCATCCGGTGAGTCATGCAATACCGTCTTAAATGCCTTATCTCCATGCCAAGTTTGTATAAATAATTGTCTTTTTGATTTAGGTAAATAAGGAAGTCCAAAATTACTTAGAAAAGCCTTTGCCGAAGCGAGTTCATAATAGTAGCGTCCTATTTTTCTGCAGTCCACACATTTTATATATTCCGGTACAATCTGTTGTTTTCTTTTCGGTTCTGTAAAAAGCCAAACCTGCTTAATATCTGGGGCCAGCTCATGAAGTTTTTCCGAAACTGCCCTGGGGTTATCAGAATAACTTTTCCCGGAAAAGCTACTCATAATGACTCTGTTTTTCTTCATTCCGGATAGCATTCTGCAAGCATACATATAGATAATAAACAAAGCGCGCTTAATCGATCCCAACACTCTTATCCCCTTTTCTTTTTTTCTTAATTCTAAGAATATATGGGTGTAAAACTTGTCTGTTACGCACAAGCAAAAGCAATATATATACGATAACGACAGCAATCTTATAGCCAAAATTTGTCAGGCTGAATGTATTGCCAAATTTCAAAAACGAGGGTATCATTCCAAAGCCAATAAATGCAGCTACAATTAAAAAGTTTTTTACAAAATCGCCTATTTTCAAACCAATATTATCAAACCGTGTGCTAATGATTACAATAATTCCCACACGCACAACCATCGCTATTCCATCAGCCAGAATAGAGCCATAGACACCCATTATAGGTATCATAAAATAAGAAAGTATAATATTCAACAAACTTCCTGAGAGTGTAGCTGTGAACAACATTCTGGAAGCATTTTTATAATAGAATAACACTTGCACATAAAAATAGTACATTGTTTTTACTGCATATATTAAGACTATTAGCGGAACATATCTCCAGGCCTCAACATAAGCTTTATCTACCAGAAGGACAACATAATCATGGGAAAACAGTGCGATTCCTAACAGGAATAATCCTATCACTGCACATAGCATTTTTGATAGGTTTCGAATTGTCTTTTTATATCCCGTCTCTTTCTCATGAAGTCTCTCATATAGCCAAGGCTCATATGCCTGACTTATATAACTATGTACCGTGTCCGCAATTGCCCCAAATTGTATTGCAATGGAATATACACCAACCGCTGAAAGAGAGGCTACGCCCCCGATAAACACCTTTGATATTAAGGCAGCTATGTGGGTAGACAGATTGTGAGGCATAATAGGAACAGAATACTTTAGTGCTTCCCCCAAGAGTTTTCGGTCCAAGCAAAGTTTAATTTCCTTCTTTACGAGCATCTCAATAGCAAAATAGAGCGTATATACAATATATCCCAGCAATGTTGCAAGTAAAGAACCTAACGCACCCATTTTAAAGACAGCAATAAACAAAATGTTAAAACATACCGTTATCAAGAAATAGATAATGCTGGCTATTGCGCTTTTTCCAGCCTTCTGCTGGCTTTTCAATATATAATCGAACACTGTATGCTCACAAGAAAAAACTAATGCGATCAAGCACACAAAGATAACTGGATAGTAATCCACTCCTGCAAACACATATTTCGACAAAGCATCCCGAAAAATCGTCAGCAATCCACATATGACCGTTCCAGACAGAAACACAAAACTACAAACCGATCCATAAAACCGCTTCAATTTTTCCGGATCATCCTTATATTCTACATAAAACCGCTTCACCGCAGAAAACAAGGAAAACGATACAACAAACACCATGGCACCATTAAAGCTTGTAGCTATACTGGTAATGCCATAATCCTCGGTAGTAAGATAGGCAGTATACAACGGAACTAAGAAGAAACTGAAGCACTTAATCAAAACACCGCTGAGAGAATATATAATTGAATTTTGAATTAACTTTTTTCCTGATGACCCCTGACTCATTGCTTATACAGTCCTTTTATAAACATTTCTCTGCGTGTAAAAACTCCATCGTTGCAAACCATCCACTCAATATTCATCTTTTGTTCAGTTGATTTACACAGCCTACACATATAATACCTTTTTTCTGCTTATTTTTGTTGCGGCAGCTTTATCCACTCGCCAAATTTATAATCCCACTCTTCCGGTTCAAACGGAATGATACCACAAAAATGGAAGAAGGTCATTTCCCCAAAATATATTTTCCCGTTCACCTCATAGAAGTCAACACGAACATGTGGTATTCCAGCAGAAAGCTTTGATGCAAGATTCTTCATTTCCTCAAAACATACAGGTTTCTCCAAGCGAACACTTGCATGGGGGTGACCCTGTTTAAACGGTAACCAATTAAAATCAGAATCAAAGAAATCAAACTTGACCTCCTCGCCCGACTTTTGTCTATCCACAGCAACAAACAAAGCCTTAACCTCGCCGTTGAAGCAAAAGAATTTATAATCCCGCAATTCCGCTGTTTTTTTGTCTTCCATATATTCTTCTGCTATAATACGAGGATTGAGATTCTTATAGGGCCACTCGCGACCGTGCCAGAAAAGATTGGATTTAAGCTTTTTCTCAAGCAATTCCATTGCCTTTTTTGCATCAAAATTTGATTTATCCCGGCAAATAACCACACTTCCTGAATCGTGTGTGCATTTCAAAACGAACTGCTCTGGGAGTGTGTCAAAATCAATATCCTCCACACGATCCCATACGCCTAAAGTGGGAATAATATATTCTTCGCCGATCAGTTCCGCAACATACCTTTTAGCTTCATACTTATCCACCATCCGGGTATATTCCGGCTTTCGATCATAAAGCTTAAGCCACTGCAGCTTCTCATTAAATGTTTTAGGGTCCTTCAGATTCAGTTTTTTGCCTATATATAGTCTGTAAATTAATTTCACATAAGCTTTATCAGAAAGGATATGTGATAAACGAGATGTGCTAATATTTGACGCAATTGCTTTTCCCAATGCCCCTCTATCTTCTTTGAGAATACGACCTAATGTTTTTAATTTCCCCATATTCTTCCCTCCAAATTCTATAGCTCTTCTTGCTTATCTGCACAACCATTCTCCTCTGTATTTTTATGATATGCGTTATAGGCTCCCGTAAAAGCTATTATGCTCAGCATAATAATCCGTGTATCATAATAGGAAACCATAGCAATATCATAAAATAGCAAAACCGCTGTTAGTGCAATATAAAACGCATTTTCCTTAGCTTGCTTCTTTAATTTTACAAAATATCTGACAGTTCTCCCAAGCAAAGAATAGTATACACAAAAACCTATAAGGCCCACACTTACAAGGACCTCCACATAGTTATTATGGGCATATGTGTAAAATCCGGTTTCATCGCCATACAATTTATTAAATGCGTTTAACCCTCGTCCCCAAACAGGACTTTTTAGGAATTCCTTAAGGCCAAATACGATCATACCGCCTCTAACACCTGTCGAATCATCTGAACTTTCAAAATCTCCGGAGCGCAAGGTGTTGATCATTAATCGAATTCTATACCCCAGCACATTATACAGGATCTCTACCTTCATTACCAGATTGTATAAGACAACCACCAGAATTCCCACTATAATGAATGCGCGCATTCTCTTTGTTATTTTTCCTGCTTTTATTATGCTGAACAAAAACACAAAAAGAACTGCGGCAAATATGGCTTTTTTGGAACCTGTCAGCATAATTACATAAGAAAAAACCAGAATCGCCAAAGCGTTGAAAATTCGTTGTTTCTTTTCAAGAAAATCATTTGCAGCAAAGCAAAAGGGTATGATGAAATATAGTGCCACCATATTTTCATTCATATTGAAGCCTTCTCCAAGCCGCGACCACCAGTGTTCCTGTTCAAAGGAAAAAATCAGCCGAATTCCTACAAAAAGAGCAACAATAATGTAAGTGTATTTTATATAGGACAGCGCACCTTCATAGGATAAGAATATGGTGATGCTCAGTCCAAACAAAAACGCCATAATCAAGTATGCAAACATATTCGATGATATGCTCATACTGGGCGCATACAACGAAGATATAAAGCAAATTGCAACAAACGGAGCATACCAAAGCAAATACTTTTTAAGCAGAGCACTCCTCTTGATAAACATCAGGCAAACAGCGAAAAACAAATACAGCGGCAGCTGCATCAGCTTCTCATTCCATCCTAGCATAGGAACGCAAAACATTCCTATTGTATACAAAAAGAAAACAATGCCGATTATTTTTACCCGTGTAAATTTTATTCCCTGTTCTGTGTTATTAACCTTCACTTATGTCTCCTTTTCCAACGACCTGACATATATAATCGTTCCAATATTTCAAAATGATCGTAGGCTCATATTGATCCAAAATAGCCATGGCCTTTTTCCCCATTGCGTTTGCAACGTCAGGGTTCATAATCAGATATTTTATAGCTTCTGCCAATGCATTTGGATCATTCACCGGCACAAGCATCCCGTTTTCGTTGTTATTCACAAGAAGTCTTGCGCCGCCGGGACTACAATCCGTAGAAACGCACGGCACACCTAATCCCATAGCCTCCAGCAGGGCGTTTGGTATTCCCTCATACGCAGACGATATGGCAAAAATTGCAGATTCATATATTTTATCCAGGATATTTGATACCTTTCCTGCAAAGATCACACTTTCCTGCAATCCTTTTTCTTTCACCATTTCCTCAATGCACTTTTGGTCTTCGCCGTCCCCATAAAACACCAATTTCCACTCCGGAAAATCACGATGAACCAAAGAAAATGCCTCAATCATAATATCCTGCCTTTTTTGCTTCAGCTCGAAACGGGCAGAAAAGGAAATGATCTTTCCTTTTTTTTCAATGGGGATGAATCCTCTTTTTTCCTGGCTGATAAAATTAGGGATCACCACAGCCCTTTTCTGAACACCAGTAGGGAAATATTTTGCTGCGCCTTCTGTTTGGAATACGCATCCGTCTGCCAGTCGATATCTCATCCACATATTTCTTTTCTTGCGTGGCGCATAATGGAAGGGGTCCTGCCGTTCTGAAATGATCACTTTAATTTTTCTTCCGAATGCCGCGCCAATTGCCATTAATTTTTCGGTATTGCCAAAGGCAATGATCACATCCGGGTTCACATCGCTGATCCGCCTTCTGATCAGCCGCATTTGCGTAAACAAACGCACTTTTCGTATATTGCACTTCGTTGCAGGTGCTCTGTGAATTTTGATCTTATTGTCGATCTTATAGAATGCTGTTTCCTCTTTGCCGTAGTACATAATGGAAACTTCGTGATAGTTTGATAAATAGTTGGCAACCTCAATAAATATTTTGGTTGCACCCCCATAATTTATCGTGCTTGTTAAAAAGCATATCTTTGCCATAATGAACTCCCCATTAAGTCCAACTCACAGTAAACCCAGTCAACAACTTTGACACTGTATTATGCGAATTTCTCTGCAAATTTCTTTTTTAGATTTTCTGTATGCAATTCGTTATTGTAATATGAGGAGAATATCTTCTTATACTCCGCTAAAACCTCCTCATTGCAGATTCCGTTGCGCTCAAGCTCCTGAATTTTTACGCCGCACTGATCATCATATGCAACAACATATTTCATTGAAGCTGCAACTTCATCAAACCCGGTCAGACATTTGCTATATACGGGAATCACTCCACAGGACAAATATGTTGATATTTTGGTTGGTGTTGCCACTCGGTTTACAGGCGTATCTTTTCTGATGATAAATCCATATTTTGCCTGTGCCAACACTTTTGGCAGTTCCGAATTCTTTACAAAATCGATCCTGTAATTTCTTACCCGGTATTCTTCCAGCAATTTCTTTGCTTTTTCCTTTTCGCCGGTAAATACCCAGAATTCGCAGTTATCAATTCCGGAATCCTCTATTTCCTTATACGCCTTTACTGTATCATCAAACTTCTGCCAAACAGCCATAGAGCCTGTATAAACAAAAATATTCTTTTTGTACTTATCCTCCGGCATAAATGCTTCCGGATGCAACTGTGTATTCTGGCAGGGCATCACATAATATGTGTCGTCGGGAATTTGCAGTTTATATTTTCTTCCATAATACCGCACCATCTCGTTGGAAATGCACAGGTTAAAACAAGATTTTTTTAGAATCGTTTTTTCCATAAGGCTCAGCACAGCATATCTCAGCTTACATTCATGCCTCATATAGCTTTCCTCTGGCTCTATCCCCTGGAACCACATGATCACTTTTTTGTAGCCCCTGACAACCAGTTTAAATGCCTCAACCGTTCGTGCTACAACCACAATTTCACTTTTATCAAGTTTCAATGCATCACGGAAATTATTGGAATAGTCCACAGTGTGCCCACACGCACGCAATGCGCTTCCAATCATTTCCATATACACATCTGTTACGACGCCGTTATTGCATTTGACCACAAGTGCCATTGTTATTCCTCTTCTGTTTTTGCTATAATTTTCTTAATGTATTCTTCCCACATATCAATTATCTTTTGGGGCTCAAATCTGTTTGCAACATCCCGTGCGTTCCTTCCGCACTTCTCAGCCAATTGGGGATCGTCTGCAAATTCACACATTGCACTCGCCAAAGCTTCTGCATTACCGATAGGTGCCAACAGACCATTCTCATGATCCGTAATCAAAAGTCGTGCCCCTCCGGGTGTATGATCTGTAGAAACGCAGGGAAGTCCTACTGCCATTGCTTCCAGCAGCGAATTGGAAATACCTTCAAAGTCAGATGTGATCAAAAACATACCGTCTCGGTAAATATCTGCCATAGGTTGCGTTGTTAGCCCCATAAACTGCACACGCTCATCCAATCCCCGTTCTTTGACCCAAGTACGAATAATTTCCTCATCATTTCCTTTTCCATATAACTTGAGAATATACTCAGGATGCTTTTGTGAAAACAGCCGGAACGCATCCAGCATAACATCATAACGCTTCTGAAAATTATCAAGACGCGCTACGGATACAACGGTTTTTTCCCGCGTTTCTCCTTTTCGTTCCGGCACTTCCCCCTCTATGAAAATAGGATTTGGGATAACCGTTCCCCGTTTTTGTAATCCTCTTCCATAAAAAGTTCTGGCTCCGTCCGTTTGAAAGACCCCACCGCTACACCGATTCACAATAAAGTTTACTATAGCCGATTTGATGGATGTGGTATTTGTCCTGTTGGGGTCTCCGCGTTCTGACATAATTGAAGGGATCCGAAGTGCTTTCCCCACAAGCGATGCATAAAAACTTGGAAACCCGGTAAAGCCAATAATCACATTGGCAGAAAATTCTTTGGCTATCTTTTTGATTTCTGCAATTTGTCCCGACCTTCCCTTGGATTCTACTGTATAAACAGCAATACCCACATTCACATTTCGTTCGTATGTCGTAACATTTTTCGTTGCTTTTAAATTTACTATGCAAACATTATGATTTCGCTTATGCAATGACTCCGCAACAAAACAGAGTATTTTTGCCGCCCCACCAAAACTTATACTATTCGTAACAAATAAGATATTAGCCATTCTCTCTCCTTAAGGTAATCCTATCCAGGTATTCATACGACCTGTCTCTTTCAGATTTTATTATATGTGCAACCTCATCAATGCTGATTTTTTTATCGAGAATACTTCCTATTTCTTCGGCACTTTTTGCTTTTCTTGCCTCCAAACAAAATTTATCAAGCAAGTCCTCCAATTTGTTTTTGTTACTCTCCCGAACCAATGTTACAAAGTTCTTGCCATATTTGATGGAAAAAACTGTTCCGTGAAAGGTATCTGTAACGACACAAGCGGCATTCTTTACATACGCAAGCAATTCAAATGCATTAGCCGCAATATTATGTTTGCACCACCGCTGCTGCATACCCACTGATAGGATGTCCAGATGATGTTCCTTTGCGTATCTTTTAATTACGGCAATTTCTCTTTCGTCGTGGATGCGGTTTCCATACGCATATACTAAAAGGTAAGATTTTCTCGGCTTTATTTCCGGTATGAATTCTTCAAAATCCGTAATAAAAACAGGATCTAAATGCTGCCAGGGTGTTTTCCCAGTTATTTCCTTAACAAAGCGGCTTGTGTTTTTATCCCGTACCGATATGTATTGAAAATTATCCATGGCTTCCTGTATCTCATCCACAATTCCAAATTGCTTAGCGCTCTCATAAGAGGTACTGCCGCACGATGCTGCATAGGTGACAACTCGATCTGCATTTTCTATCTTTCCAAAGAGTTGGGTTGAAAATCCCCATCTACTCGGAATTGTTGCATTAAAAACCTCATCACTGCCAACAACTACCAAATCAAAATAACCGTCATCCAATTGTTTTTCTGTTTCAAGAAATTTTTCATAGTCTTTAACGTGGATTTTGGACATTTTCTTGGCAAGTAAATAATTTTCGATGCGTTTGAATAAATAACGGTCAAATTTATCTCGAATATTTATCTTTTGGGGTACATCAGAACAAATAACTCTGCCCGGTACAATATCTATAAAATATACATCATGACCACGATCCTCAAACTGTTTCTTCAAGGAAAACGCTTGAAGAAACGAACCGTAATTTAAAATTTTCTGCATTGATAAAATGCCGATTTTCATAAATCTACCTCGCTTTCGGAATGTGGATCGGTATCCTATCCTTTGCCGATTATCTTTATCCTAACCAAAAAAGCCTTTATCTTCTGTCTGAAGCAGTCTTTCGGGTAGCATTTTGCAACCGCTTTGCTAAAGCTTTTCTTTTTCTCTATTGTTCGATAAAATAACTCGTATTGGATTGGTTTTTCCGAGGGGCGGTTCAGTTGTCTGTTGTTCGCTATTGCACACTCGAGCACAACATCCTCCAGATGTAACGAAGCCAAAGACAGAATTTCTTCTCCCTTTTCATTTTGACACAAAACAAGGGATATCCCCTTTTTCTGCTCCTCTACAGATAACTCACTCCCCCAGGAATCTCCCAGCGTAAGATCAGATACCCGTTTAGTGGTAGCATACTGACATGAATAGCAAGTTTCTGTATAGCATAAAGACCGTAAGAAAGCAAACGTATACCGATCTCTTACAGAAGGGGGTTCAATGCCTTTGTTTTCCTCAAAAAGGTAAAACTCTGTTTTTTTTCGGAACTTGACATTTCTCATGCTTTTTATGTCATATCCTTTTTCCTTTAGAAACATTTGAAGCATAGTCGGAGAGGGGGTTCCGTGGCAAATTAAATCCACCGTATACAACAGCGAATGGTTTCTCATATATGCTTTTACCGCGGCAGCCTGACAAGGTAATCCAATAAAAAGAACTTTCTTCCCATTTGTAAGGTGCTCTTTTATTTTCTTATAAATTCCATCCGGATTGCTTTTTACATATTTTGACCCAACAAAACGGCTTACATCTTTTTCAGTATCAGCAAAATCAAATATAAACACGCCTTTTTCAAAAACGCAGGAACATACAATACCACCGGCGCGAACGAATCCCTTAGCAATCGCAGAAGCAAGTCCTCCGGAAGATGCTTCCTTCCGAATTTGTTCATCTAGTGCCCACCCTTGCTTCCATAAAATAGGTTGAGAAAAAGAAGCAGTATGATTCATTTGGCAAACATTTTCACATTGCCCACAATTTACGCATAATGCCTCATTTATAACCGCGTTATAGGCTCTTAGATTATCATCTATACTTATCGCATTTTTAGAACACTTACTGACGCATGCCGCGCATCCTGTGCATTGGTTTTTTTCACAAACTGTTCTCATACTTTTTGTCCCTTCAATTATCAAACACTAAAGGACTGTTAGTCCGAATTCTTTGAGTAATCTAATTACACAGGCAACAGATACCTTTAATACTCAAAAAGCCGCTTTGCCAAATTTCTTATATAATCTCGTTACAGTTCTCATTCGAATCCGCCGTAGTTTCGCTGTTCTATGTTCTGTTTGTTTACGCAAGGCATCTGCTCGTTGCTTCCAATCTGACACTTGCTTCAAGTGTCTCCGGCAACGAGCCTTATATGCCAACCAGAGTACCGGCGTTACAATTGCAGGGTAAATTGCTTTCTTGATGGCATATTGTAAAACACATTCTTTGATAAGAATTTCCTGATTTCTTTCATCTCTGTAATCCCATTTGTTCGTCTTTGGCTTATGAATAACCCTAATCGAAGAACAAAACACATTTTTGAACCCCGCATCAGCAACATACAAAGAAGGCGGGATCTCCTCAAACCCGTATTCGTTTGAAAAATATGGCGCACCTTCAAAAAAGCTCCGTCTTAAAAAATGAGAGCCGCCACAGAATGTTTTGCATTCATATAAATCATCCTGTAGCTTTACTGCGGTCTCCTTAAGCCGATTGTCTTCCCACGCTGTGTCATATATCTGCGTAGTGAGCGTAACGATTTCTGTATTCTCATCAAGCAAACGAATCGCGTACGCGAAAAAATCCCGGCACGGTTCATCTATAACCGCATCATCATCCAATGAGTAGTAATACTCTCCGGAAGATTTTGAATATGCATAATTACGGCCTCTTCCGCAACCAATATTTTCTGAAAGTTTTTCATAATAATAGGCATAACCGCTGTTCGATAAAATCTCTTTCACGATCTGCTCCGTATTGTCCACAGAGGCATTGTCTATCACAACAAATTCTGTTTCATTTGGCAATGAAGCATTTAAACAACTGCGCAAGGCTTCTGCAAGCTGTTCCGCACGATTCATTGTAACAAGACCAATGGTAAGCTTAGGCTTCAAACAGATCATCCTTCTCTCTAAAAATTATTTCAACCTATACTCAATAACTTCCATAACCGATTCCGGCTTATACTGCAGATACTCCTCTGCACAATTCTTTCTCATAAAATTAATTTCATCTCTATGCTCAATCGACCATTTGATAGCTTCATACAAATCCGCAAACTCATCGCTGGGATAAATGATTCCTGTTTTCATATGGCAAACCAATTCATTATTATAGTTCCAATCGGACGCTATTACAGGAATGGCTGATGCATATGCATCTAATATAGTTCCGGGAAAGCCTTCGCCATCCCAAAAAGTTGGAAACAGCAGCGCATAGTAATTTTTCAATACCGAAACGCTCTCCGCAAACGGAACCAAGCCCCCATATTTTATTGCATCACCAAACGATTTTTTCAGTGTTTCAAAGCCATCTGCATATCCAGCATCAATTGCACCATAAATATCGAGCTTGCAAGTCGTTCTCCCATACTCTTCGTTAATGCGGTTAACAACTTGAACCGCATTTTCAATTCCTTTTTCTTTCATCACGCGAGAAAAAGTACAAAATTGAAACACAGGCTCAGAATATTCAGTGGCCGAAATATTCTGAAGATTTTTAAAGTTAGGAAGAACTTCCGCGTTCAACACACCCAACTCCTTTAATTTACTCTTCATTCTCTGCGTTTCGACCCAGTTCACATCGAACGCATTTAAGTATTTCTGCCATTTAGGATACTTTTTTACATATCCATCAAGATTTCCTCCAATTACATCATGGAAAATGCGTATATGCCGAAGCTTTGTAAAATAATAAAGCAAAGGGAAATATGTTTTCATACCTTCCCTTGACAGCAAAACAAAAATTTCGTTATAAAAGAACAGCACACGGAATGTCTGCCACAATAGTCTTATAAGATTGTGTTTTTTATAATAGGTATCTACCTTATAGATATTATATTTACCCGTTTTTTCAAGTTCGGCACACAAAACCTTTGTCTTTACTGTTTGCCCATCTAAGAAAGTTTCATTGCCGCCAAAATGTCCTATGATAGCTATTTTCTTCTTCATCAAAATTCCACCTCTCATCCAGGTAGTTTCAGCCGCTTTCCCCATTCGAGATCGTATTCCTCTGGGTTAAAAGGCATCATTCCTGCACCCGGAGTAAATGTCAATTCCGCGAAATACCATGTGTCTTTGGCAACAAAAAAATCCACCCGTACAAAAGGGAAGTCCTTACACAAAACTTCCGCTGCCACATTCATCTCATCGTAAAACGAAGGCAATGTAACCTCTGGGATGTCTGTATAATCATCTCTGTGCAAGGGCATTTTTTTGCCATCCAGATAGAAAAATCCAATTTGTGCCTGCCGGTCGTGGATCAGATCTGTGGACACATATATGCAATGAGGGTCTCCGTTAAAACAAAAAAACTTATAATCAGTAATGCTCTCTCCTAAAAATTCCTCACAGGTGATCAAACGGCGCTTGATCCGAGAATAATGGATCTCTATATTAAACGCGCCAAAATCTTCCTTAAGCCACTCATTAAGTTGCTTAACCGTTGCAGCCTTATCCAGCTTGCTCTTATCAGGCACCACAATGTTGTATGCACAACCGTGATTGCATTTGAGCACAAAGCGATCCGGCAGCTTGTCCCAATCAATATCTTCAGCTCTTTCCCAAATACCCAACAATGGAACCAGTTTATCTCTATATCCTTTGCCTGCAATATATTCTCTAACAGCATACTTATCAGAGCCGCTTACGATCAACGGATCGTTCGGGTAGTGGTATAGCTTTAGCCACTGTATTTTTTCGTTAAATGTCTGAGGGTTCTTCAAATTTAACTTCTTATGAAGTACGATTCTGAAATACAGCTTAGACATTGCTTCATTGGAAACAATCTTATGTGCCAGAGTCTGGCACTTTCTTCTTGCCTTATAGAGAAATGAATCCCGTTCCATTTTCTCGATCTCCTTATACTTCTGCCGCTATCGTTTCTTTAGCTGTGTTCGACTTGTGTTTTTTTACATATCTTTTCTTCTTATAAAGTCCAAAGATCAGATTCCTTCCAGTGTTGAACAAAGCTATTATGCTGTTCCGGCCTTCTGCCTCTTTATAAAGCTTGTAGTGCCAGCTGATAAGCTTTTTTATGCTGTGTGTGCTGATAGATCCTGCTCTGCCACGCCTATACAATGCCATACATTCATCGAGCAGGTAGCAATTAGCCTTCTTGCAGACCTTTAACCACATAGCATAATCATTGTTTTTTTTAATATCTTCAATTTGTATCAGTCCAATGACTTCTACATCATACATAACAGTCAAACAACCAGGCCAGCAATAGTTAAACATTCCGCATCGGGTAATGCGTTTCGGCCCAGTAACTGAAACGCCATTTAATTCCCCATCGACATCAATTTCTTTATAATTCGTATAAGAAAAATGATATCCGTTTTCCTTCATAAATGCGATCTGCTTTTCCAGCTTGTCAGGCGTCCACAGATCGTCTGAGTCCAAAAATGCGATCCATTTGCCCTTGGCTTCCCGGAGGGCTCTGTTTCGGGAAATCGCTGCACCGCTGTTTTTTTCATTTTTGAAGTAGCGGATTCGTGTATCTTCTAAATACGGCTTTACCGCATCATCCGTATTATCTGTGGAGCAATCATCCACAATTAAAAGTTCCCAATCCTTGTAAGTTTGCGCCTGCACCGACTGAATGGATTCGGCTATAAATGATGCTGTATTATATGACGGCATTATAATCGAAACCAAATCAGCCATATCCTAACTCCTTTAAATCTTCATTCTGTTTATTTCTTCCATTTGCAGCAATGCCGCAAGCTTTCGTGCTAAGCTTATTCCGCCAAGCTTATTGATCAGTTTTCTAAAAGGATATATTACCTTAATCGCGAAATTGAAAACAGGCTTATATGCAATATGTAAATTACAAAAAGCTTTTCGAAACCCGAAATTCTTTTCCAAATAATCTTGAAATGCAGTCTCGTGCTGTATGCTCCGTGCACCGTCACATATATAGCCGCCGCTATTCAAAAACTCCTTATGGTCAACCAAAATATGATTGACCAATGCTGCATTCAACCCCAATTTTTCATATGCCGGCATTGCTTTTAATACGCAAAAATCAATATATTCTCCTTGCTTTTTTAAGCAGGCATATCCACAAAACAAGTTGTCCTCTACCGAGAAAGCTCCATATACCTTATAAAAATTCCAGTTCCTAACCCCGGCAACGAACTGATCATGCACTACATTGGGTCTGTATGCCTCCGGATAGGTTGCGTATGCAGTCACTGCTGTCTGGTATATTTCCTCGCTCCATTGTGCAGGGTTTATTTGCCTTATTGTAAAATTCTTTTTGCCCTTATTGATTTCATATCTCCGCTTTGCTTTCAATGCGCTGATATCAAAAGGTGTATCTTTAATCACATACCACCAATTTGTTTCATATCCACAATCAAAATCTGTAGTCCAACGGGCAAGCAATGGTGAACCTTTCATTTTCCAGATATAACCGTTTTCTATGGGGTTTATATCCGGTTCCTCGTGAGGTGCCCCAATCGGAATTGCCGCGTGGTCATAATATCTCCACTGCTCAATGCCCATTGCATTACACTCCCATCAGTTCTCTGGCCTCAGCCTGTTTTTTGTCGTATTCCTCCTGGGTTACTGCACCGGTATTGAACAGGTGATCACCAAAATCCTCTGCGGTGGCCATTCCATCTTCGGTGATGCCGTCCCGCTTGAGGACTTTTCCTACAGTCATTAGAAGGATCTTGATATCGCCCCAGAAGGTGATATTTTCAATATACTCCAGATCGTAGGCAAATTTTTGTTCCCAGCTCATATTGTTACGACCGCTGCACTGGGCAAGACCTGTCAATCCTTGCCGCACACTGTGGCGTTTTCTCTGCTCCGCAGTCATAAAGACCATATCCCGCACCAGCTGGGGCCGAGGACCAACAATGCTCATATCCCCTTTGAAAATATTGATCAGCTCCGGCAATTCATCCAGAGAAGTACTGCGTAAAAACTTCCCGTACCTTGTCAATCTTTGCTCGTCCGGCAATAACTTTCCATTTTCATCTTTCTTGTTGGTCATTGTGCGAAATTTTATTAATTTAAATATTCTTTCCTGACCGTCTTTATCAAATTTACCTGGGCGCAACTGAGTAAAAAACGGGTTTCCTCCCATTGCAATTGCTCCTACAGCCGTCAAAACCAGCAGGATCGGAGACAATGCAAGCAATGCCATTGCCGATAAAATAAGGTCAAGCACTCTCTTAAAACACTTTTCGTACATTCCGTCATCCCTCGGTCATTTATTGGAAACAGCCCTTGATGATTTCTATAATAACATTCTGTTGTTCTGCAGTCATCTTGTTATCACTGGGCAGGCAAAGACCGCGATTGAAAATATCTGCACCCACATCCTCACAACCACCTGCAATATAAGCATTGGTCCTGCATCGTCCGCTGCCGTCACGGGTCACAAATTCGTGCATACGGTACATCGGTTGCATATGCATAGGCTTCCAAATCGGTCTGCCCTCAGCGTTGTAGCTTGCCAGTGTTTCCAGGATTTCTGTGGGGCAAGTTTTTCCTTGTTCGGATATGTACAGCGCAGTAGAATCATCCCTGACCTGCTTACACATATGTGCTTTATCAATAATCATACAAGAGAGCCAATAGTTTGGCTGCGTATCCTCTACGATGGGATTCATTTGTACCGGCAGATCTCTGAAGCCTTCACAATATCTTTCGTAAATGGCTTTTTTCTGGGCAATATGTTCTTCCAGATATTTATACTGTCCACGCACAACACCGGCGATCACATTACTCATACGGTAATTGTAGCCCACCTCTTCGTGCTGATACCAAGGCGCATTTTCTCTTGCTTGGGTAGACCATTTCCGGGCCTTATTGGCCATCTCCAGATCGTTGGTCAACAAGCAACCGCCGGCAGAACCGGTAATAATTTTATTGCCATTATAGCTGATAGCCGAGTAATCACCAAAGGAGCCACATTGCTTGCCGCTTACAGTTGCGCCCATTGCTTCCGCTGCATCCTCAATCAGAAGTGCGCCATTCTTTTTGCAGATCTCCGCGATCTGGTCCATCCGTCCGGGAAAACCATACAATTCCGCAGATACTACCAGCTTTACATCGGGATACAGTTCAAAGGCTTTTTCCAGTGCTATCGGGTCCATATTCCAGGAATCCGCTTCTGTGTCAATAAACACAGGAATACCGCCTTCATATACGATGGGATTCACCGTTGCATCAAAGGTCATATCCGAACAAAAAACACGCTTGCCTGTTAAAGCGCCCCGGCCTATCGGTGCTTTTCCGTAAAGGGTCTCGCCGGCATGTCTGGCCGCCAAATGCAGCGCCGCAGTGCCGCAAGAAAGCGCCACACCGTATTTCATTTCTGCTTTCTGCGCTGCAATGCGCTCTACTTCGTTGATGTTTTCACCAACTGTACTCATCCAATTGGTATCATACGCCTGCTGAACATATTGCATCTCATCGCCGTGCATCGTAGGCGAAGCAAGCCATATTCTGTTTTCAAACTTTTGTATTCCCATAAGCTTGATTCCTCAATTCTTTTTCAGCCGTTCTGACATTAAACCTTAATCAATTCCGGTTTGGTGAAAATTTCCTTATATTTTTGGTCCTTCTCTTCATTTCCGGCATTTTCCGGGTGGAAGGTTGCCACCATTTTTTCAACCATTCTGCCAATCTCCGGATCATTTATGTAGGCTGCTGCCATCAGCTTCTGGAGCTGCACCAAAAATGCATCTGTATCAAAGGGAATGGGATTTCCAATATGGATCATCTCATTGGCAGTTTTCTTCATTCCCTCTTCTGCCATCAGCTTTTCTTCATACAGCTTCTCGCCGGGACGCAAGCCGGTATACTGGATCTGGATATCCACATCCGGCTTCATTCCGGAAAGCTTGATCAGGTTTCTGGCCAAGTCGTCGATCTTCACCGGTGCACCCATATCCAGCACGAATATTTCGCCGCCGCTGGCATAGCTTCCCGCCTGCAGGACCAGACTCACCGCCTCCGGGATCGTCATAAAGTACCGGATCACATCCGGGTGGGTCACCGTCACCGGGCCGCCCTTTTCGATCTGCTTCTTAAACAGGGGGATCACAGAGCCATTGCTGCCCAGCACATTGCCGAAACGCACCGCCACAAATTCTGTGCAATAATGGTTCTTTTCCCGGTCCTCACCCAGGCCATCCGCCTGATGGGTAAACAGCATCGGAATATTCTTTGCAATGCCCGTTTTGACCGCATCGTCAAAGCTTTGAATAACCATTTCGCACAGCCGCTTGCTGGCGCCCATAATGTTGGTGGGGTTTACAGCCTTATCCGTACTGATCAGTACAAACCGCTTACAACCGTTTGTCATTGCTGCGTGTGCCGTCTTATATGTACCGATCACATTGTTCTTGATAGCCTCACAGGGGCTGCTCTCCATCAGCGGTACGTGCTTGTGGGCCGCCGCGTGATATACCGTATCCGGCTTATATTCTGCAAAAACACGGTTGATACGCCGGCTGTCCCGAACGGATCCGATCAGAACCGTCAAATTCAAATTGGGATATTCTGTCCGGAGCTCCTGTTCAATGTCATAAGCATTGTTTTCGTAAATATCAAAAATGATCAGCTTCCGGGGATTGTGGGCTGCAACCTGACGGCAAAGCTCGCTGCCGATAGATCCGCCGCCACCGGTCACAAGAATGGTTTTTCCCTGGATCTCCTTGTAAATATCCGTCATATTGACCTTGACCGTTGCTCTGCCCAGCAGGTCTTCCACTGCCACATCCTTCATATTGTTCACAGTGACACGGCCGGAAACCATCTGGTAAACACCGGGGAGATTTTTCATTTCACAGCCGGTTTCCTTGCAGATATTCAGGATATCCCGCTTATCCTCCGGGCGGGCGCTGGGGATCGCAATCAAAATCTTCTTAATATTGTACTTTTCTACACTCCTGAGAATGTCATCTCTTCCGCCGACGACCGGGATACCTTCCACATAACGACCCCATTTATTGGGGTTGTCGTCAATAATGCAACAGACCTTCATCTGTGTTTCTTTCATAATGGCAATGTCCCGCAAAATGCTCTGTCCTGCATTTCCTGCGCCTACCAGCATCACCCGGATCACATCATTGCCTTTGAAAATTCTGTTTCTTTCCAAAAGAATAAGGCGATAGGAAAAACGGGCGCCCAGCACGAACAGGAACTGAATTCCCATACCGATAACATAATAAGATATGGGCATCCTGCCAAACAGCAGTGTAATGCCTGCAATATGTATAACAGAAGTTATGCCCGATGCCACCATTACCCGTATCAGCTCACTGGTGCTGGCAAATCTCCAAATGCTGTTATACAGACGGAACTGCCAAAATACGACCAGACAGATCACCGCATAAATCGGTGCGAACTTAAGAAACGGAATCATATATTGATCCCAGGGTATTTCGGTGAACATACAGTCAAACCGGAACCAAAGTGCCAGAAAATAAGAAAGGCTTACTGCAAAAATATCAAAAAGTGCCAGTAGAAATGCTATTATGTGCCAATGCTCGAACCTGCGGTTCTGCTTAGGTCTTTTACTCATAATTTTTCTCCTGCAAAAAGCGCTGTGCGCTCAGATTATTTTTCTCCAGTGGCTTCCCGGAAGATTCTCCGGCTGCGGCGGGCCAATTCCATCAGGATCTCATCCATACCCTTTTTCTGCAGGTACGCCACGGCCCGGCCCATATTTTGGGGTCTTGATGTGCTGTTGTGGCAATCCGATCCAAGCAGCTGGACCGTTCCGTTATTGAGCAGACGACGGGCCTGACCCCGGCAGGAAATATGCAGCAGTCTTGCGGCATTCATCTGCACCAGGATGTCCTGGTCCAAAATCCGCTCCAGTGTTTCCTTTTTCTGCATCGGCAGGTAACGCTCGATGTGCGCCAGGATCGGGATGATGCCCCGGACATTGCAAATACTGCGGACGGTCCGGATCACCTCTTCCCCCCAGGGGTGGAAGGGCATTTCCAGAAGCAAATACTGGGAATTGCCGATGCAAAGCGCATTGAGGTCCTCCTGATGGCAAATTCCCGGCCGGTACGCCACCTCTGCGCCCATACAGATCTCCGGCATCGGTCCGGTCTCCTTTTCGAGTGCCCGATACAGCTCAGCCTCCGCCTGATCCCGCCGCACCAAAAAATCCTGTACCGATTCAACCGGATAATAGTGGGGCGTGGCGCAGATCTTCCGGACGCCCTGGGCGTAGCAGGTACGAAGCAATTGCACAGACTCCTCAACGGTCTGGCAGCCATCGTCCATTCCGGGTAAAATATGACTATGTAGATCACAAAAAATGTATTTGTTATCCATATCTGTCTGTCTCCTGTTTCTGTGTGCGGAAGCTGTCCTTCGCACGCAGACAATTTTGCTATTCTATTTTACCGCATTTCTTTCCAATTTGCAACCTGAATTACAAAAAAACCGCCTGATTTTTATGTCATTTTTTGGTAAAATGAACACAGGATTGTATTTTCCCGGATAATATGTTAAGATACGAAAGGAAACCCCTTTGAACTTTGGACGATTTGGAGGATATCTCTATGCTGGAACGCATTTATGCAGATCACGCCTGGGAAATGACTTCCCAACTTTTGGCTGTCGATTCCCCTTCCGGCTTTACGGACCGGGCAACCGATTGGGTAAGGACCGCCTTTGAAGCACTGGGCTTCGCCACAAAAATCACCGCCAAAGGCGGTGTTCTGGTAGACCTTGGAGGCAAGGATGTCAACGACGGTCTGCTTTTGGCCGCGCACGCGGACACCCTGGGCGGGATGGTCGCGGAAATCAAGGGAAACGGACGCCTGCGTCTGACCCCTCTGGGCGGTATGAGCGCCAACAACGGTGAAAGTGAAAATGTCCGGGTCTACACCCGTTGCGGCAAGGTGATCGACGGCACACTGCAGCTTTGCAATGCTTCTGTTCACGTAAACAGCGACTATGCCACCACCAGCCGCAGCTTTGACACCACCGAAGTGGTGCTGGACGAGCCTGTCAGCAGTGGCGACGATGTGAAAAAGCTGGGCATTGAGACCGGTGACATCGTCTGCTTCGACCCCCGCACCCGGCGCACCGCATCCGGATATCTGAAGAGCCGTTTTCTGGACGATAAGCTGTCTGTGGGCATTTTGCTGGGCTTTGCCAAATACCTTGCAGACAAGAAGATCACCCTTGCCCGCCGCACCTGGGTCCACATCACCGTCTACGAGGAAGTGGGACACGGCGGTTCTGCATCTGTGCCCGAAGGCGTTACAGAAGCCATTTCCGTGGATATGGGCTGTGTAGGCAGCGGTCTTTCCTGCACCGAACGGCAGGTGTCCATTTGCGCGAAGGACTCCGGTGGACCTTACAGCTATCAGGTCGTCGGCAAGCTGATCGATGCCGCGAAAAAAACCGGTGCCGATTACGCAGTGGATGTATATCCCCACTACGGCTCCGATGTGGAGGCTACCCTGCGGGCTGGCTTCGATATCCGCCACGGGCTGATCGGTGCAGGCGTGTACGCCAGCCACGGCTACGAGCGCAGTCACATCGACGGCGTGTACAACACCCTGAAGGTCCTGTGCGGCTATCTGGATTGTGTATAAACGAAAAGGGCGCGTTGCAGCAACGCGCCCTTTTTTTGTCAAATTCCTGTTTGACGGTTTATTTTCCCCACTTCTCCGCTGCGGAAAAAGCGATCTTTTTAATGGTCAGCACCATATTGCCCTCGCTGCTCTGTGTGGGTCTTGTTGTAATTCGCCGGTAATAACGGTCGTCTGCAAAGGCATCTGCAAATGCTTTTGCAATCTGGGGGCGCACATCCGGATGTGCATCTCCGATCCGCACCAGTGCCATCACCGCCTGGGACATCACCTGAAAATAGAGATTGTTAAAATCCAAAACGGCATATCTTGTTGTCAGCATCTGCTGACCATAGGCATCTCTTTCCGGCTCTTTTTCATTGCAGATCAGCTCCGTAAGAACAGGAACGATGCCCTTGTCCGCCAGGCGTCCCAGCCAATAGATCGCCATACAGCACCGCAGGTTATTGTGCTTGCGGCAATCCTTCAGCATCAGGCTGTCTCTGTTTTCCGCCATTTCCCGCAAAATATCCAGTCCCTCAGTACTGCCCAGCATTGCCAGGGCAAATGCGGTGTGCTTCCGGGTGTTTTCATTCTGCGAAGTCAGCAGCTCCTTTAATACAGGCAACGCCTTTTCTCCCATTCTTCGGGCAGACCAAATGGCTTCACCGGGTTTTTCCGTGGACAGCCTTTCTTCCAGCTTTTGGGGGCTGGTGATCCAGTGCACATCCTCCTTCACCAGCGGGGTTTTATCCCAGTTGACTTTGCCGTCGATGCGGAAGCCACGGTTATCCGCTTCCTTCAGGCATCCGGTCTTTGCCAGCGCATCCCGCAGGCGGTCATAAGACACTTCCCGGAGTCCCTTGTTTTCCTGAATGGCCAGTGTTGCCCACGCGGCGGCACCCTCTGCCAGCTTTTTCATATCCGGGATCATACGGACACAGCTTGCAATATCCCGATCCACACCCAGCGCCCGGCAAGGCACCAGAATGCCGTCGTAGCCCTTTGGCAAAATGGCCTTATAGGGCACAGCCACCGTCACATTGTATGCGCCCAGGTTTGCACCGATCGCCCAATCTCCCAGCTTTTCGCCGTCAAAGGCAATGTCCCAGCCGTGCTTATCCAGATCCGCATAGGCGTAATACATCGGGGTTTCTGTCTGCTTATCCGAGAACAGATCCTCAAGAAGGACCTGCTCCTCGGCAACGATCCGTCTTCCCTCCCGCATTCCCAAAAGGGGCATCTGAGCGATCTGGGTAACACCGGTGTGACCTTCGCCCATCTGATAGGCTCTGGAGAACAGGATCGCCTTGGAAAGGTCCACAGGATCAAACTGATCCACCCGTCCGAAGTCCACATTGGTATACCGGTATCTTTCCCCGTTGTGGATAACAGACACCAGGGAATAGGGCTGGGTCTGTCCGTCAATGCCTCTGCCGCACTGGGTCTGACAGCCTGCCGCAGTTGCCACACAGGCCTCTGCGGTGCAGTCCATTACGACCTTTGCGCCGTAATTTACCACACTGCCGTTCTTAACCACCCGCAGGCCGATCACTTTATTCTCTTCCAGATAAACGCCGCAGACAGTGGACTTATAACAGATCTCCACACCCTGCTCCCGCAGTGCCTGCTCTGTTACCAGCTTTCTGCTTTCCGGGAAGGTGCAGGTGCAGCGCTGGGCGTAGGAAACAACCTTCTGCTCCAATTCTTCATAGCGACCGCCCGGACATCCAAAGTAATGTCCCACCACGCCGCCTACGGTGTGCGTGCCGCCCACAGCGGTGAAGGTCTCAATTCCCAGCACCGACAGTCCGTTTTCCCCGGAAAACAGGGCGCTGAGGGCACCGGCAGTGCCCAATCCGCAGACGATCACATCAAATTCTTTTTCAAATACAGGAGCAGGAACCGGGCTGAGGGTGCGATGTCCCTTATGAATTTCGGAAAGATAAATCATATGCTTACCTCCTGTCCTGCTTTTATTGCTGCATCGGGTGTTTCATAGGCTTTTGAGGGCAGATACAAAATACCGTCCTTCGTTTGCGGGTAGCCGTCTTTTGTATGATAGTCAAATTCATTGGCTGAAAGAACCAGCCGCTGGGTCTCAGAGAACTGCTCCATCAGCTTCCGGGCCTGAGCTCTTGCCTCCACATATCCGCAGGAGAGCAGCACAGGACAGCGCACCAAATAGCGATCCCCGCCCAGTGCTTTTACCGGGACTGCATCGGAAAATACGGGCGTCTCCTCGCTGTGGACGAGCAGATTGTAGGTCTTGGACACGCACATTTCCTCGTTACAGCGGGTGTCGATGACCTTCTTTGCGTAATAGGTGGAAAAGCCGTCTACCCCGTAGGTCACACAGGCAAAGCCGTCCTTTGTTTCTTCCACAGAAACAAGCTCTGCGGCAAAACGGATGTGGCAGTCCTGAAAATAAGGATAGATCTCCGTTTCCGCCACCGAAAAATCCAGTGCGCCGAAAAATTCACAGCCTGCCTGCATACTGCGCTCGATCACCAGGCACTTATCCTGATATTTCCGGGCAATGCCCGCGGCGGCAAAGGTTGCGCCGATCACGATCACTTCAAACATTTGTTTCTCCTCTCATTCCGTGTTTTTGCGTATGTACATATAATAAACGAGATCCGGTCGGTTTTTCTGCCTTATTTTTGCTTATTTATTTCGATTTCTTGCATTCTGTATATTTTTATGCTATGATGACACCAAGAGGTGACAGGGTATGATCTTAGTCAATAAAAGTAATTTTTCCGTCTCCACTCTGGAAAAAAGCCGCAATTCCCGCACTGCGCCCAGAGATCTGCACTATACAGATTTTAAGATCTGCATAGTGCTGGCGGGCTCGGCAGTGTGGGAAATCGAAGATCAGTGCCATTTTGTTGAGACCGGGGATATTATATTCTTAAAGCTGGGTCAAAAGCGGCACTTTGCTTCCTTTGGGAATACAGGCTTGCGCCTTTGCGTCTTTACCCTTACCCGAAATGCCTTTTCCGACCCCCGGCATTTTATGTTTTTTCTCAAGTGCATCCAGCGGCAGGAAAATGTGATCAAGGGCAGTCCCCTGTTTCCCCTGCTGCGTGAAATTTACGAAGAATGGAAGCCAGATGCCCCTTTCCGATATGAGCTGGCCTCTGCCAAGCTGACGGAGTTTTTTATCAAGGCAGAAAAGGCCGCAAAGGACCCGTTTCGTCCTGTCAGCCAGGATTATTATGAAATGCTGGAGCTGATGGACTATATTGATTCCCATATTACAGCAGGCATCCGTTTGCAGGATGCCGCCCAAAAGGCCGGAATGACCGAAAGCACCTTTTCCCGCCGTTTTTCCGCTGTTAACGGTATCTCCTTTAAGGCGTATGTGGTAGAAAAGCGGCTCCAATATGCCATCCGGCTGCTCCAGACCACAAATAAGAAAATGATCGACATTGCCCTGGACAGCGGTTTTGACAGCATCAGCGGCTTTTATGATGCCTTCAAAAGGAAAACCGGCACGACCCCCAATAAATTCACGGATTTTGATGTGTAACAGCAGAAGCACCGCAGACCTTATTTTATAACTTCCTTTGCAAGCTTCACAAATTCACCCATTGCCCTTGTGCAATACTTATTGTGCAGATGGGCAATGTGCAAGGTTCTGCTGCAATGCCTGTCCACCTTGTACAGCACAACACTTTCCCGAAATTGTCCGTACTTAAAAAAGGTATCCGGCACAAAGGAAAGTCCCACACCGGAATCGGTCATTGCGTAAGCAATATTCAGCTGATCCACAGAAAAGACCACATTGGGCGTCATATCATACTTTGCAAACAGCTCTATTGCCCTGCTGTGCATATTGTTTCCCGGCTTCAGGAGTATAAATTTCTCATTTTGGAAGGCTTTCAGGGAAACAGGGGCAACCGTTTCCAGGTCGATTTCCCCGGTGTAAATTTGTTCCGGATCGATCCGGCGGTCTTCAAGTCCCCGGTTTATGGGATCGTCCTTGGGCACGCACAATAAAATTTCCTCTTCCAGAAGGGGGTATCTGACATATTTTTCAGAGGCTTCCACATTGTCCACGATCATATCCACCTGCTCCCGGTCCATCAAGTCTATCAGATTGCAGGAATTTGCCTCCACAAGAGAAATGGTCACCCGCGGGTGCAAGGTGGTAAATTTATTGATGATCTTAGGCAGTACATAAGAGGACAAATAGTTGGATCCCCCCAGAACGATCTGACCGGACTGCAAGTCCTGTATGTCATTGACCTCACGCCGGAACTGGCTCTCCGCCCGGAGGATCTTTTCCGCGGCCCCGATATATGCCCTGCCCACTTCTGTCAGCCGGACGCCGCCCCCTCTTCGTTCAAACAGCTCGGCACCGATCTCCTTTTCAATGTTTTTGACGGCAACACTCAGTGACGGCTGGGAAATAAACAGCTTTTCCGCCGCCCTTGTAAAACTGCCTTCCTCATACACCGCATATACATACCGAAGATTGCGAAACATAAACCCCACCTCGTTATAGTTTGTATCTATGACTTTTATAATTTCAAAGTATTTGACTATATTATACCAGTCTGCTAGGATATGCACAAGACTATTTTTTTGTGAGGTATCCTATGACACAGGTAAAAAAAGCATTCAGTTTTTTTGCCATTGCCGCGATCGCATTTGCCGCCGCACTCAATTACATTTTGTTTGTCTTTCCCAATCAGTTTGCCCCGGCAGGTATTGACGGAATTTGCACGATGATTCAGGATGCGTTCCACATCAATATGGGCTATCTGGCCTTTCTGGTCAACCTGCCCCTGATCGTTACGGCGTTTATCGTCCTTAACCGGGAATTTGCTGTGAAAAGCACCATTTTTATTGTTACTTTTTCTGCCTCGATGGTTTTGCTGGAAGCGCTGGATCTGTCGGCTTTTTCCTATTCCACAGCCACCGGCACAAGCATTGTTCTGGCACCGGTAGCCGCCGGAACCCTTCGGGGTCTACTGTATGTTTTCACCTTAAATCTCAACGGCTCAGCCGGCGGCATCGACATCATATCCGCCCTGATCAAACACAAGAGACCCCACTTGAATTTGATGACCATTATTTTCTTTATCAACATCCTCATTGCCATCAGCTCCTACTTTGTGTATGGCAATTCGATGGAGCCGGTCATCTGCAGCATTGTATATTCCTTTATCACCAGCTCCGTTTGCAGCAGGATGCGTTCCTCAAAAAACGAAACCGTGAAATTTGAGATCATCACCCAGAATGCAGAACAGCTTTGCGCAGATATTATCAATCAGCTTCATCAAAAAGCCACGATCATTTCTGCACAAGGCGCCTATTCCAAAGCATCCACCCGGATCGTTTTATGTATTGTAAGAAAAGAAAAAGCACCTTTTGTGGAAGAATTGCTGCTTCAGCACCCAAACTGTACCGTATTCAAAAGCATTGTAGACGATTCTCTGGCAGGTATCGCCTATAAATAACCGGTGCCCAGGAGGCTTACTATGTACGATATCATTATAAAGAACGGAAATATAATCGACGGCACAGGACGCCCCGCTTTTCCCGGCGACTTGGCGATCAAGGACGGAAAGATCGCCTGCATTGCTCCAAGGATCACACAGAGCAGTAAAAAGACCGTCGACGCCGGCGGTCTTACGGTCACGCCCGGATTTATCGATTCCCACAGCCACTCGGACAAGACCTTGTTTTCTGCTCCCGGACAGGCGGAAAAGGCCGAGCAGGGCATTACCACCAGCATTGGCGGTACCTGCGGCACAAGCAGCTGGCCTGACTGTGAAAACGGAGAAATCATTATGCCGGGCACGATGCTTGCAAATGCGGCCAATGTGCCGCAGGGCTCCAACCTTGCCACATTCGTTGGCCATCGCGCTTTGCGCCGGGTGGTTATGGGTATGGAAAAGCGAAATGCCACTCAGGCAGAACTGGAAAAAATGGGTATGCTTCTTTGTGACGGCTTACAGGCCGGCGCGCTGGGCGTCTCTTTCGGTCTGATCTACACCCCCAGCTGTTATGCCCGGACCGAGGAGCTGATTTATCTTGCCAAGGTCGCCAAGGAATGCGGCGGTATGATCTCTGCCCATATTCGAAATGAAGCAGACGGTCTGTTGGAGGCGGTGGCTGAGATGATCACTGTTGCCAAGGCGGCCGATGTGCGCACTATATTTTCCCATCACAAGGCGATGTTCCGCCAAAATCACGGAAAGGTGAACACCACACTGGCTATGCTCCAGCAAGCCATTGGAGAGGGTGCGGATCTGTATTGCGATGTATATCCCTATATTGCATCCTCCACCAGCTTGGCGGCCCGTTTTATCCCCAATGCCTATGTGAACGATCATTTGCCTGAATATATGCGGGATCCCAAGCTTCGCAGTGAATTTAAGGCACAGAACCTTCAAAAGTGGGGCGGGAATTTGTCCTGGGTGCAGATCAACACCTGCACCTTCAACCCTTCCTTCAGCGGCCTGACCTTGACGGATGCGGCGCAGCTCCACGGCAAAGATGTATACGAAACCCTGTTCGATATTCTTGCGGAACAGCCCCAGTGCAAGGCGACCTTCTTCTCTATGTGCGAAGAGGATGTGGAAACGGTTATGGCGTGGGAACGGACTATGATCTGTACCGATTCTGCTTCTGCCGGTAACAGCACTTCCTATCACCCCCGGCTCAGAGGATCGTTCCCCCGTGTGCTTGGCAGATATGTCCGCCAGCGCCAGGTGGTGTCCCTTCCGGAAATGATCCGGAAAATGACCGCCTTGCCTGCCTATGTATACGGACTGGAAAGCAAGGGCCTGATCGCCGAAGGTTAT
Organism: Faecousia sp.; assembly: GCA_045587925.1. Lineage (GTDB taxonomy): Bacteria > Bacillota > Clostridia > Oscillospirales > Oscillospiraceae > Faecousia. Next base: position 32,869 of record JAZNDF010000166.1, read on the forward strand.
GATGCAGATATCTGCGTATTTGACCCGGACACGATCCTGGACCGGGCGGATTATCTGGATAATACCAAACGGGCCGAGGGACTCAATTATGTCTTTGTAAACGGACAATTGACAGCTGAAAATGCCATCTATAACGGTGCCACCCCCGGCAAAGTAATTCTTTTGAAAAGGTGATGTCAAACAATGAAAAATCTGGGATATTACAACGGTGTGTATGATGAAATTGAAAATATGTCCATTCCTATGAGTGACCGGGTTTGTTTCTTTGGGGACGGTGTATACGACGCGACATATAGCCGAAACTACAAAATCTTCGCTGCGGACGAGCATATTGACCGTTTTTATAACAGCGCAGAATTTCTCCAAATCCATTTGCCCTGCACCAAGGAGGTATTGAAAGCCCTGCTCAATGAAATGGTATCAAAAATGGATACAGGCAATAATTTTATCTATTTTCAGGCAACCAGAGGCTCTGACCCGGTAAGAAATCACACCTATTCAAAGGATACGAAGGCTAACCTTTGGATAAACATCTATCCAAAGGAAATTTTGGATATTTATAAAAAGGTCCGCCTGATCACAATGGAGGACACCCGCTTTTACCACTGCAATATCAAAACAGTCAATCTGATCCCCGCAGTCATTGCATCCCAAAAAGCGAAGGAAGCAGGCTGCTTCGAAGCCGTGTTTCATAGAAACGGCAGAGTTACTGAGTGCGCCCACAGCAATGTACACATTATCAAAGACGGATTCCTGATCACCGCACCAACCGACAATTTGATCCTGCCCGGCATTGCCCGAAAGCATATTATTAAGGCTTGCGGAAATCTGGAGATCCCTGTTACTGAGCGCCCCTATACAGTGGATGAATTGTTTGATGCTGATGAAGTTATGGTTTCCTCTGCAGGTGCCCTGTGCCTGTCTGCTGAAGCAGTTGACGGTATCCAAGTCGGCGGCAAAGCACCGGCACTGCTTAAAAAGCTGCAAGATACACTGCTGGAGGAATTTATAAAGGAAACAGCTTAAGCTGTTGGGGGATTTCTTATACACATAACCCAAGGGCGCATTGCAAAAGCCTGCAATGCGCCCTTGTTTGTTTTATAGAACCCATTTTGCATTATAAAAAGCGCGTACTGCATTTGCAGCACGCGCTTTTTTCATAATTTCATTACACCAGCTCGATGACTGCCATCTCAGCAGCATCGCCCCGGCGGGCGCCGGTACGGGTCACTCTTGTGTAGCCGCCGTTACGGTCAGCATAGTTGGGAGCGATCTCCTTAAACAGCTTATTGGCAACATCTTCCTTAGTGATGAAAGACAGTGCTCTGCGGTAGTTGGTCAGGCCACCCTTCTTGCCAAGGGTGATCATCTTCTCAACAACAGGCTGTACTTCCTTAGCACGGCAGAAGGTGGTCTCAATCTTGCCGTTCTCCAGCAGGTCGGTTACCTGCTGACGGAGCAGGGCCTTTCTCTGCGCGCTGGTCTTGCCCAGCTTACGAGTTCCGAACATGAATGTTTCCTCCTTTTAGTTGTTGTTGGCAGAATCTTCGCTGGCCAGGGACAGACCCATCATTTCCAGTTTCTTCTGCACCTCATCCAGGGACTTCTTGCCCATATTACGAACCTTCATCATATCCTCACCGGTCTTGCTGATCAGGTCAGCCACGGTGTTGATGTTGGCGCGCTTCAGGCAGTTGAAGCTCCGGACAGACAAATCCAGCTCATCAATTGTCATAGCCAGCTTAGTGTCAGGACGGTCAGCAGTCTTCTCTACAACCGTAGAGCCGGCGCTGACAGTATCAGACAAGTTGGTGAACACAGTCAGGTGATCAGAAAGGATCCGGGCACCCAGAGACACTGCGTCCTTAGCAGTGATGGTAGAATCAGTCCAGACCTCAAGGGTCAGCTTATCAAAGTCGGTCTTATCGCCGACACGCGTAGGCTCCACCGAATAATTCACCTTGCTAACAGGGGAATAGATGGAGTCGATGGGGATCACACCGATGGTGGTCTGTGCTGTCTTATTCCGGTCAGCGGGAACATAGCCGCGACCCTGAGACAGGGTGATCTCCATATTCAAAGTGGCACCTTCACCCAGAGTGCAGATGTGCAGCTCAGGATTCAGGATCTCAACCTCGCCGTCTGCCTTAATATCGCCGGCAGTCACTTCACAGGGACCAACTGCATCGATGTAAACAGTCTTTGTGCCCTGACTGAAAAGCTTCAAAATCATCCGCTTAACATTCAGAACGATCTCAGTTACATCCTCAGTCACACCGGGAACAGTGGAGAACTCGTGCTGTACGCCTGCGATCTTCACAGAAGTAGCGGCGTAGCCGGGAAGGCTGCTCAGCAGGATCCGGCGCAGGGAGTTGCCCAAAGTCATACCGTAACCGCGCTCCAGAGGCTCAACGATATACTTACCGTAGGAAGGATCCTCAACGGAATCCAGGCAGGTAATACGAGGCTTTTCAATTTCAACCATTTCAATAACCCTCCTTCTTAGATGTGTGGGGTGTAGAATGCACCCCACCATAAAACATACTTACACGAACGGGGTCAATTACTTGGAGTACAACTCGACGATCAGGTTCACAGCGATGTCGAAGTCGATATCCGCCTTGGTAGGCACAGCAACGACCTTGCCGGTGAGGGTGTTCTTATCGCGGTCCAGCCACTTGGGGGCAGCAACGAAAGCATCAGCTTCCTTGAGTGCCTTGAAGAAGTTGTTGGAAACGCTCTTCTCGGAAACAGCGATCACATCGCCAACCTTGATCATATAGCTGGGGATGTTTACGCGCTGACCGTTTACGGTGAAATGTGCGTGGTTGACCAACTGACGGGCCTGACGGCGGGAGTTGGCAAAACCAAGACGGTAAACCACATTGTCCAGGCGGCGCTCAACCAGGCTCAGCAGGTTTTCACCGGTGTTGCCTTCGTGACGGGCTGCCTTTTCATAGTAGTTACGGAACTGCTTTTCCTGAATACCGTAAACGAACTTAACCTTCTGCTTCTCAGTCAGCTGAGTAGCATATTCAGACTTCTTTGCTCTTCTCTGACCGCCGGGGTTCTTGTTGGAAGTCTTGTTGTAACCCATTGCGGCAGGAGAAACGCCCAGCGTTCTGCAACGCTTCAGCACAGGCTGCATATTCTTAGCCATATTCTTATATTCCTCCTATTGCAAAATCAGACACGACGTCTCTTGGGGGGACGGCAGCCATTGTGAGGAATGGGGGTGACGTCCTTGATCATAACAACTTCCAGGCCAGCGGACTGCAGAGCGCGGATAGCGGCCTCACGACCCTGACCGGGGCCCTTGACGTAGACCTCGACGGTCTTCAGGCCATACTCCTTGGCAGCGTTGGCGGCAGTCTCAGCAGCGCTCTGAGCGGCAAAGGGAGTGGACTTACGGGAGCCACGGAAGCCCAGACCGCCGGAGGAAGCCCAGGACAGAGCGTTACCCTCCAGGTCGGTGATGGTCACCATGGTGTTGTTGAAAGAGGAGCGGATATGAGCAGCGCCCTTCTCAACCACTTTGCGCTCTCTGCGGCGCTTGACAACCTTCTTAGCAGTTTTAGCCATGTTACATATCCCTCCTTACTTCTTCTTGTTGGCAATGGTCTTCTTGGGACCCTTGCGGGTACGAGCGTTGGTCTTGGTGCGCTGGCCGCGGACAGGCAGGCCACGGCGGTGACGCAGGCCGCGGTAGCAGCCGATCTCAGACAGACGCTTGATGTTCATAGCGGTAGCGCGGCGCAGGTCACCCTCGATCAGATACTGCTTCTCGATAACCTCACGCAGCTGAGCCTCCTGCTCGTCGGTCAGGTTCTTGACGCGGATGTCGGGATCAATACCGGTCTTAGCCAGGATCTCCTTGGCGCGGGTAGCGCCGATGCCGTAAATATAAGTCAGACCAATTTCAATACGCTTTTCGCGGGGCAGGTCAATACCAGCAATACGTGCCATAGTTTCTCAGCACCTCCTATTAGCCTTGTCTCTGCTTGTGTTTGGGGTTTTCGCAAATTACCATAACGCGACCCTTGCGCTTGATGATTTTGCACTTTTCGCACATGGGTTTAACGGACGGTCTTACCTTCATACTGTTTAACCTCCATACGAGATAAATCTCTTGTCGTTTACTTGGATCTCCAGGTGATCCGACCCTGAGTCAGATCATAAGGAGACATCTGTACGGTTACCTTGTCACCGGGCAGGATCTTGATGAAGTTCATCCTGAGCTTGCCGGAAATGTGTGCCAGAATGGTGTGGCCGTTGCCAATGTCAACCTTGAACATCGCATTCGGCAGCGCATCGGTGACGATGCCCTCAATTTCGATTACGTCGTCCTTTGCCAAGACAATAACCTCCTTGGTTAGACTAAATGATGCTTTGGCGGATATACGCCAGATCCTTGCGTAATTCGCTGTTGAGTACTTTGTCGCCGGCGAGAATTTTCGCCGCGACTCTGGTCTCAGCGCGAAGAACTTTGCTTACATGCTTGACTTTTTTACGCTTGGGCTTCTCCAACGGACGATCCTTGCCGTTTGCCAGGAGGGTGTACACACCTTCTGTTCCGATCACATAGAACATCTGGCCCCGATCCCGGCCGGCAGTCGAAACGACCACGTCGGAAATCCGTATACAATCAGGTTCCATAATCAAAGCCCTTCGTTGACGGTGAGTATTTCCGGCTCCCCGTCGGTGATGAGTACAGTATTTTCATAGTGGGCAGCCAGCTTACCGTCGGCGGTGACAGTCGTCCACTTGTCCCGGAGTACCCGCACCTCGTAGGTGCCGGTGTTCACCATGGGCTCGATGGCCAGTGTCATGCCGGGCAGCAGTCTGGGCCCGCGTCCGGGAGCACCGAAGTTCGGCACTTCCGGATCTTCATGCAGCTGCGCGCCTACACCGTGACCTATGAAGGAGCGCACCACAGAAAAACCGTTGGACTCCACATGCTTTTGAATGGCGTGGGAGATGTCGGACACGCGGTGTCCGCGTTTTGCGTACTTGATACCCTCGTAGAAGCTCTCGCGGGTCACATCGATGAGCCGCTGTGCTTCTTCGGAGATATTACCGCAAGCAAATGTTGCAGCACAATCGCCATGGAACCCCTGATAGTAAGCACCCACATCAATGGAGACGATGTCGCCGTCCTTGAGTGTGTAGCTGCCGGGGATGCCGTGGATCACGACATCATTGACGGAGATACAGGTGCTTGCCGGGAAGCCGCCATAGCCGAGGAACGACGGTTTCGCGCCCTGGCTCACGATAAAATCGTGAACAGCTTTATCAATCTGCTTGGTCGTAACGCCGGGCTTTACCATGTCCCCTGCCAGAGCACGGGCTGCCGCGGTAATTTTGCAAGCCTTGCGCATACGCTCAAGTTCATGTCCATTCTTTATTGCGATCATACTCTTGCACCGATTTTATCCAGGATCTCTTCCGTGATCTTGGTGATGGCCTGATTGCCCTCCACCAGACGCAGCAGCTTGCGCTCTGCATAGAAGTCCTTCAGGACCTCGGTCTGGGCGTGGTAGACAGCCAGACGCTTCTGGACGGTCTCGGGGGTGTCATCCTTGCGGATGGCGACCTCGGAGCCACACAGATCACACTTGCCCTCGATCTTGGTGGGATTGGCGACGATGTGGTAGCTGGCGCCGCACTTGGTGCAGACGCGACGGCCGGTCATACGACCCTCGATCACAGCGTCGTCGATCTCAATGGAAACCACATGGTCGATGCGGACGCCCTTTGCCTCCAGGGCCTCAGCCTGGGCCAGCGTGCGGGGCACGCCGTCCAGAATGAAGCCTCTGGCGCAGTCGGGCTGGGCGACGCGCTCCGCGACGATGCCGAGGATGACCTCGTCGGGAACGAGCAGGCCGTTATCCATGTAGCTCTTGGCCTTCAGGCCGGTCTCCGTGCCATTGGCGATTGCCTCACGGAGCATATTGCCGGTGGAGATAGAGGGAATACCGAGCTTCTCGATCAGGAGCTCAGCCTGGGTTCCCTTTCCTGCACCGGGTGCACCCAGCAGAATCAGGTTCATCGCGTACCTCGCTTAGTCCAGGAAGCCCTTGTAGTGACGCATCAGCATCTGAGCCTCGATGGCCTTCACGGTCTCCAGTGCGACACCGATGACGATGATGACGGAAGTACCGCCGATGGCCAGGGAGCCGGCATTGGGGATCAGATTGCCGCAGATGATGGGCAGCAGCGCGACGACACCAAGGTACATGGAGCCGAAGATCACGATCTTGCTGATGACCTTGGCGATGAAGTCAGCGGTGGGCTTGCCGGGACGGAAGCCGGGGATGAAGCCGCCGTTCTTCTTCAGGTTGTTGGCGATCTCGACGGGATCATACTGGATGGCAGCATAGAACCAGCCGAAGAAGAAGATCATGATGAAGTAGACGAATGCGTAGAACCAGGAAGTGTTGCTGAAGAACACATCGAACCACCACTTGCCGCTCTGGCCGTTGATGCCGAAGAAGGCGCAGATGGTAGCGGGGAAGGAGCAGATGCTCTGGGCGAAGATGACGGGCATAACACCGGACATGCTCACCTTGATGGGCAGGTTGGTGCTCTGGCCGCCGTAGATCTTGCGACCCACAACGCGCTTGGCGTACTGGATGGGGATCCGACGCTCGGCGTCGTTGACAAAGATGATGAACAGAACCAGAGCCAGCATGACGATGGCGACCAGGATGGCCCACCAGCCCATGGACAGCATTCTGCTCAGACCGGAGGGCAGACCGGAGATGATGTTGGCGAACAGGATCATGGAGATGCCGTTGCCGATACCGAACTCGGTGATCTGCTCACCCATCCACATAACCACGGAAGAACCGGCAGCAAATGCCAGAATGATCACAACAGCAGGCAGGAAACCGTCGTTGGTGATGATGCCGGACTGATTGCTGATCATAGTGTAGT